>CACYXZ010000006.1 GCA_902778525.1 Oscillospiraceae bacterium | reverse complement strand
GTCAGGCCGCCAAAGCGTTTGGTCAGGCCGGATGTTTCAAGCAGATGCACGGTCGTCCCTCCCTTCCGATGCTTCGATCGCTTTTTGTTCTTTCCGCTTGCGGATCAGGTCGGGGATACCGGCCAGACCGCCGGGGAGCAGATAGGCGACGATCAGCGTGCAGGCGCCCGTCAGGAACGGGGCATAGGCGCTCAGGCCGCGGCCCAGTTCCGGGATCAGCACAAAGATGATCGCGCCGATGATGGGTCCGATGAAGTAGTCCTCGCCGCCGATGAGCATATACATCAGCAGCCACAGGGAGAACGTCATGTCATAGTTTGTGGGAGACAGGACGGTGGAATACAGGCCATAGGCCGCGCCGGCAACGCCGGCACAGAAGCTGCCCATTCCCACGGCCAAAAGCCGGTAGAACCGGGCGTTGACGCCGATGGAGGAGGCCACGTCCTGGCTCTGGGCCAGGGCCCGCAGGGTCGTGCCGATCCGGGAGAACTCAAACCGGAACAGGATCAGGATCAGGACCACGGCGATGGCCAGGAACACATAGTAGCAGGCGATGTCGTTCTGCAGCAGCTTGGGGATCCGGGTCAGGCCGTGATAGCCGCCGGTGATCTTCATGGCCTTGATCACATACACCAGGGTCACGCCCAGGAACATGGAGGCCATGGAGTAATACATACCCTTGAGCCGTACAAAGGGGAAACCGGTGATCACGCTGACCAGAGCCGCGAACAGGCCGCCGGCAATGATGGTCACCACCGGAGGCAGGCCCAGATTCCGGGCCAGGATGCCCGCGCAGTAGGCGCCCAGCGCAATAAAGGTGCCATGGGCGAAGGTCAGGGTGCCGGACAGGGAGATGGTCCGCAGACTGACGGAGCCGACTACCTTATACAGCACCATGATCAGCACGCCGATCCAGTAGCTGGTGTGCAGGAAGATGGGCAGCACCAGGAAGACCAGCAGCAGGACCGCATAGGGAATGCCCTTTTTCACATTCAGTTTTTCAGTCATCAGGGCACCTCCTTACATCTCATGTCCGAAGAAGCCCTTCGGACGGATGAGCAGCAGGACAACAACTGCGGAGCAGGCAATGGCAGAGGCCGTGTAGCTGTCCCAGATGATGGGGCACACGGAATCCAGCAGCGCCATCAGGAAACCGGTGATCAGGATGCCGTTCATGGATCCCGCGCCGGCCAGCATGACCAGCATCAGGATGCGGACGTTGATGTTGTCGCCCATGTTGGAGCTGACCTGCTGATAGGCGCCCATCATGGCGCCCGCCACAGCCGCCAGCGCAAAGCCCATGCCGCAGACCAGCATAGCGACCTTATTGACCTGGATGCCCTGCAGGGCGGCGCCCAGACGGTCCTGGGAAATGGCCTCCATCTGCATGCCCAGCTTCGTCCGGTAGACGATAAACAGGGTGATGATCAGAAGGATCAGGCCCACCAGGAAGGTGATGAGTTTTTCGTTGGTGAGCGTCATGAATCCCAGATCCAGAACGCCGTTTCCGTAGGCGGGAATGGAGATGGTCTGGGAACCGGAGACCTGAACTGCAAGCTGCTGCAGCATGGTCATGAGCGCTACCGAGACCATAACCACCCGGTCAAATTCCGTCTGGAATGGCCGGAACACAAACCGCTCCATGACGATACCGATGGCCGCCAGTACGATCGCCGCAAGAAGCATGGCGACCCAGTTGTTGAGACCGGCTTTGGCGCAGAGATAATAGGTAATATATGCCGCGAGCATATAAAACGCGCCGTGGGCCAGGTTCACCGATCCCAGCATGTTGAAAATAAAGGCGAAGCCCAGGGATGCCAGAATATACATGGATGCCAGCACCAGGGCATTAACCATAATGTTGGGGATTACTCCCATGTTCTCACCTCTCCTTACTCTTTTTTTGGAGGATGTAGATACAAGGCGCCGGATTGGGGCGCCTTGTACCGTGAAATCAGATTATCTGCAGATTACGGGGCAACGCACTCGTAGGTGCCCATGTAGATGACCTCGCCGTTCTCAACCTTCATGGCGTGGCTGGGATGGGCGATCAGATGGGTGTTGCCGAAGGTCTCCTGGCCGCAGCGTACGCCGGTGCCGAAGAGGGTCTCCACTGTATCCACACCGTCAAAGTAGGTCCGCACAGCCTCAACATCCGTGGAGCCGGCGCCCTGCATGAGCTGAAGCAGGTTGTACAGGCAGTCCAGCGCAGCGCCGTTCCAGGCAGTGGCGTTGTCCTCGCCGTAGGTTTCCACAAACAGCTTGTAGATCTCGTTGAAGGTGTCGGTGTTGTGCTCGGGAGTGGCGATGTCGGAGCCGAAGGTGAAGGCGCCGGACAGATCAGCGATGCCGCTGCCGCCAACGAGGACGCCGGGGCCCAGGGTGATGACCGCAGCGCAGACCATGTCAGAGCCGGCGGAACGGACTTCCTTCAGCAGGGCAGCGATGTTGTCAGGGGTGCCGTTGCCGATGAAGCAGTCAGCGCCGGAGTTGACGATCTTCAGAGCGATGGAGGAGAAGTCGGTGGACTCGCCGTCATAGATCACGGGAGAGTCGATGTACTCCAGGCCGACGCGCTCGGCGTTCTCTTTGACCAGAGCAGCCTGCTCTTCGTTGACGCCGTTGTCGTCGCAGGCGTAGACAACACTCTTGACCTCAGGATAGTTTTCCTTGATAACGTCCAGAGCCGCGGGGAACTGAGAGGTGCAGGCGTCGGAGAAGGAGTAGGAATACTGGGTCTCAGCGTTCATCACGCCATGGTTCATGTTGTTCTGAGCCATGATGTTCATCACGTGGGCGTTCTCGAAGATGTCGATGGCGCCTTCCACCCAGAAGTCGTTGGTCTCAACAACATACTGGATTCCCTGATCCACCAGCCGCTGGGCCGCGGAGCGGATGCCCTCAGCGTCGGAGCCGCCGTCTTCCACCACCAGCTCAATCTGATACTTGGTGCCGCCGATGTCGATGCCGCCCTGATCGTTATAGTACTTGCACAGGGTCTCCATCTCGATCTGGTTGTTGTAGTCGATGGAGGCAAACCAGCCGGTGGTGTTGATCAGCGCGCCGATTCTCAGCACGTTGTCGCCTGCGGGAGCCGCCTCGGCAGGAGCCTCTTCTCCGGCAGCAGCGTCCTCTGCGGGAGCGGCCTCCGGAGCAGAAGCAGCAGCGTCGGACGCGGCAGGCGCAGAGGATTCCGCGGCGCCGCAGGCAGCCAGCGACAGCACCATGGCCATGGCCAGCAGCAGGGCTAACAATTTCTTCTTCATAGTGATTCATCCCTTCTATAATTTTTATGAAACGCGAATTATTGTCAATCCGCACAAAAAAAGGCAGATTACGGCAGAAAATAATCGCAGTTTCACAAGTCAGCCTCATATTAACACTTGAAATCACACTTTGTCAAATATATAATGTTGATGTTACCTATTACAAAAACTAATAGATCAAGGGGGCGGTTTTGTGGATCTTCTGCAGATGCGGTATGTGACCGCCATTGCCGATATGCGCAGCATGACAAAGGCGGCTCAGGTCCTGCATGTTTCCCAATCCGCCCTGAGTCTGTCCTGCAAACGGCTGGAAACAGAATTGGGGGTCCAGCTGTTCAGCCGGACCGGGAAGACGCTCCGGCTGACGGAGGCCGGGGAGCTGTTCTGCGCCCAGGCTGTGGAGATCCTGCGACTCACTTCCAATCTTGAGGCCCAGCTACGGCGCATGTCGCAGGACCGGAATCCCCCGGTCTACTTCGGGACGGAGGTCATTGATTTCAGCAATGAGCTGATCACCCTGTTCCGCCAGACTGATGGCAATATGGACGTTCAGGCGGAAAACGCCGAAAAGGCAAAACTATTGGAAAACCTTCGGAACGGGACCTACTGCTTTGCCCTGACCCTTCGGGACCACACCGGCGACGGCATCGTATCCACCCTGCTTTTGGACGAGCCCATGCTGGTGCTGGCCGGCCCCACCTCTCATCTGGTCGAACAGCCGGAAATCCGGATGGAGGACCTCCGCGGCTCGCCTTTTGTGACCACCTCCGACGAATACGGGATCGGGCAGCTCATGCGGGAATACTTCCAGATGCGCAATATCCCCATGGGAAAGATCCATCAGGTGGGCGATTCCGATTCCATTGGGGTGAAGGTCTACAACAACTTCGGCATCAGCTTTGTTCCGGAAACGGTGGTGAATCTGTGGGTCCGTACGCCCCAGATCTGTATTCCGGGCATCCGGTGGCTGCCGGTGGAACACGGCAGCCTGCGGCGGAGAGTGTATTATACACGCACGGAGGACATGACCCCCTCCCCGGACTGTGAAGCATTCCTGCGCTTCCTGTTCGGATACAGCGCTGCGATCCGGGAAGCCCACGCCTATCCTGCGCTGGACGCCGTACTCCCGTTCCTGACAGATTAAAAAGAGGTGAAGCCTGCGGCTTCACCTCTTTTTTCAGATCGTTCTTCCGTTGTCCACCACGATCACCTGGCCGTTGCAGCCCTTGGAGTCGTCACTGGCGAAAAACAGGATCGCTCTTGCCTGATCCTCCGCAGTCACTTCCGGCACTGTATCGTCGAAGTGGCGGGCGCACTGCTCCGCAAACTTCTGGTCAAAGGTGGCCAGCTGGTCCGGGGTGTTCAGCGACGTGGGGGTGGGGCCCGGGGCGACCACGTTGACGCGGATGCCCCGGCCCGCAAACTGGATGGCCACGTTCTTGCTCATACCGACCACCGCGGTCTTGGCGGCAGTATAGGCAATTCCGGAATTATAGGAGGTCCCTCCGATGGAGGAGATGTTGACGATACTGCCCTGCCCGGCCTTCGTCATGGATTTGAGCGCCTCCTGCATCATGTAAAAAACGCTGTACTGGTCGACCTTGATGATATGGTCCCACCAGTCCGCATCGCACCGGGTCACAGGGCGATGCTTGTCGGCAATGCCGGCATTGTTCACCAGTACGTCAATGCGGCCAAAGGTCTTTTCTGCCTCTTCGCAGACGCGGCGGCAGTCCTCCTGGACGCTGACATCGGCGGAAACGGAAATCACGCTGCGGCCAAGGCCCTTGCAGTACGCTTCCACCTCTTTGAGCTTGTCCATGCGCCGGGCGACCAGCACCAGATCGGCGCCCTCCTCGGCAAACAGCTCCGCAGTACGCTTGCCGATCCCGGAGTTCGCTCCGGTGACAACGGCAACCTTTCCAGCTAAACGATTCATTTTCATTCTCTCTTCTATTACTTATTTGGAACCGCCGTAGACCTTCCCCACGATCGCGCCGGCCAGCTTGACCCAGCAGCAGGAGGAGATGGCGGAAACCAGCATGGAAAACGGAAGCACACGCAGGAACGCCATGGGGAACTCCGGGACCGGCCCGATGGCCATGAAGGTCATAAAGAAGTTCATAAAGATACCCATCAGCGCACCGCCGGCCGCGCCGGAAACCAGATAAGCGGCCACGGGGTTTTTGTCGCAGTGGAGGAGCTTTGCCACCCAGTCTCCAAAAGCGGGCACCCGCAGGAACAGCGTCAGCATCACGCCGGCACAGTAAGCGCACACAAACGTCTTAAGCAGATTTCCCGGCGCTGCCTGGCCGACGTAGAGGGACACGGCAATGGTCATGGTGCCGCCCTGAAACACATTGAATACGGCATTCCAGAGATTGTCGGGACTCTTGTTAAACATCCCTGCCTCCTTACACCTGATAGTCCATGGCGGTGACTTTCCGGAGCATGGGTGTGGAGAACTCCGCCAGCTTCGTGTGCGCCTCGGAGGCCGGATACCCGGCAGCATCCTCCATGGTCTCAAAGTCCGCCACCTGGATCAGATCGCCGAACATCACCGGGGCATCCTCCGGCAGAACCGGTGCAGGCGCGGCGGGTACTCCCACAAACTGTCTGCAAATGGCGGGATACTGCTCCGGTACCGTCTCCAGATATGCTTTAACGGTCTCGATGTTTTGCTGTTTCTCCGGCGTGTCCCGGAACGTGAATACAGAAATATGACGAATCATGTGAAACCCTTCCTTTCTTTTTGTTCTGGTTCCATTATATCGGCCCGTCCCATCGCAGCAAAGCACGAAACCACTTGCGTAAATCTCAAGTAATTACTTGACAAACACAAGCGTTTGCATTATCTTCTTTCTGAAGGAAATATGCAAGGGAGGCCGCTCTTTGAATTTTCTGAACTTTGAATATATGCTCACCATTGCCAGGGTCGGCACGATCCGCGGTGCTGCGGAAGCGCTGTATATCTCCCCCCAGGCTTTGAGTGAGCACCTGAAAAAGCTGGAGCTGGAGATCGGAACGCCGCTGTTTCAGCGCACCAAGCCTCTGACGCTGACCGAGGCGGGACGCCAGTTTCTGATCTGCGCGGAAACCTGCCTGGATGCGAAAAAACAGCTGGAGGTGGAGCTGGCTTCCATTTCCGCCCGGAATGACCGCCATATTTCACTGGGCGTTCCCACGGGAATGTCGCCGCCTCTGCTGGTGCCCTTTCTGGAATTCTTCCGTCACAAGCACCCCGAGCAGTCCGTCACCGTCACGGAGCTTCCCACCCGGACCGGCGTGCTCCTGGAGATTCCCAGCCATATTGACGCCGTGATCGGCGAGTTCCAGGGCGAGAACAGCAAGCTCACCTACACGCCGGTCCTGCAGAGCGGACGCTTTGTCGTGGCTGTCCACCGGGCGCTCCTTTCCGCCGCATTCGGCAGGGAAGCCGCCGCAGAGATGGAATCTGCCGCCGCTGCCGGCAGGCCGCTGCCGCTTTCCCGGTTTCAGGGCTGCCCCTTTGTGCTCAAGCGCAGCGGTTCCATCGTTCGGGAAATCGAAGACAGACTGTTTCATCAGTCCGGCGTGACCCCCGTAAGCAATGTGCAGACCGGAGACATGGAACTGACCGTGCGCCTGGTGCTGCTGGGCCATGCGGCGGTGTTTCTGCCGGAGCCTGTAGCCAGAGCAAATCTGGTCCTGCCGGATACGCTGGTCCACAATGATTCCATCGTGCTCTGCCCCCTCCAGATGAACGGGGAAATCTGGCAGCTTTCCATCGGCTGTCCCCGATACCGAAAATCGCCGAAGGGCGTCGCACTCCTGACGGAAGCTGCAGTTCTTTATTACAACAGTGTGCTCGGAGCATGAGTCCGAAGGACAAAGGGCGGCCTCACCACCGGTGAGGCCGCCCTTCTATCGCCTGTGATTACTTGTTGTCCGCCATATACTTGGCGAAGTCGAAGTTCTTCATGCCGGTCAGCGGATCGGCGGAATAGGTCTTGACGCGGTCATCCTTGATGACGCCGCTCCAGTTCATGCCGAAGGCAAAGTCGTAAGTGTTGCCGTCGGCGTCCACGTAGCACTCCATGTCACGGGGAACGTCCACCACCTGAGATTCCACGGTCTCCATATCCTTGGGCTGCTGGAACACCAGCAGGCCCTTGGGCTCGGTCTTGCCCAGCAGGATCTCGGAAACCACCTCAGGACGCTGGCTGTTGTAGCAGACCAGGATCACGTCGGCCAGAGGCTCCACCTCAGACCAAACCATGCCCCGCTCCATGGCCACGGAGACCACCACGGGGATGTCGCCGGCCACGGACTCGGCATACTCGAGGGCCTCGAGATGGCCGTAATTCACGTCCTTGGCAGCGGTCTTGCCCTTGTAGGAGCGGTTCTCCTTCTCCCCGTCAATGACCTTGCCGGAGATGGAAGGATCCGCGGCAGTATCGGCGGTGTACTCCCCATACTGCAGGGAAACGGGATACCACTCATCCTCACCCTCGGGCGCGGGCGCGCCGCCGAAGGCGCCGGTCATATTCTTGTCATAGGAGGCGGTATAGGCGCCCTTCATGCCCACCAGGATATAGTCGCACTTGGCAATGTCCTCCTTGGAGGCACGGGTCAGATCCTCGGGTTTGTAGGTGGGGTTGCCGTCCTGGCCGGGTTCGCCGGTAGGATCGCCCAGGGTATCGGTCACTACATTGAAGTAATTGCCCAGAACCTCCAGATCCATGCTGGGCTCCCAGGTGGGAGTTGCCTGACCGATGCCGAACATCCAGGTCACGCTGACGCCCTCGTTGCTCCAGACATAGGGGACGTAAACGGTGGGCTTATCGCTGCCGTTGCCGTCCTTCTTGATGGTGCCGTCATTCTTGATCATGACCACGGACTCTCTCTGGGTCTCCAGACCGAACTCCTTGGCGGAGTCGCTGTAGACGATGGAATCCGCATAGGCGCTGTCGCTGTAGGGCTGATCGAACATATTCAGGTTCATCATGACCAAAACATAGTTGTAAGCAGCCTTCCGGATGATCTCCAGCGCCTTGTCCTCGCCGTTGCGCTCCACCAGCTTGTCATAAGCGGCGGTCACGGCGCCCATGTCGCCAAAGCCGCCCAGCAGGTTCGCGCCCTGCTCCCAGCTCAGCGCGATCCGGTCGGGAAGCTCCATATCCTCGGCGCCCCAGACGCCCGCGAACTCGTAGACGCCCCAGTCGGTGATCTTCAGGCTGTCATAGCCGAACTCATCGAGCATGCCGTAGATAAAGGGGTTGTACACGCCGGCCCACTCGCCGCCGTAAGGAGTTCCTTCACCGTCCACATTGATGGCGTACTCGGTCATGATGCCGGAGGACTTGGTCTTTCCGGGCAGATTGAACACGCCGTCAAAATAGGTGATCAGATGGGCCTCCAGGTTGTCCCCGGGGAACACCGCGTAACGGCCCGCATTGGAGTGGTCGTCGCGGCCGCCCTCGGTGGCGCCTGCGCCGCCGAAGTGCTTGGTAAAGCAGTAGACAGACTCATCGCCCCAGCCGAGGTCCTTGTCCCCGTCATAGGTGGACTGCATGCCGTTGACATACGCAGTTGCGATATCCAGCGTCAGCTGAGGATCCTCGCCGTAGGTGCCGCCGGCACGGCTCATCACAGGGGAAGCAATATCCACCTGGGGGCCGAGCAGCGCGGTCACGCCGGCAGCGCGGTACTGTTTCGCGGTCTCCTGACCGACCTTGGCCGCCAGCTCAGGGTCCATAGTGGAGCCCAGCGCGACGGTCTCGATCAGACCGGAAATGCCGGAGGGGTCAATGGAGATCATGGCGGGAATGCCGTAATAGCAGCTCTCGGCCACAGACTGGATGGCGTTGGTCCACTTGGCGTGAACGCCGCCGCCCCGGCCGATGTTCCGGGTAACGCCGCCGCGGCCGCCGGCCATCAGATAGGTGTAGGAGCCGTCGTCCGTGGTCAGCGGATCCGTGGTGAAGTCGCCCCAGCCGCCATGGGCCAGGATCGCAGCCATCTCCGGGCCCTGCATCTGGGCCACCAGATCGTTTGCCCGGTTTTCAGGGGTCTCTCTCCAGTCCTCGTAGACGTCCAGTTTGCCGTTCTGGTTCAGATCCTTGAAGGCGTAGCCGTCCGCTTCCACGATCTTCACGCCGGAAGTGGGGCTCAGGCCCAGGGTCTCGC
The DNA here is from genome assembly GCA_902778525.1 of Oscillospiraceae bacterium. Classification (GTDB taxonomy): domain Bacteria; phylum Bacillota; class Clostridia; order Oscillospirales; family Oscillospiraceae; genus HGM13006. The sequence continues at coordinate 22,808 of CACYXZ010000006.1, read as the reverse complement.
CGTCCTTGTTCTCGATCTGGATCCAGCCGTCGGCTGTCTTGGTCACGGTATAGTTTTCTCCTGCCTCGGGCATATACTCCTCCGCAGAGGGCGCAGCAGGCGCGGGAGCCTGGGTGGCCTGATCCCCGGTCTTGTAGGGATCGCTGTAAGGATCGTTGCCCTGATTCTTATAGGGATCGTTATAGGGGTCGTTCCCCTGGCCGCCGTTCTTATAGGGGTCGGCATAGGGGTCGGCATAGGGATCGTTGCCCACCGCGTTGGGATCCGCCGCGGCACTCTCCGCAGTTCCCTCTCCGGCGTTGGAACCGGCTGCGGGAGCAGCAGGGGCGCTGTTGCCGCAGGCAGCCAGGCTCAGCACCATGGCAAGGACCAGCAGCAGCGCAAACAATTTCTTTGCTTTCATTTCTTTCTCCTTTCAGTTGTTGTGATTGTGCCCAAATTTCACTCCATTTATTGGGACATGTCCCATTATATCTGCACAGCAATTTGAAGTCAACACAGATTCTTCATGTTTTCATAACACTTTTGTCATATTTCATTCCTTTTTGGAATATTGTTATAGCTTAACGCAAAAAAGGACCGGCACTGCCGTGCCGGTCCCGGGTCTGTATGCCGTTTTTCACCAGCGGCCCCGTCCGCCCATCATCTGATTGGGGAGGGAATCCAATTCCTGACCGTTGACGATCAGCGTGCCGCCGTTGAATTCTCCAGTGCCGTCGTAGTCAAAGGTGGACCCGCCTGTCACGTCGATATGGCCGCCGTTGATGTACAGGTCGCCGTTGGAGTCGATGCCGTCCGTGTCGCCGGAACCCATGACCACCGTGATCTCGCCGTCGTTGATCTCCAGCGTGGGCCAGTAGGCCGAGGATTTTTGTGCCGCGTTCATTCCGTCGTCGGAGGCCTGAATGTCAATGATGCCGCCGTTGATCTGGATGTAGGTGCCCTCGATTCCTTCCCCGGCCGTGATGGCGAAGGTTCCGCCGTCGATCTCCGTCACGGAGACCGCGTGGATGGCGTCGTCACCTGCGTCAAGGGTGAAGTCTCCGCCGCAGATGTAGATATACCCCAAGCTGTCGTCGTCATCGTTCTCCGCGTGCAGGGTATCCGTTCCAGCGGTCAGACTGAACACGCCGCCGGCAATCCGGATGGAGTCATTGGCCTCCAGCGTTTTGGAAGAAGCCGTGATGTTGTAGGTGCCTCCGGTGATCTTGAGGTCGTCTTTGCAGACAATTCCGTTGTCCGTGGAGGAGATATTCAGGGTGCCAGTCCCGTTCATGACCAGGTCGGACCGGGAGAAGATCACGCCGTCGGTGTTGGTGTCGCCGTCCGCCGTGAAGGTGCCAGTGACAGAAAGGGTGTTGTCCGTATCGGTGGTTGTCACAAAGACCTTATCGGCCTCCTTGACATAGATGCAGGGGAAATCTTCGTTTTCAATAGATGCGCCGTCCAGCACGATCTGCACTTTGGCCTGATCGTCCGCGTCCACATAGACCGTGACGCCGGAAGCGGCGCCGGAGAGCACATACACGCCTTCCGCAGTGATCTCGATGTCCTCCCCGTCAGAGAGCGCGTAGTGGATCGCGTCGCTGAGGTCGGCCGTCTGTTCCAGGTCGCGGTCTGTGAACAGCTCGCTTCCGTTCAGGACGCCGTTCTCGGCACAGTTGAGCTCTGTCACAGGGCCGGAGATCTCCTCCGCTTCCTCCGTCTCCACCGCGGAGGCTTCTTCCGCGGCGCTCTGCTCGGGTTCCGGCTCCGCCGCGGGCTCGGCTGCCTCTGCAGGATCTTCGGCAGCCGCTTCCGGAGCAGCAGCTTCCTCCGCCGGGAGCACAGAAGCGACCTGGGCGGTCTCTGAGGCGATGTCGCTCACCCCGAAGGATGCAGCCTGGGTTTCCGTCGCCGCACCAGCGGCCGTGCCGCATCCGGCAAACAGCATTACGGACAGACTGAGGATCAGTGTCAGGGTCATTACTTTAAAAAGGATGGGATGTTTCATCGTTGTACCTCCATTCAGGCTGTGCCTGTGGTTCTTTTCGGGTCGAGTATATCAGCCGAACCTAAGGCGAACCTAAAACCAACATGAATTATTTGTGAACATGCCTCCGGTTTTTTCTTTTAAGTTCTCTTTAGGTTTTCGGCGTATACTTTGAATCACAATTTGAAACAGATTGCGGTTTTTTCCCAAAAGCGCCGGGATCTGTGTTATACTGATTTAAAATGGAGGTGAGGCCATGAAGCTGTTGTTTGCAGAGGACGACCGGGACGTTTCCAGAGCGGTGGTGACTCTGCTGGAGCGGAGCAATTATACTGTGGATCCGGTCTACAACGGCAACGACGCCCTGGACTACCTGGTGAGCGGAGATTACGATGCCGCGGTCCTGGATGTGATGATGCCCGGGAGGTCCGGCCTGGAGGTGGTCCGGGAAGCCCGCCGCAGCGGCGTGCGCATTCCGATCATGATGCTGACCGCCATGGACGAAGTGGACGACCGCATCAACGGTCTGGACGCCGGTGCGGACGACTATCTGCCCAAGCCCTTTGCGGGCGGCGAGCTGCTGGCCCGGGTCCGGGCGTTGCTGCGCCGGACGGAGAGCTTCACGCCGGATCAGATGGTCTTTGAGGACATCACCCTGGACCGGAACAGCTACCGGCTATCCTGCGGCAGTCAATCCGTGAACCTGGGCAGCAAGGGTTTTCAGATGATGGAAATGCTCATGCGCAATCCCGGCAGCGTGATCTCCGTGGAGCAGTTCATGGAGCACATCTGGGGCTGGGACACGGAGGTCGAGGTCAACGTGGTCTGGGTCAACATCTCCCAGCTCCGGAAGCAGCTCCAAAAGCTGGGCTCGGCCGTGGAGATCAAGGTGGTCCGGGGCGCCGGCTATACGCTGGGAGGCCGAAATGGTTAAACGGGTACAGCTTCGTTTCTGGCTGATTGCCATGGCTGCCATGGGCTTTTGCGTGATCGCGCTGGTGGCCGTGATCAATCTGCTCAACGCTGCCCAGGCGGACCGGGAGATCACCCGTGCTCTGGCGGAGATGGTGGAGACCGTGGAATCCGTTCAGGCCGCCGAAACCGCCGCGGTGGAGGAAGAGCCGGAATGGCGTGTGGAAAGCTATGTGGAGGAGGCCCCTCCCTCCGAAACGCCGGAGGCGTCGGCGGAGCCGTCCCCTGAAGTCACCGCAGCCTCCGATCCCTATTTTACCGGCAAGGACGGAAATCCCCGGGGCATGGACGGCTGGGGCAAGAAACGCCCCTGGTGGTATGAGGATTTCCTGCCTGAGTATACGGAAACCGGGCAAACGGAATCCACACCCACGCCGGAGCCTCAGGAGACCATCATCAACCATTACTACTATTATTATCCGGCGGAGACCGATTCCGAACTGGATCTTCGCAATTCCGCCATGAACCAATATGCAGGGCGGCTCTGTGTGGTTTCCTTCTCGGAAGGTTCCCCGCCGGTGGTGGGCATGAGCGACAGCAACGCCCTGACGGAGCCCGAAGCCATCACGCTGGCGGAGCAGATGATCGCCTCCGGCACTGCCGGGGATCTGGACTCCTACCGGTATCAGGTAAAGACCAATCCCGACGGCACATGGGTCTATTTCCTGGACTGCTCCACCGAGCATCAGGCGGTCCGGTCGCTTCTGATGGTATCTATTCTGGTCGGTCTGGGCGGTCTGCTTGTGATGGGTCTGTTTGTCTACTTCATGTCCAGAAAGGCCATGGCCCCTCTGCGGGAAAGCGTGGAACGCCAGAAGCGCTTCATCACCGACGCCGGCCATGAGCTGAAAACACCTCTGGCGGTGATCGGCACCAACATGGACATTCTGGAGATGGACATCGGAAAGAATGAATGGGTGGACGGCACCAAGAAACAGCTCTCCAGACTTCGGAAGCTGGTGGCCAACCTGATTTCCCTGTCCAAGCTGGAGGAGATGCAGGAAAAGCTGGAGCTGGAGCCCTTTGACCTGTCCGGGGCAGCGGCGGAGTGCGTGGACGCCTTTTCGGGTCCCGCCGAGCTCGCCGGAAAAACCCTTTCGGCGGAGCTGGAAGATCACCTGACCGCCCTCGGCGACGTGATGACCGCCGGGCAGCTTCTGACCATACTCTGCGACAATGCGGTCAAATATTCCACCGGAGATATTCAGGTCCGTCTGTATGCGAGCGGACGGCGGGTCATTTTCGAGACGGAAAACGACTGGGACCACAGGCTCCCGCCGGAGGAGCTTTCCAAACTCTTTGACCGTTTCTACCGCGGCGACGCGTCCCGGAGCGGGGAAGGCGGGAAAACCGGCTACGGGCTGGGTCTTTCCATTGCCAAAGCCATCGCTGAGAAAAACCACGCGCAGCTGACCGCGGAGGAGAATGAGCTGGGACACATCCTGTTCCGCGCTTCCTTCCGCCGGGACCGGTCCTGAGCGCGGATTTTAAGTTCATTTTAGTTTTTTGCACTATATTATAATCATCTGAAACAAAATTGGAGGAGAGAACATGAAAAACAAGCTGATTTCCATGCTTGCCCTGATCCTGGTATTCGGCCTGCTGGCCGCCTGCGGTCAGGCACCCGCCCAGTCCGCCCCGGAAGCCGGATCGGTGGCAGAAACCGCCGACGCGGCTGCGGCCGCCCCGGCCGCTGAAGCCGAGCCGGCTGCCGAGCCGGAAACCCCTGCGGAAGCGGAATCCCCCGCCGAACCGGAATCTGCACAGGATTCCGCTCAGGAAGCCTCCGCTGTGGAAGCTCCTGCGGCGGAAGAACCGGAGGAGGCGCCGGAGGTATTTGACCCGGAGACCCTTTTCACAGACTATCTGGATGAACCTGCTGTCTCCGATATGTACGCGGAGGTGGCGGACAAGTTCCAGCTGCTGGAATACACCGATCCGGACACCGGCCTGACCATTCCCTATCACCTCTTTACGCCAGAGCAGGCGGAGACGGAGCCCTGCCCCATGATCATGTTCATCGGCGACGCCACCTGCACCGGAAGCAACACCGACTATTCCCTGTCTCAGGGCTACGGCGGCATCATCTGGGCCACCGAATCCGAGCAGGCCAAGCACCCCTGCTATGTGATGGTTCCGGTGTTCCCGGAGGTCATCATCGAGGACAACGTCAATCCGCCCTATGTCTCGGAGTACATGGACGCCGCCGGCAGAATGGTGGAGGCCGTGGCCGCGGAAAACAATGTGGACACCGATCGGATCTACACCACCGGCCAGTCCATGGGATGCATGACCAGCCTGTATCTGGCTGCCCATCATCCCGATCTGTTCGCGGCGGAGCTGTTTGTCTCCGGCCAGTGGCAGATCGACGAGCTGCAGGGCCTGGAAACCCAGACGTTCTTCTATGTGGCTGCCGGCGGCGACCCCAAAGCCTCTGCCGGGCAGGCGGACGTGATGGCGGATCTGGACAGCAAGGGCCTGAGCTACAGCGTCTCCTACGATTGGGACGCCAATCTGGACGACGCGGGTCTGGAGGAAGCTCTTCGGGCCGAGATCGCGGAGGGCAACGCCATGAACTTCGGCCAGTTTGCCGCCGGCACCGTTACGGAAGCCAACCCCCGCGGCATGGAGCATATGAGCTCCTTTGACTGCGCCTACAAGATCGACGTGCTTCGGAACTGGCTGTTTGCCCAGTCCAAATAAACCCCATACGCAAAAGAACCGGTCCATTCGGACCGGTTCGTTTCTTTATATCTTTATAGATAGAACACCTGCCCTGTCTGGCTCATGTCGTAGGGGCCGGTGGCGGCGATCTCCTCCCGGAACTCCGGTCCGGTCAGATACTCGGTCAGAAGCCGGAATGTAGGCTCCTCCCGCCGCTCTCTGGGAAAGACCAGATCATACCACTCCGTCTGGATCGGAATAAACTCCACTCCATCCACCTGCCGGGCCGCAGATTCCGCGCCCATGCCGAAATCCGCCTCTCCACGGGCCACCGCTCCGGCAATGGACAGATGATTGCTGTATTCCCTTTCATATCCGGGAATCAAACGGCGGTCGATCCCCAGTGTCTTGAGTTTCTGATCCAGCAGGATCCGGGTCCCGCTGCCCTTTTCCCGGTTGATCATGCGGACCGTGCCGGAGGCAAGGCTCCCGATCCCGTTGATCTTTCGGGGATTCCCCCTTCCGGTGTAAATTCCCATCTTCCGGCCCAGCAGCCGGATCACCATCACCGGCATGCCCGGCAGCAGCCGCGTGATGAAAGGAAAATTGTAAGTCCCCGTCTCCTCATCCCAGAGATGGGAGGTGGCAATATCCGCCGTTCCCTGATAGAGCTGATGCAGACTGTTGTAAGAGCCCGCGTAGCTCCGCAGGACCGGAACCGCCCCCGGCATCATAGTCACATGGTTGGCAATGATGTTCAGGCAGTTGTCCTGACCGCACAGGACGATGCTTCCGTCTGCAGGAGGACCGTTCTGTTCCCGATCCTCCTGTCCCCGCAGCTTTTTCTGCAGGTCCGAACGGTCGATTCGCAGCTGTTTGCCGATCTTCACCGCCGGGATCTCCCCCCGTTTGATCATCTCGTATACGGTGGCTTTTTTCACCTTTAACAGTTCAGCGGCTTCCTGGGCCGTCAACAGATCCTGCGCCACGGAAATTCCCCCTTTTGTTCATTTTACCACATCGGCACAGACTGGCACAAGGTTTCTTTCCACGTTTTGTCACAGCTTATCAGTTGTTTTAATGTTCTGTTTTATTGTGTTTTATCTATTGTTTTTTCGTTTTTGCTGGAGTATAATTGGTCTAAACCTATCAAAACGCAATAAAACAGAAAGGACCGTAAGACATGAAAAAGATTTTAGCTCTGCTGCTCACACTGGCCATGGTGCTGAGTCTGGCTGCCTGCGGCAGCTCCTCCGCTTCCGCACAGTCTGCCCCTGCCGAGGAGGCCGCCGCTCCCGCCGAGGAGGCCGCTCCCGCTGAGGAGGCCGCTCCCGCCGAGGAGGCCGCTCCCGCCGAGGAGGCCGCTCCCGCCGAGGAGGCCGCTTCCGCCGAGGAGGCTGCTCCTGCCGAGGAATCCGACGGCACCCTGGAGGCCGCTGAGATCAACGTATTCATCGCCGCTTCTCTGGGCAACGCCTTTGAGGAGATCGTCGCGCTGTACAACCAATCCCAGCCCAACGTCACCGTGACCCTGAACGCCGATTCCTCCGGCACCCTGCTGACTCAGATCGAAGAGGGCTTCACCTGCGACATTTTCTTCTCCGCCGCAGTCAAGCAGATCAAATCCGTGGAGGAAGAGGGCCTTTCCATTGAGGGCACCCGGGTGGATCTGCTGAAGAACACCCTGGATCTGATCACCTATAAGGGCTCCGGCACTGCCGTGACCGGTATGGAGAACCTGGGTGACGCCGCCTCCATGGCGCTCGCCGACGGCTCCGTGCCTGCAGGCAAGTACACCCGCGCCGCCCTTCAGGCTCTGGGAATTCTGGACGGCTCCGTGGAGCCCGCCGACATCACCACCCAGGAGGTCTCCGAGGCACTGGGCGGTCTGGAAATCAACGAGACCTCCAACGTCTCCAAGACTCTGGAGGCCGTGGCGGAGGGCTCCAACGAGATCGGCACCGTGTACCACTCCGATGCCTTCTCCCGGATCGACGACATTGAGATCATTGAGAGCGTCTCCACCGATCTCACCGGCGAGATTCTCTATCCCATGGTGCGGATTCAGAACGCAGAGGCCACGGACGCTGTCACCGCTGCTGCGGACGACTTCTTCGCCTTCCTGCAGACCGATGAGGTCATGACGATCTTCGAGAACTATATGTTCATTCCCAACAAGTGATTGACGATATAACAAAACCGTGCTAAACTGAATGAAACCAGGGGATGGTGTCTGCCATCCCCTCTTTTGATGGGATGTGATTGATTTGGACGCCGCGATGAACGTTCTGCGCACACTGGACTGGTCTCCCCTGCTGATCTCTCTGAAAACAGGGGTTGTCGCAACCGTCATCTGCTTTTTCCTGGGGCTGTTCGCCGCCCGCAGGGTCCTGAAAATGGGCGGCCGTGCCCGGGCGGTCATCGACGGGCTCCTGACGCTGCCCATGGTGCTGCCGCCCACGGTGGCAGGCTTTTTCCTGCTGCTGATCTTCTCGCTCCGGCGGCCCTTCGGCGCGTTTCTGTATGAGCAGGCCGGGATCAAGGTGGTCCAGACCTGGCTGGGCTGTATTCTGGCCGCCTCCGTGATCGCCTTCCCGCTGATGTACCGGAACGCCCGGGCGGCCTTCGAGCAGGTGGACGTGAATCTCATCTACGCCGGCCGGACCCTGGGGATGAGCGAACCGGAGATCTTCTGGCGGGTCGTTGTCCCCACTGCCGGGCCCGGCATTGCCTCCGGCACCATCCTGACCTTCGCCCGGGCGCTGGGCGAATACGGCGCCACCTCCATGCTGGCGGGGAATATCGCCGGCAAAACCGGCACCATCTCCCAAAAAATCGCCACCGCCATCTCCCAGAACGGCGACTACCTCACCGCGGGGATCTGGGTGATCATCGTCATGCTGATCGCCTTCGGGATCGTGGTTCTGATGAATCTGGTCACCGGCGGCCGGAACAGAAGGCGGTGGTAAGATGATCGAAGCGAAGATCTTTAAGGATTACGGCTCCTTCCGGCTGGACGTGGAGTTTTCCGCCGGAAACGAAGTGCTGGCCCTGCTGGGCGGGTCCGGCAGCGGAAAATCCATGACCCTCCGGTGTATTGCCGGGGTGGAGACCCCCGACCGGGGACGGATCATCGTCGACGGTCAGGTGTTTTTCGACAGTGAAAAGCACATCAACCTGACGCCGCAGCAGCGGCGGGTGGGTATTCTGTTTCAGAATTACGCGCTGTTTCCCACCATGACGGTGCTGGAGAACATTATGACCGGTGTTCGCACCGGGAGAAAGCGGGAAAAATGGCAGGCGGCGGAAGCCGCCCTGATCCGGTATCAGCTGGAAGGACTGGGGGACCGTTATCCGGCCGAGCTGTCCGGCGGCCAGCAGCAGCGGGCTGCGCTGGCCCGGATCCTGGTGGGGAATCCCCGGATCCTGATGCTCGACGAGCCCTTTTCGGCGCTGGATTCCCATCTGCGGGACCGGATGGAACGGGAGGTGATGTCGCTGCTGAAGGACTACAGCGGCACCACGATCCTGGTCAGCCACAGCCGGGACGAGGTTTATCGCATGGCGGATTCCGTAGCTGTCTATGACCGGGGACAGATCAACGCACAGGGGGAAAAGCATCAGGTGTTCCGAAATCCCGGCACCTACACCGCCGCCCTCCTGACCGGCTGCAAGAACTTCAGCCGGATCTCCGGTTTGACCGCGGAAAACGGCGTCACCCGGTTCCATGCGGAGGACTGGAATCTGGATCTGACGATCCCCGGCACCCACACCGGCCAGGTCGCCGCCATCCGGGGACACCACATCGTTTCTGCCTCACCGGGAGATCCCAACGCCTTTGAGATGGAGATCACCGGCGCCATTGAGGATATTTTTGAGCACGTCCTGCTGCTCCGGAAGCCCGGCGCCACCGGAGCGCCCATCCACTGGATGATCCCGAAGGGCTCGCCGGAGCCCCTGCCTCAGAAAACCGTCACTGTGTCATTTCCTGCAGAATCGCTGATGCTCCTGCAGCCTTAGCCGCGCAAAAACTCCCTTCCGTTCGGAAGGGAGTTTTTCGTTACCGATCCTTCAGCGCGCATTCCGCCGCCCAGCGGCCTCCGGTCAGGGACAATCCAAAGGAATGTCCGCCCATGGTCACCTGATAGCCCGCCGCGTCCAGTCCGCTGATGTCCACACCGGCGGCGTACAGTCCCGGGATCACCGATCCGTCCGCCCGCAGCACGCGCATGCATTCGTCCACCCGGATCCCGCCGTGGGTCAGGATGTAGTCCACGCCGCAGCGGATGCAGACGTACTCGCCGGCCTGCAGCGGACGCAGCAGACTCTCCGGCTTCAGGAACACGTCCCGTCCTGCAGCACAGCCTCCGTTGTATTCCTCGATCTCCCGCTCCAGTGTCTCCGGAGCAATTCCCATCCAGGCGGCAATCTCCGCAAGGTCCCGGGAAAAAAATACCCGGCCCTGCTCCATTTCCCGTTCCAGGGCCTTCCGCATCCCGGCCATACCGCTCTTGACCGCCTCCGGACCCGCCAGGAAGTCCACCGGTCCCCGCATCGCCTCCTCCACCATGGCCTGATCCAGCAGCACATAGCAGAAGTGTCCGGGCTGAGCATACACCGCATTGCAGCCATAGACAAAGTTGTCGCCCACCGCCTCATTGGCAAAGCGTCTGCCCTGCCGGTTGAGCCAGACGGCATACCGCTTGGTCACAAGTCCCATGACGGTCAGGTCTCCGGAGAAGGTGGGGCCGGCGTTCTCAAAGCAGCCGTCCGACAGGATCTCCGCGCCGGCGCGCTCCGCCATCAGGATCCCGTCTCCCTGCATCCGGATTCCCCGCAGATGAGCAAAGACGGTGTCGTCCACGCCGGGAATGATCCGGCGGATCAGGTCCCGGTTCCCGCCGCAGCCACCGCTGGCCAGCACCACCGCACTGCCGGCGAAGAAGCGGCTTTCCCCGGCCTGTTCCGCTGTTACCCCGGTCACCCGGCCGTCTTCCTCTTGCACCAGCCCGGTGACCCGGGTCCCGGTGAGAATGGTGATGTTCGGCTCGTTCTCGCAATACGTCCGCAGGACCTTCATGATCTCCCGTCCGGTATGCATGCCCTCGGTGTAGTGGGTGGCCGCGCCGAGTCCCGGCACGCTCTCAGGCTTTAATCCTGCCACCTGCAGGCCGTGCGCGCAGAGCCAGTCCATATTCTCTCCGGACTTCTCCAGCAGATTTCGGGTCAGTCTGGCGTTGTTTTTCCAGTGGGAATGCTCCATGGCCAGACGGAACCATCCGTCCACGTCACACCGCACGCCGTTGTTCTCCTGCACCTTCGTATTGAGTGCGAACACTTCTTCCGCAAACGCCCCGTTGCCGCCGGGCTTCGGCAGCGCCTCCAGAACCAGCACCCGCTTCCCCTGTCCCGCTGCAAAAGCGGCGGCAGAGAGTCCGGCCGCGCCGCCCCCTGCCAGGATCAGATCATAACAATCCATGTGTTTTTCCTCCATGAAGACGGCACCGCCGCCTGTATTTCCGATAATCCGATTATATCACGGGTGCGTCCGGTTTTCCATCCGGTATTCCCGGAGAATTATCCTGTATGCTCCGCCACCCACGATCTGGTGTATTCAATGAATTTCCTGCATGCCCGGGAGCAGGTTTTGATGGACCGGGTGCCGACGCGGATGGTCCGGCGCTGGGGCTCGTCAAAGGGGATGCAGCGCAGCGCGTAGGGGATATCCTGCAGCAGCAGCTCCGGGAAAATGCAGTAGCCCAGGCCCTGGCTGACCATGGCCATGGCGGCATAGTCGTTGTCCATCTGGAATGCCACGTCCGGCTTGACGCCGTGACTCCGGAAAATTTCCCCGATCCCCGTGTGATCGTCGTATTTCATGCTGATGTACGGATACGCTCCGAGGCAGGCCACAGGAAACACCTCCCGTTCCGCCAGAGGATGCTCCGGGGACACGATGGCCAGCAGGTTCTCCTCGATCAGCGGAAACACATCCAGCCTGGAACTCACTTTGGTCAGGAAAAAGCCGCAGTCCACCTCGCCGTTCATGACCATCTGCTCGGCCCGGAGGCTGTCCTCCTCTGTGATCAGCTCAATGCGGATCCCGGGATAGTCGTCCCGGAACTTTCGGATAATGCGCGGGATCCAGTGAATGGAGATACTGTCGAAGATCTGCACCCGCAGAGTCCCCCGCTCCAGACCGCTGAGTTCCCCCACGGTCTGCCGGAACTGCCGCTCCCAGGCAGTGAGCTGCCGCATATGGGGCAGGAGCGCCTCTCCCTCCCGGCTCAGACGCACGCCGCCGTGCTCCCGCACGAACAGATTCAGGCCCGTTTCCTCCTCCATGGCGCCGACGATATAGCTGATGCCCGCCTGCGTATAGTCCAGTATTTCCGCCGCTTTCCGGAAGCTCCCGGTTTCCGCGACCGTCATAAACACTTCAGCGTTGATCTTTTCCATACGCCGTTCCTCCGATCCCGGTTTCTGATCCGTTTCCAGTATACCACAGGTTTTTGCAAAAAGAAATACTTATCGCAACAATAATATTTACCCGTTTTACTTTTTGCAGAATCTTCGATATGATGAGGATACAGGATATCCCCATCGAAAGAAAGGAAGTATCATTATGGCGATCTTTACTATGATTCTGACAGTGCTTCTCGTCATCGGTCTGGCATGCGTTGCCGCGGTCGGCATTTCCTTCTTCGGCTGCTGGGCCTGGGAAGTGATTCAGGAGCTCCGGACCTATTCCGGCAGACATTCCGCGCACTTCTAACCTCAGACACAACGCGGCGGCATCAGGCATCTGATGCCGCCGCGTTTTCATTTTCCGGGTTCAAAAACCTGCAAACCACTTTACAGCCCATCATCCGAACTTTATAATAGACCCATTCGGCACTGTTCCCCAAAACGCGCCGTTTTCCGGAAATTGTTCCCCAAGGCAGGTGATCCCGATGGATTTGAGATTGGAACGGAACTATATGCTCCGGCAGTTTTTTCCGCTGCTGGCCGCCGTGGCGCTCCAGCAGCTCCTGGCCCTGACCGTCAATCTCGTGGACAACTTCATGCTGGGCGCCTACCACGAGCAGGCCATGTCCGGCGCGGCGCTGGTGAATCAGCTTCAGTTTATGATGCAGCAGCTGACCTCCGGCATCGGTTCCGGCGTGGCTGTCCTCGGCGCCCAGTACTGGGGCAAGGGCCAGACGGAGCCCATCAAGCGGATCATCGGTGTGGGCCTCAAATTTGCTCTGGCAGCGGGACTGATCTTCCTGACGGCCACCCGACTGTTTCCCGCGGAGATCATGGGTCTTCTGACCGATGATCCGGCCATCATTCAGGAGGCCGTGTCCTATCTGGACATCATGTGCTGGACCTACCTGATCTACGCCGCCTCCGCCGTCCTGATGTATTCCCTCCAGAGCGTTCAGACCGCCTTCATCGGCATGATCATGTCCGGCACCACCATTGTCATCAACAGCTGTCTGAACTACACCCTGATCTTCGGTCACTTCGGCGCGCCGGAGCTGGGCATCCGGGGCGCGGCCTACGCCACGCTGACCTCCCGGATCGTGGAGCTGGTGACCGTGCTGGTATACCTTCTGATATTCGACAAAAAGCTGCGGATGCGGCCGATGGATCTGATCCGCTTTGACCGGAGCTATCTGGGAGACTATGTGCGCATCTCCCTGCCGGTCATGGTCTCCGGTCTGCTGTGGGGCTTTGCGCAGGCGGTCCAGACCGCGATCCTGGGCCATATCAGCGCCGAAGCCATCGCCGCGAACTCCATCGCCTCTGTGATTTTCCAGCTTTTTGCCTCCTTCGGCATGGCCTGCGCCAACGCATCCTCCGTCATCATCGGAAAGACCATCGGAGAGGGACGGAAAGACCTGGTGAAGCCTCACACCCGAACTCTGCAGGTGGTCTTTCTGTGTTTCGGACTTGCCACCGGACTTCTGATCTTTCTGCTCAAAGAAGCCGTTGTGGGACAATACAACGTCTCGGAGGGGACCCGGCAGCTGACCCTTTCCTTCCTGACCGTGCTCTCGGTCACCGCGGTGGGCAGCTGTTATGAATTCCCCGTGGAGGGGGGCATCATTGCCGGCGGCGGCGATCCGAAGTACCAGGCCATTGCAGACAATCTCTTCATGTGGCTCTATACCATCCCGCTGGCCTGCGCGAGCGCTTTTGTATTTCATTTCCCGCCGGTGGTGACATTTATCGCCCTGAAGTCCGATCAGATCCTCAAGTGCATTCCCAACGGGATCCGGTGCAACCGATACAAGTGGGTCCGTGACCTGACCCGGTGAGATACAAAAAAAGAGCCTGTTTCCAGGCTCTTTTTTCTGTTACAGGGAGCGGCCGGCCATTTCCGCCGCGATGGCGCCGTCCCCCAGGGCGGTGACGATCTGGCGGATCTCCTTGCTTCGGATGTCCCCTGCCGCATAGATCAGCGGGTCGGAGGTCTGCATCCGTTCGTCGGTGGAGATATATCCCTCCGGCGTGGTGTCCACCACCTGACCGTAGAGCGATGTGTCGGGACTCAGACCGATGGCCACAAATACGCCCGCAAGCTCCACCTCCCGGCTCCCCGTGGGAGACTCCATGGTGACGGAGCTGACCTTGCCAGCTCCGTGGACTGCGGTGATCCGGGTCTCAAAGCATACCTCGATGTTTTCCTTTTCCCGGACCCGCTGCTGCAGCGCCTCCTGTCCCCGGAAATAGTCCTTGCGGACCACCAGATACACGCGGCTGCAAATGCCGGAAAGATACAGCGCGTCCTCCAGTGCCGTGTTTCCGCCGCCAACCACGGCCACGTCCTTTCCCCGGAAGAACGCGCCGTCGCAGACGGCACAGAAGCTGATCCCCTTGCCGGTGAGCAGGTCCTCGCCGGGAACGCCCAGCCGGCGCCGCTTGACGCCGATAGCAAGGATCAGCCGCCGGGCCTCGATCTCCTGGCCGCCGGAGGTGGTGACCTTCACATGATCTGTCAGGGATTCGATCTTCTCCGCCTTCTCATAGATCGCCTCCACCGGCAGCTCCATGACCTGCTGGGAAAACTTCATGGCCAGCTCCCACCCCTCGGTGTTGGGAGATCCGGGCATATTCTCGATCATGCTGGTCTCGCCCATCTGTCCGCCGAAGGTCTTTTCCTCCAGGATGACCGTGCTTCTTCCGGCTCTGGCGCTGTACAGGGCCGCCGTCATGCCGGCCGGTCCGCCGCCGATGATGCAAATGTCGTACATATTGAATCCTCCAATCCGTCGTTGTGAATTCCTGTTCGAAAAAACAGCCCCCGCATATGCGGGGGCTGGAAATCTGTTATTCCGCCGCAGTTTCCGGCGCCTCCGGTGCCTCCGGCTCTTCCGCGGTCTCTGCCGCTTCCGCCTCTTCCAGCGCGGAGAGCAGCTCCGGGTTCTCTGTATAGACCACGTCCAGCTCCCCGTCGCCGTCCAAGTCAGCCAGGACCGTGTCCGCCTCGCCGTCACCGGTGGTATCCACCGTCACGGTGTCCACATTCCCATCGCCGCTCAGGTCCTCCAGCATGGCGTCGACCTCGCCGTCGCCGTCCAGATCCACCAGGATCGCATCGTCCTCTGTGTCTTCTTCGGGAGCAGCTTTGGTGATCTCATCTTCCGTATTCTGTTTTTTCATCAGCGTCAGGGCAGTGGCAACCGCTGCGCCTGCGGCCGCTGCAACGCCCAGCGCAACCAGTCCGCCGATTCTCCATTTTTTCTCCATGATATCAGCTCCTTATTTCAGTTTTCCCTATTCTAACACCTTTAGACAGGTATTGTGTGAACAAATCATAAATATTCCAGCTTCAAACCGTTTTACTGCTCCCGGAACCGGGACGGCGTCGTACCCTCGTATTTTTTGAAGGCCCGGTTCATGGACAGGAAGCTGGTGTATCCCACCATCTGGGCGATCTGCTTCATGGTCCGGTCGGTCCGCATCAGGTCCTTGGCCGCAGCCAGCCGCACGTGCTGGATCGTCTCATAGATTCCCCGGCCGGTATACTGCTTGAACACCCGGGTCGCATAGGAGGGCGTGATGCCGAACACGGCGGAAACCTCCGTCAGGCCCAGATTCTCGTCCATATAGTGCTCATCGATATAGGCTGCCATTTTATCCACCCACTGGGGCTTCGGCTCCTGCACCGCCGCGTTGCGCTTGCGGCTGATGGCGTCAAAGATCTCGTCCATGTTGCCGGTAAGCTCCGAGAGCGTCCGGGCCTCAATGATCTGCGGCGCGGGATTGAGCTGATAATAGAAATCGTCGCCCAGGATGTCCTTATACTCCTCCAGCGCGTCCAGGATCTTGCAGCAGATCCCGCCAAGTCTGGTCCGGAGGATCTTCACCGTGGGACGGGACTGGATGAATTCCCGGTCGATCATCTCGTGGAGCACATATTTGACGCCATCCGTGTCCAGAAGCTGCAGCTTTGTGATCAGTTTCTTGTCCAGGACCGTCAGGTCAGACTTGATCATCGGATATTTCTCGTCATACATCTCGCCGTAGAAGAGGATCTGCTGCTCCAGTTCCAGATAGGAATTGTACCACAGCGCCTCTCTGGCCTGCTGATACGCCTCCGGAAGCGCCGACAGTCCCTCGACCTGTTCGCTGACGGCTATGGTCACGCTGACGTCGAACTCCGTCTCCAGGACCTCCATCATCTCATGCAGTTGTTCGGACAGGTCACTGCAAAAGGTCTCCCATCTGGGGTGGACGTTCACAAGGCAGACCATCTGATAGTCCTTTTCCGCCTCAATAGACTGGTTTTCCCTGCCGATCAGCTCGTGGAGCATATTCTGGAGCAGGAAAAAATGGTGCTTGCTGGCCTCATGCCGCTGCGCTGCGCTCTCAAAAACACTGCTCCAGCGTTCGATCTGCACGATCACCACCGCATGCCGGTCCGTCTCCGGCACAAAGCCGCTTTCCGCGCAAACCCGAAGACGTTCCTCTTCATCCCGGATAAAATGGGGACTGGTCAGGTGAGAAACCAGCAGATCCTTCAAATGGACCTCCATTTCATGATCAGGCATGCCCGCTCGCCTCCCGCTGCGATTTCTTTCCCTTATATAGTATCAAACTTTGTGGTGTAGAATCAAGTTTTTTCCGGAAACAAGCACAAAAATTCATACTCTATCCATAAAATCTGTCAGTTTTTTTCGTATCCAAACTGTGATATAGTTAAGTGTACAGTAGTTTTGTACTGCCAATAATAATCAAGGAGGATCTATCATGAAAAAGAATGCACTGCTTGCGCTTCTTCTGGCTATGGCCCTGATGGTCGGCCTGATGGCCGGCTGCGGCAGCACCGCCGGCTCCGCTCCCGCCGCTTCCGGCGAGGCTCCTGCCGAGGAAGCGCCCGCAGCGGAAGCGGAAGCCCCGGCAGATGACGCGCCCGCAGCGGAAGCGCCTGCAGCGGAAGCGCCCGCGGCCGAGGATCTCGGTTCCGCCGCAGAAGAGGCCGCTGTGGAGCCTGAGGCCGAAGAGCCCGGCGAGGTCACACTGGAGTTTGTGGAGCTTCCTGTTTCCGAGGAAGAAGTCCACTATTCCTGCTGGATGCCCGTGGCGCCCTTTATGGACCTGATCGGTGTGAGCCTGGATCAGTTCTCTGAGCAGATCAACATGGTCAAGCTGATCAACGAGACCACCAACGTCTACATCGACTTCCAGGCTGTGGCCGGCGGCTTCGGTGAGGATGAGAAGTTCAACCTGATGATCGCCGCCAATGACTACTGCGACATCATCGGCATCTGCAGCAACTATTCCACCGGCATTGAGGGCGCCATCGACGACGAGGTCATCATCGACATCCGGGACGACCTGGAAGAGTATGCCCCCAACTACATGAACCTGCTCAAGTCCAATCAGAAGGCCTACCTCAACATGCTCACCGACTCCGGCAAGATGGGCTGCATCGCTCAACTGCTGAAGAAGGCCGGCACTGAGAACATGGGCATGATCATCCGGAAGGACTGGCTGGATGAGGCCGGCATGTCCGGGGAGCCCGCCACCCTCGAAGAGATGGAGCAGTATCTCCAGTACACCAAGGACACCTACGGCGCCTACGCCTACCTGCAGTACGGCGGCCAGGACACCGACTGGGCCTCTGCCTTCAACGTCAACCCCGGCGGCTTCATGGTCAAGGACGGCACCATTGTCCATGCCTACACCACCCAGGAGTATCAGGACTATCTGGCTCAGATGAACGACTGGTACAAGAAGGGCTTCTTCAACGATGACTTCTACAACGATACCGACATCACCATGGTTCGCTATGACATGGCCAACGATCTGTGCTCCTTCGTGGATTACTCCGCGGCCGGCATCAGCGACATCTATGACATGAACCCCGCCAACACCGCCATGGAGCTGATGGCCATCCATTATCCCAAGGCTCCCGGCGTGGAAGACATCCACGTGGGCTTTGATTCCCAGCTGATCAAGAACGCCGACACCTGGGCCATCACCACCGCCTGCGATGACTACATTCCGCTGCTGCAGCTGGTGAACTGGCTGTACTCCGAGGAAGGCCAGTTCATGTACAACTGGGGCGAGGAGGGCGTATCCTTCGAGTACGGCCCCGACGGCGAGCCTCACTGGACCGACCTGATCATCAACAACCCCGACGGTCTGAGCTATATGTTCGCCACCTACAAGTACGCCTCCGGTCAGGCCACCACCTTCTTCCCCGGTGTGTTTGACATGGAGAAGGGCTTCTATGATCCCAAGCCCGGCCAGCTGGAGGCTCTGGACACCCTGTCCGAGCTGACGGACGGCGCCTGGATCATCGACCGCGGCGTGCAGATCCCCCTGGAGCTGCAGACCGAGTATGCTTCTCTCACCACCGAGATGTCCACCTATGCCGACGGCGAGATCCTGAAGTTCATCCTGGGCGACCGCGACCTTTCCACCTATGATGACTTCCTGTCCACCGTGGAGAGCATGGGCCTCGACCGTATGACCGAGATCCAGCAGATCGCCTACGACACCTATATGGAACGGCTGGGATAATCAGCTGAAAAAGGACGCTCCCGAGGGAGCGTCCTTTTTTTGTCTGCATTTGAATCCTCAGCCTTTCCACAGGGAGTGGAGATTACAGTAGGCAAATACCGCCTCCACCGTTTCCCCGGGCAGCAGCGCAAAATCCGCCTTGGGCGGCTCGCCGGGATTGAGGACCTTTCTCTGGTTGCCCCGGTCGGTCTGGAGGGAGATCCACTCGATGTAGTGTTCCGGCAGCATGGGATGCTCTGTGGAACCCACCGTCACATGGACCACATTGTCCTCGACGGTGTATACAGGGATATGCTTCTCCACGGCAGCCTCAGTGGTGCCGGCCACCAGCTCCTGCATCTTCTGTCCGCAGCACATCACCGGAACCCCCGTATTCTTCACAAAGGCGATGATGTTGCCGCAATGACTGCATACATAGAATTTCTGTTCCATAATCGCGTCCTCCTGAAACATATGTTTTTAGCTCTTGCGAGCGCTTCCACAATCAATACACGCCGAGCTGGCCGATATACCGGTCGATCAGCTGCAGCTTTTCGGCGTTGGCGCCGCCCATCCGCCTGGACAGCCCGGCGCACAGGATCTCCATGACCAGCTGCACGCCAACGTAGGAATTGAAAAACGTATTGGTATCCACGTCCACCGTCAGAAGCACCGTGGCAAATCGGGCCAACGGTGCGCTGGGCCGGTCCGTGACCACCAGGATCTTCGCCCCGGCATCCTCCGCCAGCTGCATCGCCTGCCGGTCCATCTCCGAATAGCGGGGAAAGCTGAAGAGCACCACACAGTCCTCGCTGCCGATGTCGCACATGTGGTCGATGACGTTGACGGAGCTTTCCCAGGTGGGGATCACGTCGGTGAGCTGATGCCGCAAAAGCAGATTGCAGTAAGCGGCCACGCCGGTATTGGCGCGGGAGGCCACGAGATACCTTCTCCGGGAATTCACCAGCAGGTCGATGGCAGCGTCAAAAGTGGCCTTGGGATTGTTCCGCACCACCGAGGTGATGTTGGTCTGGGTGTTGAGCAGGAACTCCTGGATGTAGTCCCCGCCCTCCGTGGCCATACTGGCCTGAAGCCGCTCATAGGGCACCGCGACTGCGCTGGAGATCCGCCCCAGCTTTTCCGTGTGGGATTTCCGCAGGTTTTTCTGAAACTCCATATATCCGGAGAAGCCCAGTGCCCGGGCAAACCGGATCACGCTGGCTTCGCTGACGTCCAGCTCCTGTGCCAGCTCTGTGGAGGTCATGAAGCAGGCGTCTGTCTCATGATCCAGAATAAAGTCACCGATGCGCCGGCTGGTTTTTGTAAGTCTCGCGGTTTTCAGCGCGTCCTTCAGCTGATCCATCTTGCTTCCCCTTTCCAATTCCTTTAATTCCATTAAACCATAGTTTTTGACAAATTGCAATGGGAAACCGCCGCCCCGTACGGAGCGGCGGTTCGATCTTTGAAAACCCGGGATTATACGCCGTAGGCCTCTACATAGCGGTCATAGGCGCCCTGATAGATATCGATGCAGTCCTGCAGGCCCATGTCCTCGATCTGACCGATGAAGTTGTCCCAATCCTCGTCAAAGTTGTACTCGCCCATGACGAATTTGAACACTTCCGTGGCAGCATAGGTGGCGATATCGCTCCACAGCACGCTGTACTCGGAGTTCTCATCGGAGGTCAGCTCCACCTGGGAGGGCAGCGTATACAGATCGTCCGCCGTCTCGGTCCACAGCTCCATCGCGGCCAGGTTGGCCTCCGTGTAGGCCCGGTCCTGCCGATGATAATCCTGAAGGGTCGGCACGCAGGCCAGCGTATAATAGGTGGTGGCAAAGGAGATCATCGGGAACTGGTCGTTGTTAAGCACCAGGTCGGTCAGCTCCGGCTTGCCCTCTGCGTTGTACTCCCAGCTCTCGCCCTCGATGCCGTAGTTGGCCAGCTTGATGCCCTCGTCGGTATACCAGAAGTCCAGCCATGCCAGGGCGGTATCCACATCCTCACAGTCCTCGGTGATGGAGACGTTTTTGCCCATGGCGTTGGCGCCCACGCTGCTGTCGGCGAAGTGGAACTTCTCCCCGTCCAGGGTGATCTGGGCCATGGGGGCGATCTTGAAGTCAGGATTGAGATCCTGACCTGTCATCTGGTTGGAATCCATGTTGTCGGACTGGGAGGTCCAGACGCCGGCATTGCCGCTGGAGATATAGCGGTCCGCATTGGAGGTCCAGGGATCGTTGGACTCGGTGGCGAAATCCCGGGCAATGATGCCCTCGGAGAACCACTGGGCCAGCATCTCCAGATAATCCTTGTAGCCGTCCACGGTAAATCCGTTCTTGACCTCGCCGTCCATCACGAACATGTTGGCGGTGGTGTCCGCGCCCTCGAAGCCGCAGGAGCCGAAGCCGCCTACCAGAGCGCTGCCCTGCATCTGGGTGGAGCCGGTCAGCAGCAGGGCGTGGTCCGCGCCGTAATCGTTGGTGAAGGCAAGAAGCACATCGTGCAGCTCGTCAAAGGTGGTGGGAAGCTCCGCGCCCATGTCGTCCAGCCAGTCCTTGCGGATCTGAAGGCCGCCCTGCACCCGATAATCGTCGGCAATGGTGATGGCCTCGGGCATGTAGCCGTCCTGGGTGATGGCAACGGTCTTATAATCGTCATAGTAGTCCAGCACGTTCCAGTAGTTGGGCATCTGATCCTTGTACTCCATCAGATCGATGGCCGCGCCGTCCTCCATCATCTGCTCGGTGCTGGAGTACTGGGAGCTGGCGCCGGCGATCATGTCGGTGAAGTCGCCGGAGGCCGCCATCAGGGAGAAGGTGGTCTGCAGGGACTCCATGTTGACGATGGTGAAGTCCATATCCACGCCGGTCATTTCCACAGCCTTGGCCCACGCAGGCACGTCAGAATAGCTGTTGACGTTGAACATGGACATATAGCCGGGCAGCTCTACGAAGTAGCTGAACCGGGCGCCTTCCGCCACGGGCAGCTCCGCGGGAGCCGCAACGAATTCGCCCTTCTCTTCGGGTTCCTCCGCTTCTTCCGCCGCGCTGCCCTCTGCTGCAGACGCATCCGCCGTCTCGATCTCCCCGGCAGGCGCTGCCGCTTCGGGCTCCGCCGCTTCCTCCGCAGGCGCGGCCTCAGAGGCAGGGGCTGCCGCAGCGTCGGGGGCGGCGCCGCCGCATGCTGAGAGCAGTCCCAGAACCATCAAAGCCGCCATCAGCAGAGCCAGAGTTCTTTTTTTCATTGGTTTTCCTCCTTTGATCGTTTCCGATCTGAAATTCACAAGCACTATTATAAGAAAAAGGAAAACGCTCTGCAATCCGCAGAACGTTCATTTTGTGTTCAATTTGATAAATAACCTACATTTTGTGACCGCTTTATTTTCTTCTTGCCCTTCAGTCCCGGATTTTATTTCAAATGTGTTTCTTTTGTGAAGAAAAACGGTGCACAGACGCACCGCTTTTCCTTTTCATTCTTCTCCCGTCTCCCGAACCACTGCTGAAACGGGGGCGTCATGCTCCGCAGGAATCACGCCGGTCAGCCGGAGCGTGATCAAAACGGCCATCACGATCACGATCGTGATCACCGCCCGCAGGATCAGAACGCTCAGCTTGGGTTCTTTTTCTTGCATGTTATCGTTCCCTTACAAAAGTATATTGGTCTTCCCCGGATCGATCCGGGGAGAATCTGTAGTCCAGCAGGTCAAACCGCTTCAGATCCTCCGGATCCTCCACCCTGTGTTCCGCCATCCAGCGGACCATCGTTCCCCGGGCCATCTTACACTGGGTCCCCTTTTCCCGGAATTTCCCGTCAATCAGCTCTCCGAACCGGACTCCTAAAAACCGGACCGCCGAGCCGGCACCCTGCCGGGCCGCCCTGCTGTATTCCTCGGAAGCCAGATCGACCACCAGTTCGTTGTCCCGGCTCAGCAATTCGCCCAGATCATCGCCCCAGTATCGGTACAGGTTTCCACAGAAATCCGGCTTTGCCTGCATCTCCAGGCGGTAGGGATAGATCCCGTCGAAGGGCCGCAGGCACCCGTAGAATCCGGAGAGGATCCGAAGGTGGGACTGAAGATAGGCATACTCCCCATCGGTGAAAGCTGTGGGCGCCATGTACTGATACTGGATCCCCTGATAGGCAAAGATCGCAGGCGTCCGCAGGTTCCGGCGGTCCATTTCCTGATACCGGCGGTAATTCTC
>CACYXZ010000005.1 GCA_902778525.1 Oscillospiraceae bacterium | reverse complement strand
AAGGGCAGAGCCCTTAGGCGTGTCTTTTGTCCAGCCTTTTCTGCACGAGCAGAAAAGGGCTGGCCGTCGGAGACAAAACCAACTCGACAAACTCCAATTATCCATACAGGAGCAATCACATGACATACTATACCCATTCTGAAGCGGAAACCGAGGCGTTGGCGCAGCGGCTGGCCCCCTATCTCGATCCCGGTACGGTGATCGCCTTTGACGGAGACCTTGGCGCAGGCAAGACGGCCTTTACCAGGGGCCTCGCCCGGGGGCTGGGGATCACGGAGCGGGTGACCAGTCCCACCTACACCATCGTCAACGAATATGACGGGAGGATTCCCCTGTTCCATTTTGATATGTACCGGCTCACCTCCTCGGAAGACCTCTTCGACATCGGCTGGGAGGACTATCTGGAGCGGGGCGGGATCCTGGCGGTGGAATGGAGCGAACGGGTCGCCGACGCGCTGGAGGATCCGCTGCGGGTCTCCATCCGGCGGACGGAGGAGGAAAACGGCCGGCGCATCACCATAGAAGGAGGAAAGCGTTTTGCGGATCTTAGCCTTTGAATCCTCCGCCAAAGCGGCGTCTGTGGCGCTGATGGAGGACGGAACCCTGGTGGCGGAGAGCTTTGTGAACAACGGGAAGACCCATTCGGCTA
Organism: Oscillospiraceae bacterium; assembly: GCA_902778525.1. GTDB lineage: Bacteria > Bacillota > Clostridia > Oscillospirales > Oscillospiraceae > HGM13006. Next base: position 31,776 of record CACYXZ010000005.1, on the reverse strand, counting down.
CCCTGATGCCCATGGCGCAGCAGCTGCTGCGGGACTGCGGTGTGGCTGCCGGAGATCTGGACGCAGTGGCTGTGGCCCGGGGGCCGGGCAGCTTTACCGGCGTTCGGATCGGCGTGGCGGCGGCGAAAGGACTGGCCTGGGCGGCGGAAAAACCGGTCTGCGGCGTCAGCACGCTGGAGGCCATGGCCTTTCAGCTGCGGCAGGTCCGCGGGATCGTCTGCCCGGTGATGGACGCCCGGCGGGCCCAGGTTTACAACGCCCTGTTTTCCTCGGACGGGGAAACCCTGACCCGGTGCGCGGAGGATCGGGCCATTTCCCTGGAGGATCTGAAAAAAGAACTGCAAAAAACAGAAATTCCGATTTTTCTGGTTGGAGACGGAAGCAGATTGTGCTATAATACCCTTAAAGCTGAGGTCCCGAATCTGATCCTGCCGCCGGCGCATCTGGAGATGCAGCGGGCGTCGGGGGTGGCGATGGCTGCCCTGAAAGCGGCAGCGGCGGGAGAGCTTCAGACTCCGGAAGAACTTGTGCCGAATTACCTGCGGCTGAGTCAGGCGGAGCGGGAGCGCCTCAGCAGATTGAGCGCAGAGAATCAGAAATTGAAAGGAGATTCCTAAAATGGGAGAGCTGCATGTATTGGACCATCCGCTGATTCAGCACAAGCTGAGCATTCTGCGGGACAAAAACACCGGCGTAAAGGAGTTTCGGGAGATCATCGGCGAGATCGCTGCACTGATGTGCTATGAGGCGACCCGGGATCTGCCTCTGGAGAACGTGACCATCGAGACGCCTGTGGCAGTGGGTACTTTCAAGCGCCTTGCGGGAAAGAAGGTCGCGATCGTTCCGATCCTTCGGGCGGGACTTGGCATGGTGGACACCATCATTGACCTGATCCCCTCGGCCAAGGTGGGCCACATCGGCCTGTACCGGGATCCGGAGACCCACAACCCGGTGGAGTACTACTGCAAGATGCCCCCGGACATCTCGGAGCGGGAGGTCATCATTGTCGATCCCATGCTGGCTACCGGCGGCAGCGCCTCGGCTGCCATCACCTTCATCAAGGGCTACGGCTGCAAGAACATCAAGCTGATGAACATCATCGGCTGCCCCGAGGGCGTCGAGGTCATCCAGCGGGATCACCCCGACGTGGACCTGTATGTGGCCGCCGTGGACGAGAGACTCAACGAGAACAAATATATTGTTCCCGGTCTGGGCGACGCCGGCGACCGGATCTTCGGCACCAAGTAAATACGACGGAGGCGGCGGGCTCTGCCCGCCGCTTTTTCTTGCGTCCGGGGACGTTGTGTGCTATGATAATATTTCCGAATGAGTATGATCCGGGAGGGAAAGCTATGCTGGACAAACTGCAGGCGGTGGAAAACCGCTATCTGGAACTGAGCGATATGGCCGCCCGGCCGGATTTTTACGACGATCCCAAACAGGCGGCCCGGCTGCTGAAGGAGCAGCGGGACCTGGAGCCCGTGGTGACGGCGTTCCGGCGGTATCAGGACCGGAAGCAGACTGTGGAGGACCTGCTGGAGATGCTGTCCGAACCCCAGGAGCCGGAAATGAAGGAGCTGTGCCAGGAGGAACTCAGCGAGGCCAAGGCGGCGCTGCCGGTTCTGGAGCAGGAGCTTCGGGTGCTGCTTTTGCCCAGGGATCCCAACGACGGCAAGAACGTGATCCTGGAGATCCGGGCCGGCGTGGGCGGGGAGGAGAGCGCCCTGTTTGCCCATTCCCTGTACCGGATGTACAGCATGTACGCGGAAAAACGGGGCTGGAAGCTGGAGATCACATCCCTGAACGAGACGGAGCTGGGCGGCATCAAGGAGGTCATCTGCATGGTCTCCGGGTCCGACGTCTATTCCCGGATGAAGTTTGAGAGCGGCGTCCACCGGGTCCAGCGGGTGCCGGAGACGGAGTCCGGCGGACGGGTCCATACCTCCACCGCCACCGTGGCGGTGATGCCGGAAGCGGACGAGGTGGAGATCGACCTGAACCCGGCTGACATTAAAATGGAGGTCTTCCGGTCCTCCGGTGCCGGCGGACAGCACATCAACAAGACCTCCTCGGCGGTGCGTCTGATCCACCTGCCCACGGGAACCGTGGTGGAGTGCCAGCAGGAGCGCAGCCAGATCCAAAACCGGGAAAAGGCCATGCGGATCCTTTATTCCCGGCTCTATCAGGCCCAGCAGGAGGCCCAGGCGGCGTCCCTGTCCGCGGAAAAACGCAGTCAGGTGGGAATGGGCATGCGGAACGAAAAGATCCGCACCTACAACTTCCCCCAGTCCCGGGTCACGGATCATCGGATCGGCCTGACCCTTTACAAGATCGGCCAGATCATGGACGGGGACCTGGATGAGATCATCGACGGGCTGATCACCGCGGACCAAGCGGCCAAGCTCAGTCAGGAGAGCGGAATATGAACACGAATCTGTTACCGGCGGACGGGCCGGATACCATCGAGCGGGCGGCGGAGATCATCCGGTCCGGAGGACTTCTGGGAATCCCCACGGAGACGGTTTACGGCCTGGGGGCCAACGGCCTTGATCCGGACGCGGTGCTGAAGATCTTCGAGGCCAAGGGCCGGCCCCAGGACAATCCTCTGATCCTGCACGTGGCGGGACCGGAGCAGGTGGAGCGGTTTTGCCATGACATCCCGGATGCGGCCCGGACGCTGATGGAGCGGTTCTGGCCCGGCCCTTTGACGCTGATCCTGCCGGCCCGGGACGTCGTTCCCCGGCGCACCACCGCGGGTCTCGACACGGTGGGCGTCCGATGCCCCGCCACAGCGGTCACCCGCGGGATCATCGCGGCGGCGGGCGTGCCCATTGCCGCGCCATCGGCCAATATCTCCGGCAAACCCAGTCCCACCACAGCGGCTCATGTGCTCCACGATATGGACGGAAAGATCGAGGCGGTTGTGGACGCAGGCCCCTGCGCCGTGGGTGTGGAGTCCACCATTGTGGACCTGACCGGGCAGACGCCCCGGCTCCTTCGTCCCGGCGGTATCGGACCGGAACAGCTGCGGACAGTCCTGGGTGCGCTGGAGGTGGACGAGGCGGTCCTGGGAGAAGTGGCGCCGGACGCAGTGGTTCGGGCCCCGGGCATGAAATATACCCACTATACGCCCCAGGCGGATGTGATCATCGTCACCGGCGGCAGGGAGGCCGCGGCCCGCTATATCCTCCGGCATCTGACGCCGGAAGACCGGGTGCTGTGCTTCCAGGAGGAGCTGCCGCTCTATCCGGAAGGGACGGCAACGGCCTACGGGGAGGAGACCCGGCCGGAGACGCTGGCCCGGGGACTGTTCGCCGCCCTGCGGGAGCTGGACCGGGCGGACATCCGCACCATCTATGCCCGATGCCCCAGCGGCGGCGGCGTCACCTACGCGGTGGCAAACCGGCTGAAGAAGGCGGCTGGGTTTCATGTGGTGAAAGGAGACGAGGAACCATGATCATTCTCGGCATCACCGGGCCCACCGGCTCCGGCAAGACCACACTCCTGCAGCATATTGTGGACCGGAACGGCTGCGTGCTGGATCTGGACGCGATCTACCATGAGCTGCTGCAGACGGACAAAGGGCTACTCCGGGAGCTGGAGGACAGGTTTCCCGGGGTGATCCGGGACGGTGCGCTGGACCGGAAGGCGCTGGGCGCCATCGTGTTCGCGGATCCGGAGGCCCTCCTGGACCTTAACGCCATCACCGGAAAATACATCCTGGCGGAGACGGACCGCCGGCTCCGGGCGGCGGAGGCGGATGGGGTCCCCCTGGCGGCCATCGACGCCATCAATCTGCTGGAGGGGGAGCTGCCGGGGCGCTGCCGCGCGACCATCGCGGTGATCGCGCCGGTGGAGACCCGGGTCCGGCGGATCATGGAACGGGACGGCATTCCGGAGGAATACGCCCGGGCCAGGATCTCCGCCCAGCGGCCCAATGAATATTACGCAGAGCGCTGCGGCTTTACCCTCAGCAATGACTCCACCCGGGAGGCATTTGCCCGGAAGTGCGATGAGCTGTTGGATCAGATATTACTTGGAAAGGAATGATTCCCATGAGTGAGAAATATGAAGATCTTCGGAAGGAACTGCTGTACAGGAATGAAAACGGGTACAACGTGATTTCCGGGGAAGACCGGACCGAAATGGAGGCCTATGCCAAACGGTATATCGCCTTCCTGAACGCCGCCAAGACCGAGCGGGAGGCAGTGAAGGAGGCCGTCCGTCAGGCGCAGGCCGCCGGTTTCAAGCCCTATACGACCGGCATGGCGCTAAAGCCCGGCGACAGGATCTATCAGACGGTCTGCGGCAAGGCCATCAATCTGGCGGTCATCGGGAAAAAGCCCCTGTCCGAGGGCACCCGGATCTCCGCCGCCCACATCGACAACCCTAGGCTGGATCTCAAGCCCAATCCCCTTTACGAGGAGGACCAGATGGCGTTCTTCCAGACCCACTATTACGGCGGCATCAAGAAGTACCAGTGGACCACCGTGCCCATGGCGATCCACGGCGTGGTGGTGAAGCAGGACGGCACAGTGGTAGAGATCTGCGTCGGCGAAAAGGACGACGATCCGGTGTTTATTGTCACGGACCTGCTGATCCATCTCTCCGAGGCCCAGATGAAGAAGCCTCTGGCCACCGGCGTCACCGGGGAGAATCTGAACGTGCTGGTGGGCTCCGTTCCTCTGCCGGAGGACGAGGGCGGCGACAGCGTGAAGCTGGCGGTGCTGAAGTTCCTGCATGAGCAGTATGGCATCCGGGAGGAGGACTTCCTCTCCGCGGAGCTGATCATGGTGCCCGCCGCCAAGGCCCGGGAGCTGGGCTTTGACCGGAGCATGATCGCCGCCTTCGGCCACGACGACCGGAGCTGCTCCTTCGCGGCGCTGGACGCCATGCTGGCCCTGGAGGGGACGCCGGAGCATACTGCCGTGTGCTGCCTCACCGACAAGGAGGAAATCGGCTCCATGGGCATTTCAGGCATGCAGTCCGAGGCGTTTGAATACTTTATCGAGAGACTCTGCGCCGCCCAGGGTGTGACGCTGCGGGAGTGCTTCGCCCATTCCGAGTGCCTCTCCGCCGACGTGACCAACGCCCACGACCCCACATATCCGGAGGTCAGCGACAAGGCCAACAACGGCCACATCAACTGCGGCGTGTGCTTCGCCAAGTACACCGGATCCCGGGGAAAATCCGGATCCTCCGACGCGCCCGCGGAATTCGTGGCCAAGATCCGCCGGCTGTGCAATGAGAACGGCGTGGTCTGGCAGATGGGCGAGCTGGGCAAGGTGGACGCCGGCGGCGGCGGAACCGTGGCCCAGTTCATGGCAAACCGGAATATCCTGACGCTGGACACCGGTGTGCCGGTGCTGAGCATGCACGCGCCCATCGAGGTGGTGTCCAAGCTGGACTGCTACATGACCCGCAAGGCCATGAAAGTGTTCTACGAGGACCGGTAATATGTGAAAAACGGGGACTGCCCTGCGGCAGTCCCCGTTTTTTTATGTGTTCAGCAATACAGGAGATCTTTACTGCTTGGACTTGCCCAGATACAGCTCCTTGACCTGCTCATTGGCCAGCAGCTCTTCTCCGGTACCCTGCAGGGAGATCTTGCCGGTCTCCATGACGTATCCGTAGTCGGCGGTCTTCAGGGCCATGTTCGCGTTCTGCTCGATGAGCAGTACCGTGGTTCCCTGGCGGTTGATCTCCCGGATGATGTCGAAGATGCCCTGGACGATGATGGGCGCCAGACCCAGGGAGGGCTCGTCCATCATGATGATCTTGGGACGGGACATGAGGGCCCGGCCCACGGCCAGCATCTGCTGCTCGCCGCCGGAGAGGGTGCCCGCCGCCTGCCAGGAGCGCTCCTTGAGCCGGGGAAACAGGTCATAGACGTGGTCGATGTCGTCCTTGAGGCTGTCCTTCCGGAGATATGCTCCGATCTTCAGGTTTTCCAGCACGGTCATATCCGGGAACACCCGGCGGCCCTCCGGCACCATGGTGATGCCCTTGGAAACGATGTCCGGGGTGCTCAGGCCCAGAAGCTCCTCGCCGTCCAGGGTGATGGAGCCGCTTTTGGCCTTGACCAGACCGGCGATGGAACGCAGGGTGGTGGATTTTCCCGCGCCGTTGGCGCCCACCAGCGTGATGATGCTGCCGTCCGGCACGTCCAGGGAGATGCCCTTGACTGCTTCGATTCCGCCGTAATTCACAATCAGGTTTTCTACTTTAAGCATCGTTGCTCACCCCCAAGTATGCGTCGATGACCCGCTGGTTGGACTGGATCTCGGCCGGGGTGCCGGAGGCGATGAGCTTGCCGAAGTCCAGCACGTAGATGCGTTCGGAGATCTGCATGACCAGATCCATGTGGTGCTCGATCATAAAGACGGTCAGATGGTATTTGTCCCGGATCTCCTTGATGAAATCCGTGAGCTCCTGGGTCTCCTGGGGGTTCATGCCCGCGGCGGGCTCGTCCAGCAGCAGGAGCTTTGGATTGGTGGCAAGGGCCCGGGCGATCTCCAGCCGGCGCTGGATGCCGTAGGGCAGGGAACCGGCCACCTCGTCCTTCAGGTGCAGAAGATTCTGCTCCTCCAGCAGGGCCGTGGCCTCCTCCCGCATGCGCTTTTCCTCCCTGGCGCTGATGCGGAAGGTGGAGGTGAACCAGTTGTGCCTGGCCCGCATATGCTTGGCAATGAGAACGTTGTCAAAGACGCTCAGGGCGGAGAACAGCCGGATATTCTGGAAGGTCCGGGCGATGCCCAGCTGGGTGATCCTGTCGGGGGTGGGGCTGATGATGTGGGGATAATCCTCCGCGTGCTCGCCGGAGTAGAGCTTTTTCATTTTGCCCTGGGGATGGTTTTCCACCATGGGCTTGCCCAGGAAGCTGACCCGGCCGTTGGTGGGCTCATATACGCCGGTGATGCAGTTGAAGGCGGTGGTCTTTCCGGCGCCGTTGGGGCCGATGAGCGCGACGATCTCGCCCTGATCCACGTCCAGCGACAGATCGTTGACCGCCACCACGCCGCCGAACTGCATGGTCACATGATCCACGTGCAGTACATTTTCACTCATGACGCCACCTCCTCTTTCTCAGGCTTGACACGTTTCCGAAACAGGTCCGGCAGTTCGCTGGTGCCCATGATGCCCCGGCTGAAAAACAGCACGATGATCATGATGATCACGGAGAACACCACCATCCGGAAGCCGTTCCGGAGCAGCGGCACCCTTGTCTGTCCTGTGGCGGCGAACACGATCAGCCAGATCAGTATGGCGCCGCAGATCCCGGCGCCCACGCCGTAGCGGACGCGGGACTTTGCCTTGGGCCTCACCAGACGGAAGACCATCAGGGCCAGCAGGATCACGAAGATCACGGCCATGACGGCGATGAATCTCCCGCGTCCGGCGGCGGTGAGGATGGTCTCCTGATCCAGGAACCGGAGCCACCATTCGCTGCAGGCGATGTAGAGGAAAGAGGCCATAACGCTGCCGGAGATGGAGCCGATGCCGCCGATCACCACGATCAGCAGGATCTCATAGGTCATGGCGGACTTGAAGATAGAGGCCTGGACCGAGGTCTGATACATGGCCAGCAGGGCGCCGCCGATGCCCGCGAAGAAAGAGGAGATGCAGAAGGCCAGCATCTTGTGCCGGGCCAGGTTGATTCCCATGGCCTCCGCGGCAATTTCATCCTCCCGGATGGACTTGAAGGCCCGGCCGTAGGAGGAGTTGATGAGCAGCAGGATCACTGCCACGCAGATGCCCACCACGACGAAATAGGAAATGGTGGACTGGAACACCGGGAATTTCCGCAGCAGGTTGGAGCCGTTGGTGATGGGGCCCAGCACGTTCCACTGGAACACGGCCCGGATGATCTCCGCGAAGCCCAGGGTGGCGATGGCCAGGTAGTCGGACTTCAGCCGCAGCACGGGAAGACCGATCAGGAACGCGAAGGCCGCAGCCACCAGACCCGCCAGGATCAGCGCCACCGGGACCGGCAGGGCAAACTGCACCACGCCGCCGTCAAAGTACTGATAGACCGAGGCCCGGTCCGCCGCGGGGATGGTGAAGATGCCGTAGGTGTAGGCGCCGAGCAGCATGAAACCCGCCTGGCCCAGAGAGAACAGGCCGGTAAAGCCGTTGAGCAGGTTCATGGATACGGCGATCAGCGCGTAGATGGAGCCCTTTTTCAGGACCATGAACAGCATGTTCCAGGAGGGGGGAGCGATTTTCTCCGCAATGCCCACAAACAGGAAGACAGCCACGATAATGGCGGCAGTGATGAGGGTGCCGCGCTTGTTTTCGAGATTTTTCATGGCGCGCACCTCAAACTTTCTCTGTGGCCTTTTCCCCGAACAGGCCGGTGGGCTTGACCACAAGGATGATGATGAGCAGGGCGAAAGTCACGGCGTCGGAGAAGGTGGCAAGGCCGATATTCAAGTTGATGCCGGCCATGCCCAGCATGGCCTCCAGACCCTTGACGATGTTCTCGGAAATACCGATGATAAAGGCGCCGATCACTGCGCCGGGGATGGAGCCGATGCCGCCGAATACCGCGGCCACAAAGGCCTTCAGACCGGGCATGGCGCCGGAGGTATAGGTGACGGCGGTGTAGTTGGTGAAGTACAGGACGCTGCCCACCGCCGCCAGGAAGGAACCGATGACGAAGGTGGCGGAGATGACCGCGTTGATGCGGATGCCCATCAGCTGGGCCGTATCATAGTCCTTGGAAACTGCCCGCATGGCCATTCCGATCTTGGTGTGGTTGATGAGCATCACCAGGGCAAACACCAGGGCGATCACCAGGAACGGCGTTACCAGCGTCACCACCTTGGTGGTGGCAGGGCCGATGTTCACGGAGGCGGAGATGCCGGGAACTGTGGGATACTGCTGGGCCAGACCGCCGGTGATGTAGGCCGCCAGGTTCTGGAGCAGGTAGCTCACGCCGATGGCGGAGATCATGATGGACATCCGGGGCGCCGAGCGCAGGGGCTTGTAGGCCGCCCGCTCGATGGCGAATCCGATGATGACCGTCAGGATCAGCATCAGGGGCATGGAGACATACAGGGGAAGGGACGCGGACAGGTAGACCATCATGACGCCCGCCACCATGAACACGTCGCCATGGGCGAAGTTGATCAGGCGGAGGATGCCGTAGACCATGGTATACCCGATCGCGATCAGCGCGTACTGGCCGCCCACGGAAATGCCCGAAAGCAGATAGGGCAGAACAACACTCATGGATAAACCTCCTTACATGTTTTGTAGGGGTGATCTCTGACCACCCGCTTATATGCGGCGTATGAGCGATCACAGATCGCCCCTACAATCTGGAATGGAAAAAACCCCGGAGACCCGGCATGGGGCCTCCGGGGCGCTCCAAACGGATTCAGCCGGTCAGCCGACCTTCTGCTCCGCCACGAAGTCCCAGGCACCGGTCTCGGTGTTGGCCTTCTTGACGTAGGCGGTGTCACGGATGGCGTCGCCGGTCTCGTTGAAGGCGATGGCGCCGGACACGCCGGTGTAGGTGACGCCGGGCAGGGCAGCCTGCACCGCGGCGGCGTCAGTGGAGCCGGCGGCCTTCAGGGCCTCCAGAGCCACATAGTAGGCGTCATAGCCCATGGCGGACACAGCGGCCACCATATCGTTGCCGCCGTTGTTGGTCATGGCGGTGGAATCGGAGTTCAGATAAGCCTTGAAGCCCTCGTCGAACGCGGCGTTGCCGCCCTCCTGATAGAAGGTGGTGACGATGATCTCCACATCCTTGCCCTGGGCAGCGCCGGTGATGACGTTGGAGTCCCAGGTGTCGCCGGCCAGCATGGGCATGCCCAGACCCTGGGCGGAAGCCTGCTCGATGATGTTGGCGGCAGCCTCGGTGGACACGGGGGCGAAAAACACCTCGCAGCCCTGGCTCTTGGCGTTGGTGATGTAGGAGGTGAAGTCAGAGTTGCCCTCGGGGAAGGACTCCTCCACGACCTCGCCGCCCAGGCCCGTAAAGGCCTCCTTGAAGTAGTTGCACAGGCCGGCGGAGTAGTCGTCGCCCAGCTTGCTCAGGCAGTAGGCCTTCTTGGCGCCCAGCTCCGCGGAGGCGTAGTTGGCCAGGACGGTGCCCTGGAAGGGATCCAGGAAGCAGATGCGGAAGTAGTGGTCGTTGCCCTCAGTGACCTGGGGGTTGGTGCAGGTGACGCCGATGGCGGGCACGCCGCCGTTCTTAAAGACGTCGGAAGCGGCGATGGAAACGCCGGAACCGTAGGAGCCCAGCACCACGCTGACGCCGGCGGAGACCAGCTGCTGCGCAGCAGAGGGACCCTTATCGGTGGAGGACTGGTTGTCCACGATCTCCAGCTGGACGCTGTAGGTCTCGCCGCCGATTTCCACGGTGGGAGTCTCCTGGTTGGCATACTGCATGCCCAGAGTCTCCTGCTTGCCGCCGGCGCCGTTGTCGCCGGAAGCGGGCTCGTACACGCCGATCTTTACGACCTTGTCGCCGGCAGCGGCAGGGGCGGCTGCGGCGTCGCCGGAAGCGGCGGCCTCAGCGGAAGAAGCGGCAGGGGCAGACGCGGCATCGCTGCCGCAGGCGGCAAAGACGCAGACCATCATAGCCATGGCCAGCATCAGAGCCAGAACTCTCTTGTAACTTTTCATGGGATTCTCTTACTCCTTCATTTGGTTTTTCGCGAAACTTTAGCTCCGCAAATCAAAAAATTGACACGAACATTATACCGCAGCGAACTTGCAAAAATCAACCTTTATTTTGGGTTTCTGCCAGCCGGATTCCTTATAAAATGAATCAGAAGCAAAATCGACTTGCATGTTTTTGAGTGAAAGACAACAATAGGGACAGATGTCCTCCCTGGAAAGACAGACAAAAAACGCCGTCCGTACTGCACGGCAGTACGGACGGCGGCTCTTTCTTATCGCATGGCGGCGTCCACCAGCTGGACGAACTGATAGCCGTCCTCCTCATAGACGTCAAACACGCCCCTAACGGTGATAAAGCTGCCCTCTTCCGGATATTCCTCCGGAGTCCTGGGCTCCGCCAGGACGAATTCGATGCCCTGGGCGCAGCAGGCGGTGGCGTCCTGGATGATGCAGGCATAGTAATGCTTGTCCAGGGTCTCGTCGTAGTATTCGGTGAAGGTTCCCTCCATGTTGACGGTCTTTCCCAGATAGTCCTCCGGGGTGTAGAGCATGTTGAACACTTCAGAATACACCATTGTGGCCGAGAGCTTCGTCAGGTCGATATCCACATCCGACCCGGTGCCGGAGCTGCCGCATCCGGCGGGGATCAGAAGGCTCAGAGCGAGCAAAGCGGCAAGGAGTTTCCGTTTCATGCGTTCCCTCCGATCTTTCCGATACAGGCGAAGATGAAAAAGGCGGCAATGTCCACCGCCACGATGGTGGAGCCCACCGGCGTTCCGGCCAGGATGGCGGTCAGGAGGCCCACCGAGGCGCAGCATACCGAGAGGATCGCGGAACAGATCGTCACCGACCGGAAGCTCCGGAACACCCGCATGGCGCTAAGGGCCGGGAAGATCACCAGGGCGGAAATCAGCAGGGAACCCACCAGATTCATGGCCAGGACGATGATCACTGCGATGATCACCGCCACCAGCAGGTTGTAGGTGCCCACCGGCGTGCCGACGGCCCGGGAGAAGCTCTCGTCAAAGGTGATGGCGAAGATCTTGTTGTAGAACAGGATATAGGCCGCCACCACCAGGATCGAAAGCGCCACACACAGCCAGACCTCCGCCGGACGCAGCGTCAGAATGGAGGTGGAGCCGAAGAGGGTGCTGCACACGTCGCCGGTGAGGTTGGTGGAGGTGGAGAACAGATTCATGATCAGGTATCCGATGGCCAGCGCGCCCACGGAGATCATGGCCACGGCGGCGTCTCCCTTGATCTTGGTGCTCTGGCCGGTCCGCAGCAGGAGGATCGCACAGATCACCGTCACCGGCAGCACCAGCAGCATATTGTTGCTGAGATTCAGCACCGCGGCCACAGACATGGCGCCGAAGGCCACATGGCTCAGGCCGTCGCCGATAAAGGAGAACCGCTTGAGTACCAGCGTCACGCCCAGCAGGGACGAACACAGGGCGATGAGCACCCCGACGATCAGGGCGTATCGGACGAATGGGTAGGAGAAATAGAGTGCCAGTGTTTCGAACAATGGAGTTCACCGCCTTCCAGTTCCAGATATTTCTGCCCGATGGGGCTGTGGAGATAGTCGTGAGAGGTGCCGAAGAACGTCTCGGCGCCGATATGGAGGATATGGCTGGCATACTTCACCGAGGCGGAGATGTCATGGGAGATCATGATGATGGAGATCCCGTCCCGGTTGAGCTGCTCAATGAGTCCGTACATCTCGCCGGTGACCTTGGGGTCCAGGCCCGACACCGGTTCATCCAGCAGCAGCAGCCTCCGGGTAGCGCACAGGGCCCGGGCCAGAAGGACCCGCTGCTGCTGTCCGCCGGAGAGCTCCCGGTAGCACCGCCGGGCCAGATCGGAGATGCCCAGCCGGGCCATGTTGTCTTCTGCCATCTGCTTTTCCGCCTTGGTATAGAAGGGCCGCCGCCCGGCCGCGCCCTGGCAGCCGGACAGAACGATCTCCTGCACCGAGGCGGGAAAATCCCGCTGGACCACCGTCTGCTGGGGGAGATACCCAATCTCCGTTGGCTTCAGCCCGTCGCCCAGCTCGATGGTTCCGGCCATGGGGGGCTGCAGATGCAGGATGGTACGCATGAGGGTGGATTTTCCGGAACCGTTTTCCCCCACGATACAGAGGTAGTCCCCCTGATTGACCTCAAAGGTCAGATGTTCAAACAGGACGTTGCCCTCGTATCCCAGGGTCAGGTCCCGACAGGTTAGCTCCGCCATGGGCGCCTCCTTAGTTTAGTGCCGTCTCCAGGACAGCAAGATTTTCCTCCATTACGGAGAGATAGGTCTTGCCCGCTTCCAGATCCCGGGCGGCTGTGCCCTGCATGGAATCCAGGGCCAGGATGACCTGATCTCCGGAGCGGGAGTTTTCAATGATGGTCCGGGCAAGGGCCTGATCGCCGCCCTCGATGGTCAGCACGGCGGGCAGGGCCAGTTCATCCAGCTTGCCGGACAGAAAGGCCACCGTCTCAAAGCTGGCCTCCGTCTCGGCGGAGCAGCCCACAAAGGCAGCATAATAGTCAAGTCCATAGTCGTCGGTGAGATACCGGAATGGAAACCGGTCCCCGAACAGCAGTGTGTGCCGGGCCGCACTCTCCGTCATCTTCTGATACCGGGTATCCAAATCCCGGAGCTCGGACCGGTACTGTTCTGCGTTGGCCCGATAGACGTCCCCGTGATCCGGATCCTTTGCGGCCAGCGTTTCGGCGATGGCGCCGACGGCCGTGTCCGCGTTTTTCAGGGAGAGCCAGACATGCTCGTCGTATTCCGGCCCTTCCTCCTCGTCCGCTTCCAGGTTTTCCTCGTGGTCATCGGCCTCCATGCCTTCCACCACTTCCTCTTCCCGGACACTGCTTCCCAGCACGTCCATCAGATTGATGACGGTCATATCCTTGTTTACGGCGCCATCCAGCGCGTCATGGACCCAGCCGTCGGATTCTCCGCCCACATAGACAAAAACGTCGCAGGTGGAGATCGTCAGCATGTCCTCCACCGTGGGCTGGTAGCTGTGCAGATCCACGCCGGAATTCAACAGCCAGGTGATATCCAGATGCTCGGCCTGATCGCCCGCAACGCTCCGGACCCAGTCATAGATGGGGAAAATTGTCGTAACGATTTGCAGGGATGTGCCGGTGGAAGAAACCGAATCAGAAGCATCGGCCGGTGCGGCAGATGCGGCGGGTGCGGAACTGCAGCCGCTGAACAGGCCGGCTGTAACAGTCAGGCAAAGCAAAAACAGAATGATTCTTTTCATAGAGATACCTCCGTATTTAGATTGTTGTTTTTCTGAATGCGGAGGAGTTTATTCATCCATCCGGACATTTTGAAAGACAGGCGTCGGAAAATGGAGGACCTGCCCGCACAGGCAGAATGGAAGGAACAGAAACGCTGAAAATGCGAACAGGACGGGGGACGTTTCGGAGAAAAGAACAGACCGCAGAACAGCCTGACACAGATGGACGATCGCGCAGACAGGGCAATGTTCCCCGGTGCAGTCGTGATCGGCCTCATGGAACAGGACAAGGCAGGAACAGAGAAAAAAACACAGGATAAAACCAACAATAAGAATAGAGATTGCGCGTTTCACAGCCGCATCCCTCCATCGGCCTGGCACGTTTCGCAGATCCCAAAGAACACCGTCCGGGTGGGATCGATCCGGAACCCGTGATGGGCCAGAAGATGCTGCTCCAGCTCAGTGATCTCCCGGCACTCCATATGGATCAGCCGTCCGCAGATCTCGCACTTGAGGTGATAGCAGACCGGACGGCAGCAGTCCCGTTCCGGGTCGATGAATTCAAAGCAGGCGCAGCCTCCGTCGTTGAGGGTGTACTTTTTGACCTGTCCCTCGTCAATGAGCTTTTCCAGCTGGCGGTAGACGGTGGCGGTGCCGATGGGACGGCCCTGCTCCTGAAAATGGCGGCAGACGTCCGCGGCGGTGAAATGATGTCCGCCGGTGGAACTCAGATAGGCGATGATGTCCTCCCGCTGTTTGGTCTTGTACTGTGATTTCATGGGTTCCTCCGAAGAAAAAATGATAACCGTTTTCAAATTGTAGCACAGAGCAGATCCTGTGTCAATATGAAAACGGTTATCAGATTATCCCGGGTCCTTTACAGAACGCGCAGCGCACCGAAGAAGGCGGTGTGGGTGGCGTCGTACAGGTTGGTGCCGCCCTCGCAGTCGCCCACTGGGATCACACCCTGCGCGTATCGGGTCTGCAGCTGCTCCAGAAGCTCCCGTCTGGGCCGGACGCCCATGGCGATGACGCAGCTGTCCGCAGAAAGGAGTGTTTCTCCCTCCGGAGAGGAGAGCACTGCGCCCTCCGGTGTGAACCTGAGGATCCGGTGCTCCGGCAGCAGGGTGACGCCCTCGCGCTTCAGAGACTGCAGCAGGTCCAGCCTGGGAAGGTAGGGCATCCCGGCGGCGAACTGCTCCTCCGGAAGCAGATCCGCAACAACCACTGAATGGCCCCGCCGCCGGAGACTCAGCGCACACTCCAGCCCGGCAGAACCGCCGCCGCAGATCAGGACACGGTTTCCCGGCTGCCGGATTCCCTGTTCCGCGTCGTGGAGCATCATCACGTGGGGCAGATCGATACCGGGGATGTTTGGACGGAGGTAATCGGATCCGGTGGCGACAATCACCGCGTCCGGAGCCAGTTCCTCCACCAGAGCCATAGTCACCGGCGTGTTAAGACGGATCTCCGCGCCGGACTGCTCCGCAGAGCGGATCAGCCATGCGAGATATTTTTTCATATATCCTTTACAGTCCGGGGCGGCGGCGTCCAGAAGAAGGCCGCCCAGACAGTCCGACTGCTCACAGAGGATCACCTGATGCCCGCGGGCGACAAGTGTTGTGGCAGCGGTGATCCCTGCAGGGCCTCCGCCGGCGATCAGAACCCGGCGGGATGCGGCGGGCGACGGCAGGGCGCGGATGTCCTGCTCAAAGCCCAGCTCCGGATTGACGGAGCAATGGATCGCCTTGCCCCGGGAGGAATTGTCGATGCATCCGCGGTGACACCGGAGACACGGACGAATGTCCGCATGACGGTTTTCCAGACATTTTTCCATCATCTGGTGATCGGCGAGCCAGGCCCGGGCCATGCAGATCACGTCTGCGGCCCCGGAAGCAAGCACAGCTTCCGCGTCGTCGAGGGTGCGGAAGTTACCGACGGTTGCCACGGGAACACGGAGCCTTGCCTTGGCCTGCCTGGCGAGCTCCAGATTGAGCAAGGGCTCCCGCAGAAAAGTGGGCAGGGTGTAGATGCAGGCGTCGTTGTAGACGATGCCTCGGGATACGTGGATCAGATCCACATATTCCTGGGCGGCCTCCATGAACTGGAGCGACTCCTCAAGCTCCAGACCGCCGGGGGTCATTTCCGTACCGGAGACCCGCAGCTCGATGGCGACCTGCTCGCCCACGGCCTCCCGGACCGCCCGGATCACCTCCAGCGGATAGCGGCGGCGGTTTTCCGGACTGCCGCCGTACTCATCCGTGCGGAGGTTGGACAGGGGGGAGAGAAACTGACCCAGCAGATTGTTGTGGGCGGCATGGATCATGACCATGGGGAAGCCGGCCTGAACCGCGTGCCGGGCGGCACGTACAAACTTGTCTTTGACACGGTCCAGATCCTCCCGGTCCATGGGGCGGACATTCTGGGAGCAGCGGGGGAGACAGACGGCGGAGGGAGCAATGGCCGGGCCGGAGATCAGGTGATCCTTGGCGCCCCGGCCGGAGTGGTTGAGCTCCACGGACAGGACCGCGCCGTTGTAGCGGGCGGCCTCCTGCAGCCGGATCATGCCGGGAATGCTGGAATGGCGGGCAATGTTCATCGTGGCCATAAAGGCGCCGCCCAGCTCGTCATCCACCTGTGTGTCTCCAATTGTCACATACGCAGCACCGCAGCGGGCCTGCATGGAGATAAACTCCACCATGGCGTCGGTGACAGTACCGTCAATGGTGCACTGATTGCATACCATGGGCGCAAAGCCCAGCCTGTTTTTCAGGGTGACGCCCCGCAGCTTCAGGGGAGTAAAAACATGGCGGTAGGTTTGGATTTCCAACATAATGAAAAACAACCTCTTTCCTGTGACTGATTTCTATTATTATAACAGACCTGCGAAGAAAAAGAAATTCCCGTTGGGTTATATCCATATAAACAGCCGGCAGGGAGGTCCCTGCCGGCCGGATGGATCAAAGGGCGAACTCTTTCCGGAACTGCTCGGAATACCGCTCGAATTCCCGGGAGTGTTTTTCCCGGACGTGGTCCAGGTATTCGTGGGTGTCAAAGGTGCCCGCGTCCAGCTCGATCATGGCCACCGCCACGTTGGAGCAGTGGTCGGAGATCCGCTCCAGATTGGTGAGCAGATCGTTGAACACAAAGCCTTGGGCGATGGTGCACTGTCCATGCTGCAGGCGGTCCACGTGGCGGAGTTTCATCTCATCGCACAGGTAGTCGATGACGTCCTCCAGCGGCTCCACCTGACGGGCCTGGGCCAGATTCTCCGCCTCGAACGCGTTTACAGTCAGCTGCATGACCCGGGAGACGGCGCTGGTGATGACGGACAGCTCATGCTTGGCGTTGTCAGAGAACCGGAGCTGCTTTTCGTGGATCTCCCGGGCGCTTTCCGCAATGTTCAGCGCGTGATCGGAGATCCGTTCAAAATCTGAAAGGGTGTGCAGGAATTTGGAGACCTCCCGGTTCTGCTGCTCGCTCAGCTCCCGCCCGGTGAGCTTGACCAGATAGGAGCCCAGACAGTCCTCATAGCGGTCCACGGCGGACTCCAGATGTTCAACCGTCTCAAAGCCCTCCTGGCTGTAGGAGGTCAGCAGGGAAAACGCGGTTTCCAAAGCCTGACGGGACTGGTCGGCCATGGCGGAGATGGTGATGCGGCTCTGCTCGATGGCCAGAGTGGGGTGTCCCAGGAACCGTTCCTCCAGCCGGAGGGTGGGATCCTCCTCCCGGTTCTGCTTTTTCTCCGGAATCATCAGCGAGATCACCGCTTCCAGAACATCGGTGAAGGGCATCAGCAGGACGAGCATGATAAGCCGCATCAGAGTATTGACAAAGGCCAGGGAAAACGGTGTCATGATTTGAGACATAAAGGGGAAATGGAAGATGGCGTCCGCAATGTAGAAAATGCTGCCGTAGACTGCGATCCCCATAAAGGTCGTTATCAGGTAGCTCAGAGCGGTGCGTTTGCCGTTGATGGTTGCGCCAAGGGCAGAGAGCAGCACGGGCAGAGACGCGCCGACGGAAATGCCCATAAGAAGGGGCATGGCGGAGCTGAGGGTCATGGCGCCGGTGACAGACAGGGCCTGAACGATGCCCACCGCTGCGGAGGCAGACTGCAGAATGGCGGTAAAGGCGGCGCCGACCAGAATGCCGAGCAGGGGATTGGTCATGGAGGTCAGGATGGCGATGAACCAGGGCTGCTGGCCCAGACTGCTGACCGATCCGCTCATGGTGCTCATGCCGGTCATCAGGATGGCAAAGCCCATCATGATGTCCCCGACGTGATGGTGGGTCTGATTTTTGCTGAACATCCGCAGGAGGATTCCCACCACGGCGATGATGCCGGTGAGGGTGGCGGTGGAGAGCAGGCTCCTCAGACCGCCGGCTCCTTCGATGTAGCTCAGACAGATCACCCAGCCGGTGATGCTGGTGCCGAGGATCGCGCCGAGGATCACGGAGATGGCCTGCCGGACCTTCATCATGCCGGAGTTCACAAAGCCCACCACCATGACCGACGTGGCGCAGGAGGACTGGATCACGGCGGTGACGCCTGCGCCCAGCAGAACGCCCCGGAACTGGGTGCTCGACAGCCGGAACAGGATCGGCTCCAGCTTGTTCCCGGAGACGTGCTTGAGACCGTCGCCCATCAGTGTCATGCCGAAGAGGAACAGGGCGACGCCGCACAGCAGGCTGATAACCTGGGAAATACTCATAGCTTCACTTCCTTTTATTTGTTATTCAGTATAGCGGAACGATGTTAAATTCCGGGGGCGTTTTTTGTTAAATCTATGTTAAATTCAAAGAATTTGCTTTGCAGGGTTTCGGTTGTGTGTTAGGATGAAGGGGAAAACGGAGGCGAGAATGATGATCTATCTGCTGGAAGATGACGGCAGCATCCGCAAGCTGGTGGTGTATGCACTGGAGAGCCAGGGGTATCAGGCCGCCGGATTTGAGACCCCCGGCGACTTCTGGGCCGCCATGGACGGGGAAAAGCCGGAGCTGGTCCTGCTGGACATCATGCTCCCGGAGGAGGACGGCATTTCCGTGCTCAGACGGATCCGGGAAACGTACCGGGATCTCCCGGTGATCATGCTGACGGCGCGGAACACGGAATATGACAAGGTGCTCGGCCTGGATTCCGGCGCCGACGACTATATCGCCAAGCCCTTCGGCATGATGGAGCTGGTGGCCAGGATCCGGGCGGTGCTCCGGCGGACGGAGCCGAAGGACCGGGCGATCGAGCTGAAGACAGGAAACCTCGTCATGCGGCCGGAGCGCCATGAGGTCCGGGTGAACGGGGAGCGGGTGACGCTGACCTACAAGGAATTCCTGCTGCTGCGGCTGCTGATGGAGAACATGGGCTGCGTCCTGACCCGGGAGATCCTGATGGAAAAGGTCTGGGGGCTGGAGGCGGAACGGGAAAATCGCACGCTGGACGTCCATATCCGGACGCTGCGGGCCAAGCTGGGGTCCGCGGGGTCGCTGGTTGAAACGATCCGGGGCGTGGGCTATCGGTTGAACGGAGAGGAATCATGACAAAGACAATCTTTCGAAATACATTTCTGGTGGGCATGTCCGTGCTGCTCCTGTGCGGCGCACTGTTCTTCGGACTCCAGTA
The DNA here is from genome assembly GCA_902778525.1 of Oscillospiraceae bacterium. GTDB lineage: Bacteria > Bacillota > Clostridia > Oscillospirales > Oscillospiraceae > HGM13006. The sequence continues at coordinate 12,274 of CACYXZ010000005.1, read as the reverse complement.
TACCCAGATCAAGGAGGAGACCTATGCGGCCCTCCAGCAGGAGTCGGTCTACGCCGAGCAGGGGATGCTGCTGAGCGGGACGGAATACCTGGAAAAGCTGGGGGATACCAACCGGGTCACCTGGATCCGCGAAGACGGCGCCGTTCTGTACGACAGCGAGGCGGGGACGGAGCTGCCCGGTCAGCTGGACTGCGAGGAGGTCTCGGAGGCCCGGACAACGGGAGAGGGCCAGAGTATCCGGAAATCGGAGCAGGACGGCGTCACCACCATGTACTACGCGCGCCTGTGTCAGGACGGCACGGTGCTGCGTCTGAGCCGGCCCATGAGCGCGGTGCGGTACGCGCTGGTGGCGGTCAGTCCGGTGCTGTGGATCTGTGTGCTGGTGCTGATGATCTCCGGCGTGCTGGCCTTCCGTGCCGCCAAGCAGATCGTCGAGCCCATCAACGGGCTGGACCTGGACGACCCGAATCCGGATACCTACCCGGAGCTGACCCCTCTGATCACCCGGATCCAGGAGCAGAAGCTGACGATCCAGGAGGAAGTGGAACAGCGGGAGCAGCTCCGCCGGGAGTTCTCGGCCAACGTCTCCCATGAACTCAAAACGCCCCTGACCTCCATCTCCGGCTTTGCCGAGCTGATGGCCCAGGGTGTGGTCCCGCCGGACAAGGTCCGGGAATTCTCCGGAGATATCTACAAAGAGTCCCAGCGGATGATCGCGCTGGTGGATGATATCATGAAGCTGTCCAAGCTGGACGAGGGCGGCGGCGCGCCGGAATGGGAGACCGTGGATCTTTATGAGCTGGCGGAGGAGACCGTTGACAGCCTGCGGTCCATCGCCAGGAAGCAGAATGTCAGCCTGACCGTGACAGGCAGCCATCAGTCGGTACGGGGCGTCTGGCAGCTGCTCAGCGAGATGGTCTATAATCTGTGCGACAACGCCATCAAGTATAACCGCCCCGGCGGCAGCGTGACGGTGGATGTCTCTTCAGGGGACGGCACCGCGGTGCTGCAGGTGTCCGATACGGGGATCGGGATCCCCGCCTCCCATCAGGGACGGGTGTTCGAACGGTTTTACCGGGTGGACAAGAGCCATTCCAAGGAGATCGGCGGCACCGGCCTGGGCCTGTCCATCGTCAAGCACGGGGCCCAGTTCCACGGGGCGTCCGTGGAGCTGGAGAGCGAGCTGGGACAGGGCACCACCGTGCGTCTGGTTTTCCCAAAGACATAATAAAAAAGCGGAAGCGTCAGCTTCCGCTTTTTCAGTTATCTTAAGTTGCGTTGACCAGCGCCAGCTGGGAGAAGAACCGGTCGTGGGCCAGCTCGAAGGCGGTGTTGTAGGTCTCGCTTCCGCCGGAACGCAGGCTCTCATAGTAGAGATGCTCGTGATCGGCCAGCTCCGGATTCGACCGGACCACGGTGGCCACGCCCACGTTGGAGCACACGGCGGCGATCCGCTTGAATTCCACCATCAGATTGGTGAAGCTGGCGTCGGCGTAGATGTTGCAGACGCCGCTGCTCATGCGCTGGAGATGGTTGCGCTTGAGCTGGGTGACGATCTCGCCTACCACCTGCACCAGCGGCTCGATGGCGTAGGCCGCGTCCACGTCCCGGTGGGTAAAGGCGACTTCAGACTTGGTGAGGATCTCGGAGATCGCCGACTCCAGAATCGCCAGCTCCCGATGGGCCGCCACGGAATAGGTGGTGCCGTGGGCTGAGAGGGATGCGGCGTTTTCGGCGATGTTGACCGCGTGGTCGCCCAGGCGTTCAAATTCCGCCGTGACCTTGTAGTACTGGTTCAGGATCGCCACATGGTTCTCGTTCTGGAGGTGGGGCAGCAGCTCCACCGTGTACCGGCTGAGCCGGTCGGTCATGTGATCGATCTCGTCCTCCTCCGCCAGGATCTCCTGATGGACCCGTTCATCATACTGGTTCAGCAGCAGACACGCCTTTTCGATGTTGGTCCGGGCGGAACTGAAAATGGTCTGGAGCAGATCGTAGCAGCTGCGCAGGGCCAGGGCCGGGGTGTCGAAGAACACCGGGTTGAGCCCGTCGAGCTTGTCCTTGTATTTTTCCTCCGGGGCCGCGTCGTCCTTGATGAGCTTCCGGCTGATCTTTTCGTAGATTCCCATGGTGGGGAGAAGACAGACCGCGCAGGTGAGATTGAAGATGGAGTTGGTGTTGGCAATGATGCCGGAATTCACCGTTTTGTCCCAGAGACCGTCCAGCAGACCCATCCGGTGGACAACCGCCACCACTGCCAGAACCAGGACCGTCTTGCCAAGGTTGAACAGGATGTTGACGAGCCCCACCCGCTTGGCATCCGCCTCGGCGCCGATGGAGCATACGATGGCGGTGGTGACGCAGTCGCCCAGATAGATGCCCACGATCACCGCATAGATGGCCTTGAAGGTCAGCATACCGGAGGCGGAAAACGCCTGAAGGATGCCCACGGCTGCAGAAGAGCTCTGAAGCACAAAGGCCACGCCGGCGCCAGTGATATAACCCAGAAACGGACTGGAGCCAAGACTGGAAAACATATGCTCCACCATCCCGGACTCCGCCAGCGCGTTGACGGACCCGGTCATGTTGAGAAGGCCGGAGAACAGGATGCCGAAACCGATGGCGATATTGCCCACGGACTTGGATTTTTTCATGCGACCGCTCATGATCAGCACCATGCCAAGGATCAGGGCGATGGGCGCCAGGGTGGACGGCTGAAAAATATGAAGCCACGAGGTGCCGCCGGAGGAATCCAGATCCAGCAGCCGGATGATCTGACCGGTGACGGTGGTTCCCACGTTGGCGCCGATGATGATGCCGAGGGACTGGTGCAGGGTCAGGATCCCCGCGCCCACCAGACCGGAGGTGATGACGATGGTGGCGGTGGAGGACTGGATCAGCGCGGTGACCAGCAGCCCCAGAATGAAGGCCTTAATCGAGTTGTTGGTCACATGCTCCATGGCCGCTTTCAGGGCGCCGGAGGAGTTCTCCTTCAGGGAATCCCCCATCAGACGCATACCGTAGAGGAACATGGCAAGACCGCCCAGCAGGGAGAGTATATCAAATATATTCATAAAACGCCTCATTTCCGGTGGCAGAATACAAACGCGTCAGTTTCACGGGAATTTTAAGAAAAAAGAATGGAAACCGGCCATTATTATATACGATTGCCGGGGGAAAAACAACCGCGCGTTTGCGCTGCCGTGGTAAAAAGAACGGGATGTTTCGGAAAGAAAGCTGTGGAAAATGACCACAGCGCGGACCCTTCAGATCAGGATCCCGCTGAGATGGTCGATCTCATGCTGGATGATCTGGGCGGTAAAGCCGGTGTAGGTCTTCACGGCGGGCCGGAGCTGCAGGTCCTGATAGGAGACCGTAATGGAACGGCAGCGGGTGGTTTTCCGGGTCCCCGGCAGGGACAGACAGCCCTCCTCCGTCTCATAGGGATCGGAACGGCGCTGCAGCTCCGGGTTGAGCATCACCGTATAGCCGGGGCCGTCCTGAAAGACGATGATGCGTTTGGCCACGCCGATCATGTTGGCCGCCATGCCGACACATTCGTCCCGGTGGGCCTGCAGCGTCTCCAGCAGATCCATGGCAACGGGCAGATCGGACAGTCCGGCGGGTGCAGATTTCCTGGACAGGAAGATGGGATCTTTGATAATGGGCCGTACCATAAGCGCCTCCTTCTAATCCTGCGGGTTTATAACTATCATATCATGGAGCGGCGGAAAATGGCAATAAAAACACAGGAAAAAAACGGGGCGGATGTGTTATAATGTAAAAAACGGACACTGAACCGAAAAAGGGAGGACCATGAAATGCGGCTGCTGATCGTCCGGCACGCAGACCCGGACTACGAAAAGGATTCTCTGACGCCCACCGGCTGGCAGGAGGCGGAACTGCTTGCCGGCCGGCTGTCAGAGCTGGAGATCGCCGCCTGTTACACCTCGCCCCTGGGCCGGGCCAGAGATACCGCGTCGCGGACCCTGGAGCGAATGGGGCTGGAGGCGGAGGTGCTGGACTGGCTGCAGGAGTTCCCGCCGAAGATGTTCGATCCGGAGATCGGCCGGGAGCGGGTGCTGTGGGACTGGCTGCCGGCGGTCTGGACCCGGGAGGAGGCCTATTACGACCGGGACCGGTGGTGCCATACGGCGGAAATGGAGGCGGCGGGCGCACCGGAGGCCTATCAGCAGGTGTGCCGGGGACTGGACGCGCTGCTCGCCCGCCACGGCTATCAGCGGCAGGAGCGGTACTATCGGGCGGTGCGGCCCAACCGGGACACGGTGGTGCTGTTCTGCCACTTTGGCCTGGAGTGCGTGCTGTTGAGCCATCTGATGGGCGTATCGCCCATGGTGCTGTGGCACGGGACCTGCGCGGCGCCGACCTCCGTCACCACGCTGATCACCGAGGAGCGGAGGCCGGGGATCGCCAGCTTCCGGGCCGGCGGCATCGGGGACGTCTCCCACCTGTACCGGGCGGGGCAGACACCCAGCTTTTCCGCCCGGTTCTGCGAGACCTGGGACAATATGGACGAGCGGCATGACTGAATCGGAACAGGAGGAAAGCATGGATACATTGGATGCGATTTTTACCAGAAAAAGCGTCAGGAATTTTACGGACAGGCCGATCTCCCGGGAGAATCTGGAGACGATCCTCCGGGCGGGCACCAGCGGTCCCAGCTGCGTCAACGCCAGGGACTGGAGGTTCGTAGCGGTGACGGACCGGGAGACGCTTCTGAAGATGGCGGAGGCCAACGGGCGTGCGGCGGATCCGCTGAAGGGCGCCGCGGCGGGGATCCTGATCCTGGGCGACCTGGACCGGGCGTTCCCGCCGGCGAAGGACTACTGGGTCATCGACGGCGCCATCGCGGGACAGAACATGGTCCTGACGGCCCATGCGCTGGGGATCGGCTCGGTGTGGCTGGGAACCTGGCCCCAGATGGAGCGGGTGGAGGCCCAGCGGAAGCTCTTTGCGCTGCCGGAGCATCTGGTACCCCATTCCATCCTCGCCCTGGGGTACGAGGACGGGGAGGCCGGGGGGAACCTCCGTCCCCCAAAAAAGGAGGAGCCCTGGACGGACTTTGTCCGCTTCGAGACACTTTAAACCCTTTGACAGGATGAAACGGCTGCCCGGTCGGGGCAGCCGTTTTCTCATGGTTCAGAGCGTTCCGCCAGGCGGCGGTGAATGGTGTTGAGCACCTTTTTCTTGTTCCGGGTCCAGTCCGGCGCCAGCAGCAGGGCCCCGGGGCCGTCTCCGGTCATCCGGTGGATCACAGTCTCCTCCGGCAGGATCCGGAGACTCTCCGCCACCAGATCCGCGTATTCCTCCAAAGTGAGCAGGGGAAAGGGATCGGCCTCGTACTGCCGGCCCAGCTCTGTTCCCCTCAGAATGTGGAGCATCTGGAGCTTCACACCGTCCGGCGGCGGATCCAGCGCGGAAAGATACCGGACGGTGTCCAGCATATCCTCCCGGCTCTCCCCGGGCAGACCGAAGATCACATGGACTACCGCCGCAAGGCCCGCCTGCTTTACCCGCCGGTAGCCGGAGGCAAAAGTGGAAAGCGGGTAGCCCCGGTGCACCAGGGCGGCGGTGCGGTCATGAACGGTCTGGAGCCCCAGCTCCACCCAGACCGGCTTGATCCGGTTCAGGCCGGTGAGCATCTCCACCACTTCGTCCCCGAGACAGTCCGGCCTGGTCCCGAGGGACAGGATCACGATCTCATCCCGCAGAATCGTCTCCTCGTACAGGGCCCGGAGCCGGTCCACGTCTCCATAGGTGTTGGTAAAGGACTGAAAGTAGGCGATATATTTCCGGGCCGGGGTCTTGCGGCGGATCAGAGCCCTGGCAGCGGCGATCTGTTCTTCGATGGGCGCGGCGGCCGCGGCAAAATCTCCGGAACCGCCCTCCGAACAGAAGGTACAGCCGCCCCATCCCAGGGTTCCGTCCCGGTTGGGGCAGGTGCAGCCGGAGGACAGGGAGAGCTTGTACACCGGCTCTCCGTATTGTTCTTTCAGCACCTGAGACAGTTTCCTCATTTGATCACCTCCGGGGATCCCGAGCTCCCGTTTCCTATACCATAGCATGTTTGGAGGCAGAAATCCATGCGGAATTAAAAGTCCTGTTTTTGGTACACAACAAACGGTAGAATGAGACCATCCAAGGAAAACAGGAGGGAATACGCATGTATGAATTCAGAAATGTCAGAGGCCATGTGGAGGTATTTGACGCCGCGGGACAGTTCCTGTTTTCCGCGGATAATGAGCGGGAAGCGAGGGAGGAACTGAGCAATGACTGATCAGAGCTTTGGAATCGTGATCGACATCCTCTGCGGCCTGTTCCTGTGCGTCATCTGGGCGCTGGGACGGGCGGCAGGATCTGTATAGACGGACACAGGCCGCCCGGTGGGCGGCCTGATTGTTTTGGATATTCAGATCGTGATCGCTGCGGAGAACGCCGCCCGGACGGCCTTCTGAACGTTGGCGGCCCGGTCGCAGTCGCCCACCGTATAGAGCCGGTAGGCCGGGTCGTAGAGCGCCGCAGCCTCGTCCCGGTTGGGGGTCATGCCGGCGGCCATGACCACACTGTCACAGGGGAGGAACTGCTCATTGCCGTCCCCGTCCACATAGGTGACGCCTTCAGCGGTGACTCCGGTGCAGCGGCCGGAGGTGACGGTTTTCAGCTCGTCGTGATAGCCCATGTTCCGGGTCAGCCGGTTCCGGTAGGAGGCGGAGGCGTCCGTAAGGATCTTCTCCCGCATCTCCAGCACGGTGACCTCCCGGCCCAGCTCCGCCAGATGGAGCGCCGTCTCGCAGCCCACCTGACCGCCGCCGATGACCGCGACCGTTTTTCCGAGGGACTCCTCATTTCCATAGACTGCGGGGGCGGGGACGGCCAACTCCGCGCCGGGAATGGGCAGGATCAGGGGCGAGGCCCCCAGCGCGGCAATGACCACGTCGAATCCGTTCTGCACGAGCATCTCCCGGGTGGCCTTTACGCCCAGGGCCACGTCGATCTTCTCCTTATAGACCTGATAGATCAGGTAGTCTTTGTACTTGGCCAGGGAGTGCTTGAAGGAGGCGTGATCGGCGAAATTCAGCTGGCCGCCCAGGGCGTCCCTCTCCTCAAAGAGCGTCACCCGATGGCCCCGCCGGGCCAGAGTCAGCGCCGCCTGCATGCCCGCCGGGCCGCCGCCCACCACCGCCGCTTTTTTGGAGACGGCCGCCGGCTTGTCGATGGAATCCAGCACGTGCTCGATTCCCATGACCGGGTTGACGGTACATACAAAAGTCGTCCCCTCGATGCAGGCGGAGTCGTGGCAGCGCATGCATTTTACGCAGGGTACCACGTCCTCCCCCCGGTCCTCGTAGGCCTTTGTGCCCAGATTCGGGTCCGCCAGCCAGCCCCGGGCCATGGAGATGAGATCCGCCTTGCCGGAGGCGATGGCGTCCTCCATCTCGTCGAGATCCTGATAGCCGCCGATGGTCAAAACCGGGATCTTCGCGCCGCTCTTTTTGATCTTCTCGGCCATCCACAGGTTGGGCGTGTCCGGCTCGAAGCTCATGCAGTGGGCCTGCCAGCCGGTGCCGGCGTGGACGTGAAGGATATCCGCATGGCCCTCCACGATCTTCGCCATCCGGCAGGCGTCGTCGATGGTGAAGCCCGCCCCCTCCGGCAGCTCGCCGGACATCCGCAGCTCGATGAGGAAGTCCTTCCCCGCGGCCTCATGGATGGCGTCGCAGCATTCGTTGAGGAACCGGAGCCGGTTCTCAAGACTCTGGGGGCCGTATTCGTCCTGCCGCTTGTTGGTCCGCAGGCTCAGGAAGCCGCCGAAGAGGCCCATGTCGTAGGCCATGTGGAGCATACACATGTCAAAGCCGATGCGCTTCAGGATCCGGACCTGATCCTTGAGATTCTCCCGGACGGCAGCCAGCATCTCCTTCGTCAGCTCCCTGGTGGGCTGGCCGGGGACCATCCCGGGACCGGGGACCATGAGTCCGCCGGAGACGTAGTAGCCCCGCTCTTTGGAGGCCGCCTGGATCTCCATGGAGGCTTTGGCCCCGTAGAAGTGGATGGCATCGGCCAGCTGGGCCAGATAGTGCTGGCTGTGGCCGATGTACAGATCATAGGCCATGTGATCCTGATCCGGGGTCACGGGGTAGGCGCCGGTGCCGGAGCAGGTGACCACGGCGGCGCCTCCCTTCGCTTTGTTGGCGTAATGGGTGATGATGGCCTCCGTGGGGTAGAGCTCGCCGCCCTGCAGGGCGTGGAGTCCCATGGGCGCGGTGAAGAGCCGGTTGCGGAACACCACATTCCCCACCCGGAAGGGGGAGAGCAGATTCGGATAGTGATTCATAGATAGTCTCCTTTCCCTGATTCAGACGTCCTGCCTGGAGGGCAGCCTGACGGTGGCGGGGATCTCCTGGCCGATGTTGCCGTCGAGGTCCTCGCACCAGCAGATGAGATCCACATAATGGCCGCCATCCTCGCCCACGTACTTGTCATAGACATATCCCCGGGTGATGAAGGCGTCGTCGCCGAAGCCGTGGATGTTGGCGTAGCGGTCCTTCATATAGGGGACCTTCAAAAGCTCCGTGGGCCGGTAGAAACCGGCGGGGAAGTGGTTGAACTGCTTTTCCTTCGGTGCGTCGTTGACGAACCGCCACCCAAGCCGCGTCACAAAGCCCTGATCGCCGCACCAGTTGGTGATCAGCCGGGTGCCCAGAAGCTTGGCGTGGAAATTATAGAGATAGGCGATGCCGCCCAGACCCAGATGGCCGGATTCGTTGTCGTAGAGGCCGGTTTCCGGGTTGTACCGGTAGAAGTGGGGGTCGCCGCCCGTCCCGGTCAGGACCTCCCGGAGGCCGTTGTTGTCCTTCATGATGTTCCATGCGGCGATGGTGCGGACGATCTCAAAGCCCACCTGGGGCGGGGAGGCCACAGGCGTCGGCTCGTCCCCGATGCTGACGTCCTCCCAATAGAGGGGTTCACCGCCCCGGATCTTCTCGTTTTTCCAGATTTCCGCGAAGGTTCCGTAGTCCTCCGGGGTCATGAAATGGGACTTATGCCGGGCGTTGCCACCCACACCGCCGCCTGCAGGCATGGGAGGCGGCGCCTTTTTCTCTCCTCCGGGGCCCTCCGGCCGCTTCTTTGGCGGTGCGCCGGGCACCTCGGAGGCCAGGATCTCGTTGATCTCCGGATCCTTGGCGCGCATGAGCTGCTCCGGCCAACGGCGGGTGCAGCGGGCCACCAGCTCATCCCGCTGGTTAAAGACCTCCGTGCAGCAGATGAAGATCATCAGGCGCTTGACGCCGCCCTCTTTGGGGGTCACGTCGATGACCTGCCAGCCTCCGTCCTCGGTGCGGAAGGTATCTCCGGGGAACACCGGGGCGAAATACTCGTCGGTGTGGTCATAGCCGTCCCCCAGGAAGGCCTCCCCGTCGGGACGGATCAGATATCCCAACTCCGGGGGTACGTTGTACCGGGTCTCCAGGGACAGGTAGCCCGGAATGGCGGGCAGATCGCCCCAGACCGTCTTCCTCGCGTAGTCCGGGTCATTGAACAGAGGATTCCACCGGTCCCAGCACCGGGCGTAGAGCTGCATGACCCACAGGTCCGTGGAGGGCAGCGCCGGTCCTTTCCCACCGAACATCCGTCCGGTCTGCCCCCGGTTGTAGCGGTCGATGGCGGCCTGCTCCTCCGGGGTATAGACGCCGGGATAGAACCGCTCCATTTTCTCTTCGGGAAAACGCATGGTCAGACTCCTTTCTCGTCTCTGGAGGGAAGCACCACGGAGAATTCACACTCCTGGAAGATGTTGCCGTCCATGTCCTCGCACCAGACTGTCAGCATCACCAGATGATCGCCGTTGTCCTCCACCCATTTGTCGGTGACATATCCATGGACCAGCGCGCAGTCCGGCCCGGTGCCGTGGGTGTTGGTGAAGCGGCCGGCCTCCTTGAGATAGGGGACCTTCAGCAGCCAGCTCTCCCGGGCGTAGCCGGCGGGGAAGTGGTTGAACTGCTTTTCCTTCGGGTAGTCGTTGACCATCCGCCATCCCATCTTGCGGATCATGCCGTCGTCGCCCATCCAGTTGGTGACCAGACGCCGGCAGAAGTTCCGGCCCACGAAGTTCAGGAAGTGGGTCCTGGGGCTCTCCGGCAGATAGATCACGCCGTCCTCCCGTTTCCGGAACCGGCGCTCTACACGCTTGCCCATGACAAAGTCCCGGACGGTGTCGCCGGCGATGGCGCCTACGGTGTGGTGGGTGCCGGTGTAGCGGCGGGCGTCATAGTCCGTTACCGGGGATTCCGCGGTCATTGGCGGCTCATCCCCGACGTTCACATCCTCCCAGTAGAGGGTGTCCTTCCCGCGGATCACCTCCCGGCTCCAGATGTCCTTCAGCACATCCCAGTCTGCGTCGGTGTAGACGTGGGCGGGGCGCTCATATCGGGCCCCCTGCATCCGGAACTGCTCCATCTCCTCCCGGGTGGGTCTGTGGCCGTCGGAGAACCTGCTGAGGAAGCAGGGCCAGTGCATCACTGCCCGGCATACCAGCTCGTCCCGCTGGTTGAACATATCCGTGGTGATGCAGGTGACGAAGAACCGGGTGGTGGAACCGGCCTCGGTGAGGTCGGTATAGGTCTGGCTGACCTTCTTCGTGCGGAAACTGTCGCCGGAAAAAACGGGGGCGTAATAGTACAGCTCGAAGTCATATCCGTCGCCCACATAGGTCCTGTCCCCCGGCGGACATTCAAAGCCCAGCTCCCGGGGCAGGAAGCCCATGCCCATGGGCTCCCGCATGCCAGCCATGGCGGGGACGTCTCCCCAGCGGGTGTTCTTTGCGTAATTGTAGTCGTAGTACAGAGGATTCCAGGGGTCCCAGCCCTTGGCGTAGTAGTACATCTCATAGCCGGACACTACATCGAAATCCTTCGGCTGGGCCTGAGGCGGCATGGGCGGCATGCTGTCCTCCATCCGGACCCAGGCATCCAGGGCGGCCTGCTCCTCCGGGGTGTAGACGCCGGGATAGAACCGCTCCATTTTCTCTTCGGGAAAGCGCATGGTCATCATCCTTTCATGTCAGGGTGTTTCGGTGCCATTTTAACAGATAATACCCGGAGACTCCACCGAAAAGTAAGAAATCGAACAATCAGGAGAAAAAACCACCCGGCACAGCCTTTGCTGTGCCGGGCGGGCAGAATATGGGGCAGGTTATGCCGGCTTGAAGGACAGCACCGCATCCGCCAGGAAGTCCAGGCAGATCAGCGCGCAGATGACGCCCCAGACAGGATGTCCGGTCACGAACAGGCACACCGTCAGCGCCGCCACGATCACCGTCAGAAGGATCGCGATCACAGGGGAAATACCGTTTGCGTTCACAGATAGTCATCTCCTTTGAAATCATGGGGATCCGGGTCCCGCAGGCTTTATTCTTCAAGTCGTATTATAACAAGGCGGATAGGTGGTGTCAATCAGTTGTCCGCCCGGTTATAGCCGTTTTTCATGTGGGTGCTTGCCTCCAGAAGGACCTTGTTGAGCGTGTCGGTGGTCCGCTCCTTCGCCATGCGGCACAGGGCCTCGTTGGCCTCCTGGGTCAGGGTGAAATCTCCGGTTTCCGTCATTTTCCGGTCGTATTCCCGGAGGAGCCGGCGGCCCTCCGTCATGACCCCGTTGTGGTAGCGTTCGATGTGCTGGATGCAGCTGGAGTAGCAGGAATCCGCCAGGGCGCCGATGAGCCGGCTGGCCCAGTAGAAGTTCTCTGTGGACGCGTCCAGGGTGACGCGGCTGAGGTAGTCGGGCATTTTCGGCGCGTTGGGGTAGACCGGCAGCAGCGCGCTGAAGGTGGTGGAGCCGAAGCAAATCCACTCCACCCCCTGGATGGGCGCCGGCACGCCGCTGCGGATCTGGCAGATGGAAGTGACCCCGGTCCGGTTGATGCCGATGGAGCGGTACATGCCGCGCTTTCCCGTGTCCTGATTGGAATAGGGATTGTAGGGCGTACCCTGATAGTGGGACGAGAGCATGTATTTCACGTCCTCTACGGTCACCTTCCGGTCCGGCACGAAGGACCAGGGGATGTTGTCGCTCTCCGGGGTGAATTCCGCGTTGGGGCCGTCCCAGACGTGGGAGCGGGGCGTGAGATACCGGCCCATGAACCAGGCCCTGGGCGTGTTGTAGATGTGGTCCATATCCGTATGGGAGCCGAAGATGTCCCGGGGATTGAAGGCGCCGCTTTGGTTGAGATCCAGCTGGTTGTCCCGGATGAAGTCCA
>CACYXZ010000004.1 GCA_902778525.1 Oscillospiraceae bacterium | reverse complement strand
CGAAGCCGCTCCGCCACATCCTCCGGCAGCTTTAAGAGCTGGTTGAAACGGTCCATCTCCACCCGGGTCAGGCGCTTGAGGGGCCATGGGGCGTATTTGAACCAAACCAGCTTGATCTCGTTCTCAAGCACCCTGCGCCGGCTGGCAAACTGCTGCTTGACAAAGGACACATTTTCGAACCGGCGGAGTCCTTCACTGCGGTAAAAGCCGGTCAGCTCCTCCTCATACATCCCCATGCGCCAGTTCCCCTCAGAGAGAGTCTGCAGCAGGGGAGAAGCGTCCATCGCCGCCGAGGAAAAGGTCAGAAAGTCCTCCTGATTCTCAAACCACTGGCCGTGCAGCATCTGGGGAATGGCGTGCTTGGTGAAGGGGTAAGCAGAAACCGTGTTGGGATAATAGGTGAAATCCTTCAGCATTTCTCCATAAGAGGGATCCTCCTCCAGCATGCCGGAAAAGGTTCTGGAATCGGCGGCGTCGATCACGAAGATCACCAGATTCTCCTGGGTGGACATGGTGAACTCCTGCTGCTTGGTGACGGCGATGCCGGGCTTCGGGGCGAAGCCGTTGTTCTGAATGCCAACGGTCACCAGAGTGACCAGCAGCACAGACGTGAAGAACAGGGAAAGCCATGTGAAGATCTTTCGCATGCGTTCCATATGAAGGAACCGGACGCCCAGCGATACCGCGGTCCCGACGATCAGCCAAAGGAGCATGGACTGGGCGTACTGCCGGTGATAGAGATACCAGCGGATGGGCGAGCCGTCCAGCGGAGGGAGATTACCAGCCATAAACATGCCCTGGAAATAAGTGCAGATAAATGCGGTCATGGCTGCGCACAGCGCCAGATCGTACAGCCTGGCGTAGATCAGACGGCACACCGCGAATCCCGCCATTGCGGCGATCATTGCAGCCGCAAACAGAACGAGCAGAAGCGGAAACAGCATATCGAACCCGAAGTGGAACTCCTCCAGGTTGGTAAACAGCAGCTCCAGCGGCCCGTACAGCGTCAGCAGAAAGCTGCCGGCAAGACTCAGACACAGCGCCGGAATAAACAGTTTGATCTGCTTCATCAGAAGAAAACCTGCTTTCAGATGAAATACAGCTTCAATTATATCACACGACCTTCACAACTTCATCACATTTTCGACACAAAAGGAAAAATTTTTTTCAAAAAGGACAGGGAGATTTTGGCCTGCAGGAGCGAACACAGCAAGATATGGAGCATACAAGTTGACCATAACGCAATATATTGTTGTTTCAAGTGAGAATTATGAGATGTTTTCAGGAGCTTTTGTTAACATAATTTGCTCTTGATTTTTTTCCGGACGTGTATTATAATATACACGACCAAAAATGAAGGAAGGTGCATTCCCATGAACATGTATATGATTGCGGGTGTGTACAATTTAATAGGAAGGAGGCCGAAACGCTTTGGATATTGATGATATGATCTATGGTGATGAAGTCACTGTCAGCGGTCGCTGATACCTCATGCGTGAGACTCCGGACGTATTGTCTGCGGGTCCTTTATTTTTTATATAAGCCTTATGGCATGAATGATAGATGACAGTGATGAACACAATCTTCGCCCGCTTTGGTAGTTCCGAAGCGGGCGCTGCTTTGCGAAAAAGGTTGCCAATCCGGGAAGATAATGATAAGATGATACTGACAGAATCTGAAAACGATCCAGGAAGGAGAGACTCTGATTATGAGCGAACAGAACAACTTCAAGACAGATGAACTCATCGCCAGGATCAAGGAACTGGTGAAGGAGGGCAACATCGCCCGGATCCGGGTGATGCGGAAGGAAGACACCGTGATGAACATTCCGCTCAACGCGGGACTTGTAGGAACCGCCATCGGCATCGCGGCAGGTCCCTGGGCGCTGATTACTGCGGCGGTGGCCACACTGGGCCTGGACTGCAGGATCATCCTGGTCAAGAAAGACGGCTCTGAGATGGAGCTGCTGAGCAGGGATGTGGGACGGAAAGCAGCCAGCGTGGGATCTTCGATTCTGGGGAAGTTCTCCGGAAACGACAAAGAATAAACAAAGGACGGCCGTTTGGCCGTCCTTTGCTGTTGATAAGAAGGGTCAGATCTGCATGGCCACCGCATAGGCGTCCCGGATGGCATGGCGCATGGTGCCGGGCTGGCGGCAGTCGCCGATCATGTAGAATTCCGGCGCCGCCTGGGCGAACGCAATGGCTGCTGCGGCGTTGGGAGCAAAGCCGCCCGTAACCACCACGTCGTCGCACTCCAGCACCCGCTCGACTCCATGGGCATTGCGGAAGGTGACCCTGCCCGGCTCGATTTTCAGCGTCTGGGCGTTTTTCTTGACCTTCACGCCCAGCTTCACGGCCAGGGAGTTCATATAGCCGATGGAACGGATGGGATTGAGATCGTAGGCAATCCGGCCCTGCCGGCAGATTTCGGTGACGTTCTTTCCGTTCTCCGCCAGATAGCAGGCTGCTTCAGCAGCGGTGGAAGCGCCGCCGATGACCACCACATTCTTTCCGATCTTGTCCACGTTGCCGTAGATGCTCACGCCGTTCCATTTTGCGGTCTCCGCGCCCTCCACAGGAGGCAGCTTGGGGCTGGCGCCCACGGCCACGACAACGGAATCGAAACCCTCGGCCCGGATCATCTCCGGGGTGGCGGAGCTCCCACTTGAAGGTGGGGAAGTTGGCAGACTTGATCTGGCCGCCCAGCTCGTCCGTGGCTTCAAAGATCACAGGCGTGTGGCCCCGCTCCTTGAGCCACATGGCGCACTTCATGCCGCCGGGGCCGCCGCCGATGACTGCGACTTTTTTCTGCCTGGTGACAGGCTCCACAAACCGGAAGGCCTGATGCTCCATGCCGATGAGGGGGTTGATGGTGCAGTGGCTCATCCAGTCGCCGGTGGAGGAGGTGCCCCGGCAGCAGTGACACTCGATGCAGGGGTTGAGGTCCTCGCCGTTGCCGTTGCGTAAGATCTCGCCCATGTTCTCGTTGCAGATCATCAGATGACCGGGGGCCACGCCCTCCACCTTGCCGTCGGCGATGATCTTGTTGAGACTGTCCAGATCCTTGTAGTAGGTACTGACAAAGGTGGGGATATTCACGCCCTTCTCCTTGAGCGTTGCCGACAGCTCAGCGGACTCGCAGACCGGGTAGGGCTGATGGTCCGGGTGCATGACCCGCAGCTGCATGAAGTCCACATAGGGCTCCACGGTCTTGAGGAAGGTGACGCACTCCTCCAGCGTGAAGCCGTCCTCCTCAATGGCAGGACACTCGATGCCGAAGAGCCAGTCCTCGCCCATGGCCTCCCGGATCCGGCGGATCAGCTCCACCGGGAAGCGCATGCGGTTCTCCAGGCTTCCGCCGTATTCGTCGGAGCGGCGGTTTTCCTTGGGGCAGAGGAACTTGCCGATCATGAAGTTGTGCTTGGCCAGGCACAGATAGCCGCCGTCATAGTTGAGGCTCTGGTAGGTCTTTGCGTGCTTGATGGTGGCGTCGATGTAGTATTCAAACAGGTCACCCTTAATCTGTTTGGCGCCGGCCATGGGGGCGCCGGGGGCGCCGGCCTTCATGACGCCCTCAGGGAGCTTGTGAGGCTTGGGCATGCCCGGCGCGCCGGGAAGCAGGTCCTCAATGGGGTCGTGATCGTCTCCGCCTGCGCCGGGCATCATGGGCGGGCCGGGGGGCAGATTGTCCTCGTCTTCGGGGCCGCCCATGCCCTGCATCATGACCAGGAAGGGATTCGGTCCGGGGTCCTCGTTGGGGTCGTTGATCTGAAGGGGCATCCGGTTGTCGATGTTGAGCTCGGGACATACCATGGAGCCGTAGTAATGGATGTACTCTGCGAATTGGGTGAAGCCGTTCTGGCATCCCTTGTCGTCGATATCATACATGGCGAAGTGACCGGTATCCGCAAAGCCGTACCGCTGGGTCAGCTCCGTCAGATCGTGGAGCAGAATCAGTGCCACGCCGTTCTTACAGCGGTTGGTGTAGTAGGCCACGACGGGATCGGATGGGTAGAGCTCGTTGGCCTGGAGAAAATGCGGCTGGGCCACCGGATAGATGAACCGGGATTTGAGAACCTTGTTCCGCAGAACAAGAGGTTCTGTCAGGTTTTTGTATCGGTCAGACATGGTTATCGCCTTCCTTTCGTAATTCCGAAGAAATACTTCGATTTAGAATTATTATACCACCGGTGCGGAGACACTGTCAATTTCCCGGGACGGAGGATTGTCCGTCGATTTGTGCCATGACCGACAGAATGAGGTTTTTTGCCGGCGGAACGATCCAAAATCGGAACCTGTCATGGCAGGATGAATAGAAGTTCCCGGCTGGAAGCCTGTATAAATTATGGGTTTTATGTATTGCGTGACAGGCGGAAATTCGATAAAATAAATACATGGTTTTTAATTACAGAAAGGAAAGGTGACGGTATGGGCGGATTTTTCGGGGCAGTTTCCAAACGGGATATTACGCTGGACATCTTCTTCGGTGTGGACTATCACTCCCACCTGGGTACGCGCCGGGGTGGAATGATCATCTACGATGAGGAGGACGGGTTCCAGCGTCAGATCCACAACATTGAGAATACGCCCTTCCGGACGAAGTTTGAAAAAGACCTCACCGGCTTCCACGGAAACATCGGTATCGGCTGCATCAGCGATACGGACCCGCAGCCGCTTCTGGTCCGCTCCCGGCTCGGCCTGTATGCCATCACCACCATCGGCCTGATCTCCAATGCCGAGGAACTGGTGGAGCAGCACTTCTCAAGAGACGGCCGTCAGTTTATGGCCATGAGCTCCGGCAAGGTCAACGACTCGGAGCTGGTCGCCGCCCTCATCAATGAGAAGGAGTCGCTGCTGGAGGGGATCCTCTATGCCCAGGAGATGATCCGGGGTTCCATCACCATGATGATTCTGACGCCGGAGGGAATCATTGCCGCCAGGGATAAATTCGGCAGGCTTCCCGTACTGATCGGGAAAAATGAAGACGGTCACTGTATTTCCTTTGAGTCCTTTGCCTATCACAAGATCGGCTATGAGGATGAATACGAGCTCGGTCCCCACGAGATCGTGCGCGTCACGGCGGACAGATATGAGACGATCTCCCCGGCCGGGGACAAAATGAAGATCTGCGGCTTCCTGTGGACCTATTACGGCTATCCCAACTCCCGGTATGAGGGCGTCAACGTGGAGGTCATGCGCTACCGCAACGGTGAGATCATGGCGGCGGAGGACAAGCGCCGGGGTCTGGCTCAGGACGTGGATTATGTGGCGGGCGTGCCGGATTCCGGACTGCCCCACGCCATCGGCTACGCCAACGCCAGCAAGGCCCAGTTCGCCCGGCCCTTCATCAAATACACCCCCACATGGCCCCGCTCCTTTATGCCTGCCAATCAGGACATCCGGAATCAGGTGGCGAAGATGAAGCAGATCCCGGTGCCGGAGCTGATCGAGGGAAAGAAGCTGCTGTTCATCGACGATTCCATCGTCCGCGGCACGCAGCTGCGGGAAACGGTGGAGTTCCTCTACGAGTGCGGCGCCGATCAGGTGCATATGCGCTCCGCGTCGCCCCCGATCATGTACGGCTGCAAATACCTGAACTTCTCCAGCAGCAAATCCGAGATGGAGCTGCTGGCCCGCCAGACGGTCCAGTCTCTGGAGGGAGAGGAAGGTCTCAACCATCTGGAGGAATACGCCGACGCCAATACCGAGCGCGGCCAGTGCATGCTCAAGGCGATCTGCGAGCGGTTCGGCTTCGACTCTCTGGGGTATCAGTCCCTGGATGGGCTTCTGGAGGCCATCGGACTGGATCCCGAGTGCGTTTGCACCTACTGCTGGAACGGGAAAGAATAAAAACCCTGCGCCCTGCCGGACCGACCGGCGGGGCGCTGTCTTCGGCACTATAAAGCTGTGGCGAGCCTTCGGCCGCAGGACATCAAGGAGGAATTGCCGTGCAAATCTATCTGATCCGGCACGGAGAGACGGAATGGAATCTGGAACGGCGCTATCAGGGCAGCCAGGACATCTCCCTGAGCCAGACGGGAAGAGAGCAGCTGCGGCCTGCCCGGCTGCGGCCGGAACGGGTCTATGTGTCCCGAATGAAGCGGGCGCGGGAGACGGCAGAGCTGCTGTTCCCGGGGGTGCCGCAGGTGGTGGTTCCCGATCTGCAGGAAATGAACTTCGGCGTATTTGAGGGACGGAACTACATCGAGATGGAGCACGATCCGGAGTACCGTGCCTGGGTGGACGGCAACTGCGAGGGGAAATGCCCGGGCGGAGAGAGTCAGGAGGAGTTTACGGAACGGACTGTGCGTGCAGTTTCCGGACTGCTCACTGCCTGCCGGGAGCGGGGAGAGGATCCGGTGGTGATCGTGGCCCACGGCGGAACGGAGATGTCTCTGCTTTCCCGCTGCGGCCGTCCGGAAAAGCCCTATTACAGCTGGCTCACCGGAAACGGGAAGGGCTATCTTCTGGATGACGCGGACTGGTGGGATCAGGGGATCCTCCGGGTGACAGGGAAAATAGACCTGACGAAAAAGGGCTGAAGCGGTTCCATTCCGGCCGGATCACCCTGAAAGAAAAACGAAAGACGCGGGGACCATCGGTCTCCGCGTCCTGCTTTTATTCATCCGTGTCTTCTTCCGTTTCTTCCGCATCCGGATCCTCCGATTCCTCCTCGGGCTCGGCTTCGTCAGGGAGGGTTTCGGTTCCGTCGGGCACGGCGTCAAAGGTGAAATCGCTGTCGGCTTCGATCTTGCCGTAGTCGTCAAACCGGGTGTCGTGAGAGCCGGTGATAAAGACGAGATACTGATCCTCGTGAGACTCGGCGTACCGTCTGACCGTGCTGCCCTCCTCATAGCAGACATAGACCCGGTCTGCCGCGTCAAAGAGGGGATGTCCCTCATAGGGATCGGTGACCAGCAGCCCGATCTTACAGAGATCCACCGTGTTTTCCAGCAGGGCAAAATAGGCGTCCTCACTGATGTCCGCGGCGCTTTTTCCACCGAAATCATAGACGATGCTGCTGGAATCGGGCATATAGAAGTCGTTGAGGATGACCTCGTTGAATCCCATTTCCGCAAGCTGCCGGACCAGGTCGGTTACATAGGCAATGGTGTCCGGATTGCCTGGATCCAGCCAGTAGCTTCCGTTCCCGCTGACCCAGTACGCGCCGCCGCTGATCCGCAGCGCCAGCTCCGGATGGTCCAGGGCGTAGTCGCCGTCGCTCAGGCAGGAGACGATGGCCACCAGCCAGGTCTCCTGGGTCTTGGCCCGGCTGATCAGATTGTTGACGGCAGGGGAGTTCAGGAGATCATTCCTGGCCGTCCGCATTTCCAGCACCAGTGTGTTGTTTCCCTCGGCGCTGAGTTCCACGGAGTTCAGCGACTTGCCGTCCTTCAGGGTGGCATAGTCCACCAGAATGCCGCGGACGTCCTTGTCCTCCAGTTGGATCCCACTTTCACCGATCACTTCGTTGGCGGAAATGGGAGATCCGGTAATCAGCTCGAAGCTGCTGGGCGGCTGCGCCGTGGCAGCAGCCTGAGCCTCGGAGGTCGTCTCGGGATGAAAGGAAAAATGCGCGCCGTTTTCTGTATAGACCACATACCGGCCCAGATAGGTAAAGCCGATCAGCAGAAGCAGGAAGATCACTGCTAGCGCAATCAAGAAAATGATCAGGAGGCGCCGCAGCAGCAGTTTGTTTCGATAAGTCATGGCATTTCCTCACTTCAAGACGGCTGTCAGACAGCACCAGTCATCCTGCTCTTCCCGGCGCAGGACCGACAGACCTGCGGATTCCAGCGCGGTGACGACCTCCGGAAGCCGGGTGCTGAGAATCCCGGAACAGATGAAAACGCCGTCAGGCTTCAGGAAGCGGGGAACCACCGAAGACAGGGGGATGATCACGTCTGCCACGATGTTGGCCAGAACGATGTCATAGGGCTGCCGGGAGAGCTGTTCCATCATGGCCCGGTCACCGATGACGTTTCCCGTGACCGCCTGAAAACGTGGCGCAGCCAGTCCGTTGAGGGCGGCGTTGTCCCGGGCGATGTCCTCCGCTTTAGGATCGATATCCACGCCGGCGGCGGTGTCCGCGCCCAGAAGAAGCGCCGCGATGGAAAGGATCCCGCTGCCGCTGCCCAGGTCGATGACCCGTTCGCCGCCCGAGATCCGCCGCTCCAGCGCCCGCAGGCACATCTGGGTGGAGGCGTGGGATCCGGTGCCGAAGATCATGCCCGGATCCAGCAGTACCGGGATCCGGTGTTCCGGATTTTCCGGTGTGAGCCACTGGGGAACGATCAGCAGCTTTTTGCCGACGGGGATGGGCTGATAGTACTGTTTCCAGCTGTTCTCCCAGTCCTCTTCCCGAAGGTCCGACACACCGATCTGCAGAGAGCCCACGTCCTTTCCCGGATGCCTGGCCCGAAACTCCTCCAGACTCTGCTTCAGGGCCTCCAGACGGGCCGGGGCCTGATCATTCTGCTCGATAAACAGACGGATCCGGGAGATGTTCTGCATCTGCCGCGCCAGCTCCTCATCCACGTAGTCCCAGTACTGGGTGTTTTCTGCGAGGAAATCCTGAAAATCCGCCGAATCATCCATAATAAAGCTGTCGTAGCCGACCGCAGTCAGATGATCCGCCAGCAGCTCGATTCCGGCGGAGGATGTTTGAATGGTTACTTCCAGCCACACCATATGGCGACCTCTTTTCAAAAAGTTTGCTTCTATTTTACATGATTGAAGGAAATGATACAAGTGTTATTATTTTCGTTTCCGTTTTATCACAAAAAAACCCAAGACTGCCCTTGCCATTTGAGTGCTGGTTTTGTATAATAAAAAGGTAATATGTAAACCTATTCTGCAGCCGAACGGAGATGTTCACCCTTGAGTGCTTTGACTGCTATTTGGAACAGGATTCTGCAGACGGTCACGATCATCAATTTCCCGTCTGATATTCTGGATATACTCATTGTCACATACCTGATTTATAAAGTTCTGAGCCTGACCAGGTCCAGAAGCTCCGCCCAGATTATCAAAGCGGTGGTGTTCCTGCTGGTCCTCAGCTATGTATCCGATGCGCTGAAGTTATATGCCCTGAATTATGTGGTCAGCAAGGTCATTGAGGTCGGTATTATCGCGCTGGTGGTGGTGTTCCAGCCGGAACTCCGCCGCGTCATGGAACAGCTGGGCGGAAGCTCTGTCCGAAGTCTCCTGCTTCCCAAGGCCAGGAGCGCCGATTCCCTGGGAACAGTCACGGAGACTGTGTCTGCATGCCGTTCCATGTCCCGGCAGAAGATCGGCGCCCTGATCGTCTTTGAGCGTCAGAACAGCCTGGAGGAGTATTTCCGCACCGGCACGGTGGTCAATGCCGACGTATCCGAGGAACTGCTGAAAAATATCTTTTTCCCCAAGGCGGCACTGCATGACGGCGCCGTGATCATCCGCAGGGACAGGATCGCAGCGGCCGGATGCGTTCTGCCGCTGACCGAGAACGCCAATCTCAGCCGGGATCTGGGAACCCGACACCGGGCCGCCATCGGCATGTCGGAGCACTCCGACGCGGTGGTGGTGGTGGTGTCCGAGGAGACCGGCGTGATCTCCTGCGTGATCGGAGGCGTGCTGCGGCGGTATCTGACTCCGGAGACCCTGGAACGCGTACTGCGGGAGGAACTGCTGGAGGACTCTGCGCCTCCCGTACGTCACAGACTCGGCGAGTTGTTCGGTAAAATGCGGAACAGGAAAGAAGAGGATGATCATGCAGAGAAATAAAATCCTGACGATCCTGTTATCCCTTGTGATCGCCGTCTGCCTGTGGGTTTATGTGGTCAGCACCGTCACCCCTGACGACAGCCAGTGGATCTACGGGATCCCCGTGACCTTTGTCAACGAGGACGGCCTGTTTTCCGACCGGAATCTGGTGCTGTCCAGCGGACGGGACGCCACGGTGAACCTGCGGCTCTACGGAAAGCGCCGGGATCTTCTGAAGCTGAACAATACGAACGTTACTCTGACGGCGGACCTGAGTCAGGTTACCGGCGCCGGAGACTGGCGGCTTCCCTATTCGCTTGAACTCCCGGAGACGGTTTCCAGCAATGAGATCGAGATCGAGGACCGCTCCACCAGCTATGTCAGTATCACAGTGGACAAGCTCCAGACCCGGTCGGTGGAGATCCGGGCGGTGTTTCAGGGAAATGTGGCGGAGGGCTATACGCCTGAGGCCATTGAGCTGGAATATGACACTCTGGAGATCAGCGGTCCCAAGGATCAGGTGGACCAGGTGGAGTATGCGCAGGTCGTGCTGGAGCGGACCAACGTCAGCAAGACCATTTCCGAGAATCTTCCCTTTACCCTGATGAACGGAGACGGGGAAGAGGTGGAATCCGATGATCTCAGATGTACGGTAAACGGTACTGCGGTTGACAAAATCGGTGTTTTGATGCAGGTCAATATGATCAAAGAGGTCCCGCTCCGGGTGGAACTGATCGAAGGCGGCGGCGCCACAGCCGACCATGCAACGGTGCGCTACGAACCTGCACAGATCACGGTTCAGGGAGATCCGGAGGTCCTTGCTGGATTGAATTCCGTCTATCTCGGTACAGTAGACCTGTCCGCAATCCAGAACTCCGTTACGGAGGAATTCAACATTGTCATCGCGGACGGCCTGACCAATATGACCGGTACTTCGGCCAAGGTTACGGTGGAACTGAAAAACCTGAAGACCAAGACGTTCCAGGTCAGCAATATTGAACTGACCAACGCGCCGGAGGGCCTGCAGGCCAGACTCGGCACCCTGTCGCTGGAGGTTCAGCTCCGGGGTACCGCGGAAGAGATCGATTCCCTCGCGGCCAGCGGCATCCGGGCGGTGGCGGATCTTTCCGGAATTTACGCGACCGGCACCTTCAGCGTACCGGTGGACGTCTACGTGGACGCATCCAGCGAGGTGGGCGCCATGGGGAGCTACAGCGTGCTGGTGACCATTACCGAGCCCACCACGGAAACCGCGGTTGCGGTGACCGCAGTGGAGGCATCTCCCGCTGCGAGTGCCGAGCCATCCGCTGCTCCCTCCGAGGCGGCGCCTGTGGAAACGGGCAACGTGACGGAGAACACGGAGGAGGTCGGGTAAGATCGAATGAGACAGACGGTAACGGTCCTGTCTTTGGATGGAAACAAGGCAAAGGTTGCCTATGACCGGCCTACCGCCTGTCATAATGACTGCAGCCGCTGTGAAGGCGGCTGCGGCGCCATGGCGGCAAAGGAGCGGGTGGTCGTCACTGCGGACAATCCGATCGGCGCCCGCGCCGGGGACCGGGTGATCATCGAAGCGGAGACCAGATCGGTATATTTCGCTGTTCTGCTGGTTTATGCGCTGCCGGTTGTGCTGTTTTTCGCCGGCTATTTCGGCGGAGCGGCTCTGGGCGTTTCCGGGGCGCTGTGCGGCGTGATCTGCTTTTTCCTGGGCCTGGCGGCTGCGGCACTGGTCAGCAGGTACCAGCGGAAGAACGGCAGAGAGATCCGGTTTCACATCGTTGGATACGGGGTATAAAAAAGGAGCAGGCTCTGCCTGTTCCTTTTTTTGCACCATTTTGGAAATTGTTTGCTCAGTATGGAAAACGAGCATTGCAAAGCAGACAGCAGTCATATATATTGAAATCGTAATATATTTTGCGCAAGAGGTGATTTGGATATGTCAAGAAACTTTACACCGGAGGAATTGCTGACCCGCTGGGAATCCCGCCGGGAGATCCAGAACGTCATGGGCAAAGTCTCTCAGAGCTATATCATGATGGAAGAGGCGCAGATCTACGATCGGTTCTGGTCCAAGCGGGAGGACGTCTGCCTCGGAGTCAATGAAGGCTGGTATGCCGGCGCGGCCGCCGTCCAGGGCTACTACGACGCAATGGGAGAGAAGATCCGGCTTGCCAGCGATCTGATCGCCAAGGCGTTCCCGGAAAAGCTGTCCGGGAAAACAACGGAAGAACTCTACGGCGTCGGACAGCTCGGCGTAAAGCCCATCGACACCTTTGTCATTGAGATCGCGGAAGACGGGGAGACCGCCAAGGGCATCTGGAGCCTCCACGGGACCTATGCGGACATGACACCCTCCGGCCCGGTGAGCAACTGGGACTGGGGCTACTGGTGCGTGGACTTTGTCTGCGAGGACGGCGCGTGGAAGATCTGGCACATGCAGGACCTGAAGGACATCGAGTCTCCCACCGGCGGGGACTGGGCCGCGGAGCCCCTTTCCTTCCCGGAGGAGCCTGATTTCGCGGCGCTGAAGGATTTCCGGTTCCCGGAGCCCAACGTAAAAGCCACCCTGCGGGAGCGCTATTATGTGGGAAGGCCCTTTACGGAGACGCCCCCTCTGCCCGAACCCTACGAGACCTTTGCTGATACCTTCAGCTATGGAATGTAAGGAGGTATGAGACGATGATGAATCAGAGATATACGAACGAAGAGCTTGTGACCCGTCTGTGGGACAAGGAGATCGTCAAGGATCTGATGGCGCGCCGCTGCTACTACAAGCAGAACGACTGGCGCCAGCGGGAGCTGGACGAGCTGTGGGTCAGGAAACCGGAAAACCAGGCGGATATGTCTCTTTCCAACAATCGCGGCTATTTCGTTGGCCCCGATGATATCAAGGCATATTATGTGGACGGCATCGCCGAGAAGCGGCAGAGCCAGCTGGAACTGGTGAAGAAGACCAACCCTGCGGCGGAGTACGGCAACTCCGTGATGAACGCGCATACCTATCACACCATCATGGTGGAGCTCTCCGGCGACGGACTGTGGGCGCGCTATCTGGCCTACGATCACGGCCATCAGACCGACCCGCAGGAGGACGGCACGGCCAAGGGCTACTGGACCTCCGGCCATATTCTGGCGGATCTCATCAAGGAGGACGGAGTGTGGAAGATCCTGCACATCAAGCAAAACCACGATCTGACGATCCCTGCGGCGCCGGTACCCGGAGCGGGCGGCGGCGGATTCGGCGGTCCTCCCCCGGAGGCGGAGGGCGAAGGCGCACCCGGCGGTCCCCCTGAAGGCGGCGAGGGTCCCGGAGGACCCGGCGGTCCTCCTCCCATGCCCGACATGGGCCCGGACCCCTATGAAGACGAGTACGGAACGCCCACCGTGGCGCTGCCCTATGTGGTGAAGTGGGCCTGGAACGACCTGCCGAAGCAGATGCCCAACACCTATGAGCCCCATGAGTCCTATGATCCCACCATCAGCTACGGACCGGCCGGTCATCCCGATCAGCTCCGGTCCTGGCGGTAAGGAGGCAACGTGATATGGCAAATAAACTGACCTTTGAACAGCGGCTCCACAACGCGCTGGGCAGCCAGCAGTGCGAGCAGATCAAATCCACCCACAGCTACCTCCACGGCATGATGTATTCCGCCGAGGAGTGGGACGGCATCTGGAACCGCAGCAAGGACGCCACCTGGGCCCATTCCTTCGGGCGCATGGTGGGCTTTGATCAGATCTGGTACGACAGCGTCTGCCAGGTGGATCCCGGTGCTTACCGCCAGTGGCTCGCTGCCATGGAGAAGGATCCCAACGTGGCCCGGAAGGATCCCCGTTCCATGGGTAAGAACGCCTGCCACGCGCTGTCTTCCGGCGTGGTGGAGGTGGCGGAGGACGGCAAGTCCTGCCGCTCCACCTATCTGACTCCCGGCCCCTTCGTCATGGGCGGCGAAAACGCATTTGTTTCCGGCGGACGGATCCTCAACGAGCGATACGGTTCTGACTTTGTCTACAACAACGGCCGCTGGGAATACTTCCACGAGCAGGTCTGCCCGGACGGCTTCATGGATTACAACAACGGCAACTGGGCCCATGAGCGGTATGAGCAGTGCAAAAAAGGCCGATATACCCAGCCCGGCTATCACAATCCGCCTCCCGTGACCGACCCCGGCCCCCTGCATGTGGACTATGATACGGTGCAGCTGGTGCAGAAGACGCTGCCCTGGCCGGAGCCCTACGAGACGCTGAACGACGAGAACTCCTTCTCGCCCGGGCGCAACGATCCCAACAAATTCTGAGGTGATATCCTATGAGCACATGGAGAGAGCAGCCGGCCCTGATCCCAGAGGAACAGATCCAGCATCGGCATGAGGCGGACGTGGTGGTTGTGGGGCTGGCCCATGCCGGTTCCGCCGCCGCCCGCGCTGCCGCGGAAGCCGGAGCGAAGGTCATCGGCATTGAGGAGAAAAAAGAAAAGACCTATTCTGTCTGGGGTGCCGATGTGGGACACATCAATTCCAAATTCCTGGAAACCCGCGGCGTTCCCAAGGTGGACCCCATCGACTATTACAATGAGATCCAGCGGCGGGCCATGGGCCGGGCAAATCCCGGCCTGATGATGCGCTTCGCCCAGAAATCCGGCGAGAACTTCGACTGGTACACCGATATGGTGGAGGACTGGAGCGGCGTCTCCACCGCCATGTGGCCCGGCGGCAAAAAGTTCGACGGAGAAATGGCTGGTTTTCGGTTCTGGCCCGGCACAGCAAAATTCGGCATGCCCGGCGGCAGAAATCCCTTTGGCGGTCCTCCCAAGGAAGGAAAGGGCGGCCCCGGCGGCCCTGGCGGCCCGGGAGGTCCCGGCGGAAAGCCCGATATGCCCGGCGGTATTCCGGACAAGGAGGAGATGCTTCCGCCTCAGCCCGGCCAGGGCATGAGCGCGAAAGAACTGGTGGAGGACGTAAAAATCCATCCGTCCCTGCTGGGCCTGTGCCGCGCCAATCAGCAGAAGGCAATCGACCTGGGCGGTGAGATGTACTTCGGCATGTCTGCGGAGAACATCATCAAGGAAAACGGCCGGGTCACCGGCATCATCGCCAAGGATGCGGCCACGGGAGAGTATCATCTGTTCCGGGCGAAGAAGTCCGTGATTCTGGCGGCGGGAGGATTCGCCGGCAACAAGGAAATGCTGGAGGATCTGCTGCCGGACTTTAAGGGACTGTTCTGTGAGGGGGAAACATGGCCCCGGAGCATGGGCCGCAAGGGCATGGCCATCAAGCTGGGCGTCTGGGCCGGCGGCAAGCTGGAAAACGGCCCCATCGCCACCATGGGCGGCAACTTCAATCTGCCCAGAGGCTTTAACTGCACCATGGGCCAGCTTTGGCTGGATCCCAGGGGAAAGCGCTTCTGCAACGAGCTCTTCGGCGGGCCGGAAATCGCCGGCATGCAGGGCCAGCAGATGAAGCACGGCACCTACTACAACATCTTCGATTCCAACATCGCGGAGGATCTGGAATGGGCTGTCCCTGCCCATGAGAGCTTTGATTTCGGAGACCGCACCGGCCGCGGCGGCATGGAGGGCGGCTATCTGAATATACTTACGGAAGTCATGGAGGAGGCGAAGGCGGCAGGCAAGGGCGGCACGGTGGGCCGCGCCCCCAACGGACCGGTCCGGATCGTCTGCGGCTCCAACATGGAGGAGCTTCTGGATAACGCGGAACTAGAAGGGGAGCTCCGGGAAAACGTCCGCAGGTCGATCGAGCGCTACAACGAGATCTGCCGCGCAGGACGGGATGACGACTTCGGCAAGGACGCCAAGCTTCTGCGGCCTCTGGATCAGTGGCCTCTGTACATCCAGTTCAACGAATTCAACTACGTCGGCCGGATCATGTGCACCTGCGGCGGCCTGCTCACAGATGAGAACCAGAATGTGGTGGACGTCAACTACGATCCCATTCCCGGCCTGTTTGCCACGGGCAACTGCTGCGGCCGGCGGTTTGGGCCGCAGTATTCCACGCCCACCTCTGGCATATCTATTGGCGTGTGTATCACCCTGGGCCGGGAAGCAGGCATCGAGGCAGCCAAATAGGAGGATGATTCATGGTTACAAAACAGCAAATCGCGGAGCTGGAAGCGGCAGCAGGCGCCTATTTCATGGAGTCCGAAAAGATCAGCTTCCAAATCGAGGATCACCAGGAGGAACTGGAGGGAATCCTGCGGGCCTATTCCGGCATGCATGACGCCTCCGCCCAGATTCTCCGTCAGGTTTTCCTGAAAGGAGGGACGCTCCATGACTGAGGAACGGAATCTTCTTTATCTGCACAAAATGCTCCATGAGCAGGCCAAGCACAAACAGGGGGATCTGAAGGACCTGCAGACCGAGCAGGTGAAGAACATGCAAAAGCTGCTCTGCCTGCTGGCCATTGAGGACGGATTTGCCGGGTTCGTGAAGTCGCAGAACAGGGATTTTCTGGCGGAAGCCCCCAACACCTGCCCGGAGGAAGCGGAAATCGAAGCGCTGAAAGCGGCAGGGATCACCGCCCTGTGCTTCCCCTGCATCCGAATCGCGGACAACGGCAAAAGCGCCAAGGGCATGTGGCTGGCGGAGACGGCAGACGGCCTGAAGCCTATTGCTGCGGAATTCCTTCGCTGGGGTGCGGAATGGAAGCTGTGGAAGCTGATTCTGGAGCCCACCACGGACAACCTTCCCTATGAACCTTATGAGCGCTGCTATCCGGATCCCAAAGAGAAACCGGTGGAAAAACCCGCTTTCGGCGGACCCGGCGGTCCTCCTCCCATGGGCGGACCCGGCGGTCCTCCGATGGACGGTCCTGGCGGACCCGGCGGACCCGGCGGTCCTCCTCCCGGCGGCCCGGGCGGTCCGGGAGGCGGGGAGGACCAGCCTCCCTTTGATCCGGACGCCCGTTCGGATGTCCTATCCATCGAAGGAGATTACGCAAGACTCTCCAGTGATATCCATATGCTCACCAACATGGCGCTTCCGGATTACAGGAAGGGCTGTGAGGCGGCGGAACAGCTGCTGGAACAGTGCCGCCGCGTGGTGACGCCGGAGTATGCGGCCCAGCGGGTGCGCAGAGTTCTGTGATAAAAAGACCGGATCTTCGGATCCGGTCTTTTTTCGGCAGGGAGCAGGTAATCCCGGCTTGCTTTTCCAGGCCATTCATGATATGCTAATATCACGATTTGAACACATAAAAGGGGGAACAACCATTGGATATCAGCGGACGAAGTACCAGACTGGATGATGGCCTTGTTCCCTTATGCGGTCTGATGTTTTTCTTGGACTGACGCAGGAGCGGGGTTCCGTCCCGTCTGACGCTTCTCCTATTTTACATAGATGATAGGAGGATGTTTTGTGTCAAATACAGCCGATACCCGGCAGCTTGTGGAGGAACTCAACGAGCTGCTGGAACAGAAACAATTCGCAAAGCTCCATGCAGTCATTGCCGAAACCAATGAGATGGATGTGGCGCTGTTTATGGAGCAGCTTACACCCATGCAGCAGATCACCTGCTTCCGGACGCTGCCGAAGGATCAGGCCAGCGACGTGTTTGCGGAGCTGGAGCCGGATACCCAGCAGACCATTATCGACGCCATCACCGATCAGGAAATCGGACACATTATTGAGGACCTGTTTGTGGATGACGCGGTGGATATGCTGGAGGAGATGCCGGCCAGTGTGGTCAAACGGGTGCTGAAGAACGCCAAACCCGAGACAAGGTATCTGATCAATCAGTTCCTGAAGTACCCGGAGGACTCCGCCGGCAGCATTATGACGGCAGAGTTCATGGATCTGAAAAAGCATATGACGGTGGCCCAGGCCATTGAACGGATTC
This sequence comes from Oscillospiraceae bacterium, assembly GCA_902778525.1. GTDB lineage: Bacteria > Bacillota > Clostridia > Oscillospirales > Oscillospiraceae > HGM13006. The sequence continues at coordinate 19,674 of CACYXZ010000004.1, read as the reverse complement.
GCCGGAGAGGCGAAGACTCCGAGTCTATCTATACCTGTTTCGTGACGAACTCCAAGCGGGTGCTGGAGGGCGTTGTTTCCCTGAAGGATTTGCTCCTGAGCCAGGATGATACCACAGTGGAGGAAATCATGACTCCGGATGTGATCCGGGCCACCACGCTGGAGGATCAGGAATCCGTGGCAAAGACCATGATGAAGTATGACTTCATGGCCATGGCGGTTGTGGATCAGGAGAACCGTCTGGTGGGCATCGTCACCGCGGACGACGTCATGGACGTTATCCAGGACGAGGCCACGGAAGATATCGAGAAGATGGCGGCCATTGCGCCTTCGGATCATCCCTATCTTAAGACCAGCGTCTTTGTGCTGGCCAAGAACCGGATCGTATGGCTGTTGTTCCTGATGCTCTCCGCTATGGTGACCGGCACGATCCTTGAAAACTACGAGGCGGCGTTTGTGGCGTTTCCGCTGCTTGTGACCTGTATGCCCATGCTGACCGGCACCGCCGGTAACGCAGGCAGCCAGGCAAGCACGCTGATCATCCGCGGAATGTCCATCGGGGACATCCAGCTTGCGGACTGGTGGAAGGTCACGCTGAAGGAGCTGCGGGTGGCGGCGCTGTGCGGCGCAGCCCTGTGCGTCGTCAATACGATCCGGCTGATGATCAGTTTCCCGGGGCAGACTACCATCACCATTGTGGTGTCGCTGAGCCTGTTTCTGATCGTGATCATTGCCAAATTCGTGGGCAGTCTGCTTCCTATGCTGGCGAAGCTGATCCGGGTGGACCCGGCCATCATGGCCTCTCCGCTGATCTCCACCATCATGGATTCCGTCTCCATGCTGATCTACTTCAATATTGCGCGGGTGTTCCTGAAGGTATAAGGAAACCGGGAGGCTTGTGCCTCCCGGTTCTTGTTTATGCAGCCGTCTGACGCCGCCTCTGAATGGCTCCGCCAAGAAGCAGCCCGATCCCCAGCAGGGCCAGTACGCACCCGAGGATCCGGAAAATCAGCACGCCGTTTTCCAGCGTCGTACTGTAGTAAAGACTGAAGCATGCAGCCGCGATGCAGTCCAGACCGAATACCGGAAGGGCGCTCGAGCCCAGCGTCAGCCGGTCCAGTTCCCGCTTTTCGTGGCCCGGCAGCAGGCCCATCCGGGAGAACACCGGCAGGAGTACCGCAAACAGCGCGGCCAGCAGCATGACTTCCACCGGCAGAAGCAGGGAATTCTTTACCAGAGAGGTGGTCATGTAGTAGAGGTATCCCTTGCCGAACATCATTTTGCTCCAGAGGCTTCCCAGCAGAACGTTGACCAGATAGTTGACCAGAAATTTGGCGCAGAACAGACGCAGCACCGTGATCTTCTTCCGGTAGAGCAGCAGCGCGTAGATCAGGGCCCCCAGCATGGACGACAGGGTGTAGCCGGGGAAAAACGCGCCGCTGGGAAACAGGACATATCCCAGGATGTCGGAAACGGCCCCCACCAGAAGTCCCAGGACCGGTCCGTAGACAGCGCTGCCCACGGCCACAAAGAAAAAGGTGAATTTTACCCGAAGGTTGTCGCCCACGGTGATGAACAGGGAACCGACCACCACGCAAAGGGCGCAGATCAGCGCGGCAAAAACCAGCCTGCGCAGGTTTTTCACTTCGCCCCAGGCCGCCTTCCAATAGCCGGGTGAAAACGTGCTTTGAATCATGAAAAAAACCTCCTTATATGGCATGTTGCCACATAGAGGAGGAAATCCAGTATGCGGCAGCGGGATGCGAGATCTGCACGGCAAAAGAAGTCTTTTTTCGTCCCGGAGACAACTCCCCGTCCTCCGGACACTTGACCCGCAGATCTCTACTCTGCCAATATGTAGTTTCATTATAGCGCGCCGCCCGGAAAATACAAGTACTTTGCAAAAAATACAGAAAAAATCCGGTATGACGATCCATACCGGATATTTTTCCGTCAGTCAACGATTTCTACGCTGACGTGTTCGCCCTTGCGCTGGGCCACAGACTTGATGATCGTGCGGATCTCTTTGGCAATCCGGCCCTGACGGCCGATGACCTTGCCCATGTCTTCCGGCGCAACACGAAGCTCAAGCACAGTTTCGTCACCCGGGATCTCCGTCACCGTCACGGCGTCGGGGTGATCCACAAGATTCTGCGCCATATAAAGCAGGAGATCTTTCATGTTTTTTCCTCCGAATTAGAGGGCGCCGGCCTTCTTGAGCAGGGCCCGCACCGTGTCGGTGGGCTGAGCGCCGTTTTTGATCCACTGCTGAGCCTTCTCCACGTCCACAGTGACAGTAGCGGGATCAGTCAGGGGATTGTAGGTGCCGATTTCCTCAATGCAGCGGCCATCGCGGGGGCTGCGGGAGTCTGCAACAACGATTCTGTAGAAGGGAGCCTTCTTGGCGCCCATTCTGCGCAGTCTGATTTTGACCATGGGTGTTTCACCTCCGAAGTGTATTGAATATATATCGTAAAGCACGTTTGCTTGTTACGAACGATCAGAAGCCGAAGCCGCCGAAGCCACCGAGGCCGCCCATACCGCCCATTCCGCCGAAGCCGCCCCGTTTCTGGAGCTTTTTCATCTTCTTGCTGGCGCCGGGGCCGGTGAACTGCTTCATCATTTTCTGCATGGCTTCAAACTGTTTGAGCAGGTTGTTGATTTCCTGAACGCTCACGCCTGCACCGGAGGCGATACGCTGTTTGCGGCTGTGGTTGATGACGCCGGGGTTTTCTCGTTCATGGGGCGTCATGGAGAGGATGATAGCCTCCGTATGGCGCATGGCCTTTTCATCCACATTTACGTTTTTCAGGGCGCCGGCGTTCATGCCGGGCATCATGGCGAGGATGTCGGTCAGGGAGCCCATACTCTTGAGCTGCACCAGCTGGTCGTAGAAGTCCTGAAGGGTGAACTTGGATTTCCGGAGCTTTTGCTCCAGCTCCTCCGCCTTTTTCTTGTCCAGCGCCGCCTCCGCTTTCTCAATCAGCGTCAGCACGTCGCCCATTCCCAGAATCCGGGAGGCCATCCGCTCGGGATGGAAGGCTTCGATATTATCCAGCTTTTCTCCGGTGCCCGCAAACTTGATGGGCTTGCCGGTGACGGCCTTGACAGAGAGGGCAGCGCCGCCCCGGGCGTCGCCGTCCAGCTTGGTCAGCATCACGCCGTCGATGGACAGCTGCTGATCAAAGGCGGTCGCCGCGTTCACAGCGTCCTGTCCGGTCATGGCGTCTACCACCAGCAGGATCTCGTCGGGCTCCACTGCGGCCTTGATGGCGGAGAGCTCCTCCATCAGGGCCTCGTCGATGTGAAGACGGCCTGCGGTGTCCAGGAACACCATGTCGAAGCCCTCTTTTTTCGCGTGGGCCACGCCGGCCTTGGCGATGTCCACGGGATTGCCCTGACCCATCTGGAACACGGGAATCCCCAGCTGGGAACCTACGACCTCCAACTGCTTGATGGCGGCGGGACGGTATACGTCGCAGGCCACCAGCAGCGGGTTCTTGCCCTGTTTTTTCATCAGGCCCGCCAGCTTCGCTCCGTTGGTGGTCTTACCGGCACCCTGAAGGCCCACCAGCATGACGACCGTAGGCGGTCTGGAGGAAATGGTGAGTTTTGCATTTTCACTGCCCATCAGCGCGATGAGCTCCTCGTTGACGATCTTGACGATCATCTGGGCAGGCGTCAGACTTTCGAGCACGTCGCTGCCCACAGCCCGCTCCGAAACTTTCTTGACGAAGTCCTTGACGACTTTATAGCTGACGTCGGCTTCCAGCAGCGCCAGACGGATCTCACGCATGGCCTCTTTTACGTCGGCTTCGGTGAGCCGGCCCTTGCTGCGCAGACGTTTGAACGCCGCGGATAATTTATCAGTCAGTCCTTCAAAGGCCATGGTTTCACTCCTTCAAACGCCCGATGGCGCAGTCGATATAGGTCCGGATCTCCGGGAGATCCTGCTGCCTGGCCAGATCCGCGGCAGATTCCAGCGCCTCCAGCGCGGAGCTGATCTGAAGCGAACGGCGGACTGCGCCGATCTTTTCCTCCAGGTCCCGCATCTGGGCCTCCGCCCGGATCAGATTGTCCCGGACAGCCTGCCGGGAGATGCCCTCCAGCTCGCCGATCTCTCCCAGAGAGAGATCCTGATTGTACCGAAGGTCGCAGCAGAGCTTCTGCTTTTCCGTCAGGGTGTCGCCGTAGACGTCGAACAGCAGGGCGTAGGTCAGCATATCCCGTTCCATCCCGGATCCCTCCTGTAAAGGCGCTTGGCTTAACAGTCGAGATTATACCCGATTCAGACACGGATGTCAAGCAAAAATCCTTTACAAACTTCTTGATTTTTAGCGGGCTGAATGGTAAACTCAAAACAAGAGGAGTGTGGTTTACAATGTCAAAGATCCTGACGCTGCTGCAGGAGGCAAACGGTGCCTTTATTTCCGGAGAATCCATGTCGGAACAGCTGGGCGTCACCCGCGCTGCAGTCTGGAAGCAGATCAAAAAGCTCCGGGAGTCCGGATATGAAATCGAGGCGGTGACCAATCTGGGCTACCGGCTGGTCAAATGCCCGGAGCGGCTCGATCGGGACAAGATCCTGAACGGGTTGGGAGCCCATCCCTGGAAGGACCGGATCACCGTATTGGAGACGGTGGATTCCACCAACAATCTGGCAAAGCGGGAGGCGGTCTCCGGCGCGCCTGCGGGTTCGGTGTATCTGTCTGATGAGCAGACCGGCGGCCGGGGCCGTCAGGGCAGGGGATTCCTGTCCCCCAGAGGAAAGGGATTGTATCTCTCTGTTCTGCTGCGGCCCGTTTGCAGTCCGGCGGAGGTCAGCCACACCACGGCCATGGCGGCGGTGGCGGTAAACAACGCCATTGCGCGGTGCTGCGGCGTCCGGCCGGGGATCAAGTGGACCAACGATCTGATCCTCGGGGAGAAGAAGATGACCGGAATCCTTTCGGAGATGAGCGTGGAGTGGGAGAGCGGCACGCTGGATTACGTGGTTGTGGGCATCGGAATCAACTGCGGCCAGCGTCCGGAGGATTTCCCGGAGGAGCTGCGGGACCGGGCCACCTCGATCGAGACGGAGACCGGCCGTCCGGTGGACCGGAACCGGCTGGCGGCGGAACTGATCCGGCAGCTGGAGGTCATGTCCCGGGAGATCCTGACAGGAAAGCGGGAGTGGATCGGGCAGTACGCCCGGGACTGTATCACCATCGGCCGGCATGTCCGGGTCATCCGAGGGGAGAAGACCAGGACGGGAACCGCCAAAGCCATCGACGAAAACGGGGCGCTGGTGGTGCAGTACGACGACGGAGAGACCGGCGTCGTGTTCAGCGGAGAGGTCTCCATCCGCGGCAGCGACGGGTATATTTAGTCCATAGACAGAGGAAGCGCCGTCCTTTCGGACGGCGCGTTTTTTATTCCCCGTCGGGAGAAAAAGCTCCGATGAGCTTGTCCCAGAATCCAATGATCAGGCAGACGCAGCCTGCCAGCATCAGGGATGCGCCGACGATTTTCAGAACAAAGCGTGCGGTTTTCATGGCAATTCCTCCTTGTTTATTCCGTCAGGGATTTGGTTCGGAACCAGTAGTGATAGGTTTCGTGATAACCGAGCAGATCATACAGGGCCCGTGCCCCCAGATTGTCTGTCAGGCATTGAAGATACGCGGTGTGGCACCCCATGGACTTTCCGTACTGCATGATGGCGGTGCAGATATCCCCGCCCAGTCCCCGGCGGCGGCAGGACGCATCCACATAGATGTCGTATAGTCCCACATACCCCCGCTCGAGAACGCCGAGTCCGCAGGCGATCATGCGTCCGTTCTCCTCAATGGAAGCAGCGGCAATGGGGTAGGCGATATTCTGCAGCATCTTCACCGCGGCGTCCCGCTGGGCGTCCGCTGTGCCGTTCATGGTCAGGAACCCGTCCAGCCAGGGTCCGGTCATGGCGGAGTCGATGATCGTCTCCGTATTGGGGATCCTGGTGAAGGATTCCAGCGGGCATACGAAGATGTTTCCGCTGCGCTCCGTTCCGTAACCCAGCTCGTCCAGAGCCTGTGCGCAGACTGCAAGCTGTGCCGGATCCATACCGTCGTGGAGCTTGACGATGGATTTGCTCAGACCGGAATCCCGGTACAGCTGCTCCACATACCGGACCTTTTCCGCGCCGGGCAGCGCTTCCGGGTACATGGGGTTGGCGCAGTTGACCCGATAGGTGAAGCCGCCGCCGAAGCGGACGCTCCAGCCGTCATACATGACGGTCTGCAGAGCGGGGAAAGCATTGGTCTGGAGCTCTTCATAGAGCAGGATTTCTGAGTGATCCATGGGTATCACGTCCTTGAATGGGGTATTTCTATTTTACAGGGTTTTCGTGGGATTTGCAACAGCTTTTACAGGAAAGCGGACAGCTCCGCCAGAGAGTCCACAACGGGAACGCCGGCCCGGCAGAGATCCTCCCGGGACTGATGGCCGATGGCGCAGAGAATGCAGTCTGTGCCGATATATCTGGCGGCGGCGTAGTCATGGAGCGTGTCGCCGATCAAAACCATCTCGGAAGCGGGGAAGGGCTGCCGTATGGCCCAGAGCCGGCCCCGTTCTTCCTTGCTTTCCGCCAGCAGATCGTCCGCCGCCAGAATCTCATCAAAGTAGGGCCGGATTCCCTGCGCGGCGGTATCCCGCTCCACATTTTCCCGGTGGGAGGAGGAAAGGATCACCTGCCGGACGCCTGCGGACTGCAGCGTTCTCAGAAGCGTTACGGCCCCGGGGTGCAATCCCTCAAAATAGCGCGGATAAAACTCTGAAAACTCCCGGCCGATCAGTGTCATGGGTACCTCATTGAGATCAAACAGGTGCTCGTAGAAGCGGCTGATGGGCGTGTCCATATATGCGTAATACTGTGCAAGGTCAATGGGCGGCTTTCCATGCCGGGCGAGGATGTCGTTGGTGGCCTTCAGAGAGGCGATCACATCGTCGGCCAGCGTGCCGTTCCAGTCCCAGATGACGCAGCGGTAACGCATTTACATTTTCTCCGGGGCGGAGAAGCCAAGAAGGTCAATGCAGGTCTCCAGCACCCGGCAGGCCAGGTGGATCAGGGCAATGTAGCCCGCCTGCTTTGCCGGGTCAGCCTCAGAGAGGATCCGGGTGTCATGGTAGAATCGGTTCACCGCACCGGAGAGCTCATAGATATAGGCACAGACCACGTTGGGCTGGGTATCCCGGTAGGCCAGAGCCAGATTGTCCTGGAACCGGGAAATCTGCAGCATCAGATCCTTCTCCAGCGCCGTTTCCGGCGGAAGGATGGAGAGTCCGTCGGCAGACATCCCGGTCTGCTCTGCATACTTGGAGAGGATGGACTTGATCCGGACGATGGTGTAGAGGATATAGGGGCCGGTGTTGCCCTCAAAGGCGGAGAACCGGTCCATGTCAAAGGCGTAGTCCTTGGTGGCCAGGTTGGAAAGGTCGCCGTACTTCAGGGCCGCTACGGCGATGATGCCGGCGATCTCGTCCACCGCGTCCCCGGAGATGATGTTGTTTTCCAGGATCCGGGCCTTGACGGTGTCGGTAATCTCCGAAATAAGGTATTCCAGCCGCATGACGCCGCCGTCTCTGGTCTTGAAGGGTTTGCCGTCTTTCCCGTTCATGGTGCCGAAGCCCAGGAACTGCAGCTTGGTCTCCGGCCGGATGATCTTCGATTTTTTGGCGGTACGGAACACCTGCTCAAAGTGCAGCGCCTGCCGCTTGTCCACCACATAGAGCACCTTGTCGGGATGATAGTCCTGCTCCCGCTGGACCAGCGTGGCAAGGTCTGTGGTGGCGTAGAGGGTGGCTCCGTCGGATTTGAGAATGATGCAGGGGGGAACTTCCTTCTTATCCTCCGGTTCCTGGACCTCCACCACAAGGGCGCCCTGGCTCTCCACGGCGTAGCCGCCGTCTTTGAGATACCGGACCATATCCGCGATATAGGGCTCCGCGTCGCTCTCGCCCTTCCACAGATCGAACTCCACGTTCAGGTTGCCGTAGTTTTTCTTCAGATCCGCCACGGACACGTTCATCACATGCCGCCAGATGGCCATATAGCCCGGATCGCCCTGCTGGAGCTTCAGCGTGGCCTCATGAGCCCGGGCGGAGAACTCCGGATCCTCCTTGCTTCTTGCGGAGGCGGCGGGATAGATCTGCTCCAGCTCCGAAATGGTAAAGGGCGGCTCCGCGGGATACTCGCCCTGATGATCCGGGTCAAAGTATGGAAGATCAGGGTTCTTCGCGCGGATCCCCTCAATGATCAGGCCCATCTGCAGGCCCCAGTCGCCCAGATGCACGTCGCCGATCACCCGGTTGCCGAAATAGCGTTCGATGCGCTTGACGGCCTCACCGATGATGGCAGGCCGGATATGGCCCACGTGCAGGGGCTTTGCCACGTTGGCGCCGCCGTAGTCGATGACCACGGTTTTCTTCTCTGCTTCTTCCTGCAGACCGAACTTCTCGGCAGACGCCATCTGGTTGACATAATCTGAAACCGTTTCCGGCGCAAGCCGAAGATTTATGAAACCGGGTTTCACGGCCTCCACGGTCAGAAATGCCGGGTTTTTCCGGAGCCGGGCCACCACGTCCTCCGCAATGACGATGGGAGCCTTGTGATACTGCTTGGCGGCAGGCATGGCGCCGTTGCACTGATACTCGCACAGGTCCGGACGGGCCGAAACGCTGACCCGGCCCAGCGCCGGATCATATCCGGCAGCCTCAAAAGCAGCGGAGACCTGCTCCGAAATCAGGTCGATGAGTTTTTCCATGTTGCAATTCCTTCCTTGTTCGTATATCTAAACTATTGTATCACAGAATTCCTGCGGTGTACAGAAAAAAAGCGGGACCGTCTCAGGAAAGACGGTCCCGTCCGGCCGGCTGCCGGTGCGAATTATAAAGGCGGAGGGTGTATTTTCACTTCCGGCGGAAGCACTGCCGGGAGCAGTCCTCACAGCCGCAGCCGCAGCCGCGCTTTCTGCGGCGCAGACGGTATATCACAGCGGCAGTAAGAATGACCGCCAAAAGGATCACCAGCGCAATGTCCCAAAAGTTCATTTCAGACGCCTCCCAGCGCCAGACCGATCAGGCGTACCGCCAGCGCCGCGATCCAGGCCACGGCGCACTGCCAGACCACCATACCGACGGCGTATTTCCGTCCCAATTCCCGTTTGACCGACGCTATGGCCGCCACGCAGGGCGTATAGAGCAGGGAAAACACCAGCAGCGCCGCCGCGGAAAGGGAGGTCATGGCGGTCTGTACGGATCCGCCGAACAGGATCTCCATGGTGGAGACCACGCTCTCCTTGGCCATGAAGCCGGTGATGAGAGAGGTGACGATCCGCCAGTCTCCCAGACCCAGCGGGCGGAGGACCGGCGCCAGCAGACCGGCGATCATGGCCAGAATGCTCTGCTGGGAGTCCTCCACGATATTCAGGTGCAGGTCAAAGCTCTGCAGGAACCAGACCACCACCGTGGCGATGAGGATGATGGAAAAGGCCCGCTGCAGAAAGTCCTTGGCTTTTTCCCACAGAAGCTGCGCCACGTTTTTCGCGCCGGGGATCCGGTAGTTCGGCAGCTCCATCACGAAGGGCGCCGCCTCGCCCTGAAACAGGGTCCCGCGATAGAGATATGCCGCCAGGATCCCCACCAGAATTCCGAGCAGATACAGTCCCACCATGATCAGACCGCCTTGCTTCGGGAAAAAGGCGTTCACAAAAAAACCGTAGATGGGCAGCTTCGCGGTGCAGCTCATAAAGGGGGTCAGGAGAATGGTCATGCGGCGGTCCCGTTCACTGGGCAGGGTCCGGGTGGACATGACTGCGGGAACCGTGCAGCCGAAGCCGATGAGCAGGGGAACGATGCTCCGCCCGGACAGGCCGATCCGCCGCAGGAGCTTGTCCATGACAAAGGCCACCCGGGCGATATATCCGCTGTCCTCCAGCAGGGACAGGAAAAAGAACAGGGTCACGATGATGGGAAGAAAACTCAGAACACTGCCAACGCCGGCGAATATGCCGTCGATGATCAGTCCGTGGATCGCCGGATTGACGGCTGCGGCGGTCAGAGCCCGGTCCGCCAGAGCGGTCAGGCCGCTGATGCTGTATTCCAGAAGGGTCTGTAGTCCCGCACCGATGACGTTGAAGGTCAGGAAGAACACCAGCGCCATGATCCCGATAAAGGCGGGGATGGCGGTGTATTTGCCGGTCAGAAACCGGTCCAGCTTTTCGCTGCGGATCCGTTCCCGGCTCTCAGAGGGGTTTGTTACCGTCTGGGAGCAGACCTTGTGGATGAAGGCAAAGCGCATATCGGCCATGGCGGCGGCCCGGTCCATGCCCCGCTCAGTTTCCATCTGAAGAATGATGTGCTCCAGCATCTCCTGCTCGTTCTGATCCAGGCCCAGCTGCTCCAGCACCATTTCGTCGCCTTCGATGACCTTGGCGGCGGCAAACCGCACCGGAAGTCCGGCCCGGAGGGCGTGATCCTCGATCAGATGAATAATGCCGTGGAGACATCGATGCACGGCGCCTCCATGGTCGTTTTCGTCGCAGAAATCCTGCCGGAGGGGTTTTTCCTGGTAGTGGGCGATGTGGATAGCGTGCTCGATCAGCTCCTCCACGCCCTGCCGCTTGGCGGCGGAAATGGGCACCACGGGCGTTCCGAGCAGGGCCTCCATGCGGTTGACGTCGATGGAGCCGCCGTTGGCCGTCACCTCATCCATCATATTGAGCGCCACCACCACCGGGATGTCCATCTCCAGAAGCTGCATGGTCAGATAGAGATTCCGGGCAATGTTGGAGGCGTCGACGATATTGATGATCGCCTTTGGTTTTTCGTCCAGCACGAAGCTGCGGGAAACGAGCTCCTCACTGCTGTAGGGGGACATGGAATAGATGCCGGGCAGATCCGTCACCAGCGTGTTGTCCCGGCCCCGGATGACGCCGTCTTTCCGGCTGACCGTGACGCCGGGGAAATTGCCTACATGCTGATTGGCGCCGGTGAGCTGGTTGAACAGGGTGGTCTTTCCGCTGTTCTGGTTGCCGACCAGCGCAAAGGTCAGCGTTGTACCATCCGGCAGCGGGTCGCCGCTGCCCTTGGGATGGAACCGGCCGCCTTCGCCCAGACCTGGGTGGGCCACTTTGGATGCCGCCTGCAAGGGAGCGCTGGCCGCCTGCGACGCAGACAGCGGTGTCACTGTGATCTGATCCGCGTCCGCAAGTCGCAGTGTGAGTTCATAGCCGTGAAGCATCAGCTCCATGGGATCGCCCATGGGGGCGTATTTGATCACCGTGACCTCTGTGCCGGGGATCACGCCCATATCCAGAAAGTGCTGGCGCAGGGCGCCGTCTCCGCCGACTGTGGTGATGACTGCTGATTTCCCGATTTCCAGTTCCTTGAGTGTCATAGAACCGACCTCTTTGCTCCTATAGTATATCCACATTATAGTAGCACAAACAGACGTGTATTGCAATTCCATACCGCCGGAGAAGCCAATCAAAAACCCGGGCCGCAGGAATCTGCGGCCCGGGTGCCTGTCACAGCTCGGATTCGTCTCCGTATTCGGCATAGTATTCCGCCGTGGCGGTTTCCGCTTTGCCCCGCCCGGTCCGGCAGTGGGGGTTGGACAGATAGCAGTTCCTGCCGCAGCGTCCGCAGTGGAGGGTGCTCAGATAGTCCTCCAGAGTCGGAACATCCTCCGCCGGCGCCGCCTCCAGATATGCGTCATCCGGATCGTCTTCCTCTTCCGGGGCCTCAATCAGCGCTTCGGTATCATTGGCTTCCGGTTCCGCCTCGGACTCCGCCGCGGATTCCGCTTCCGGCTCCGCCTCCGGTTCCGGTTCAAATACCGGCTCGGCTTCTGCGGCGCTTGCTTCCTGCGGGGCAGTCGCTGCTTCCGCCGGGGCGATTTCGGCGGGCACTTCCGTTTTCTCCGGATCATCCTCCGCCTGAATTGATGGAGAGGGGAGCACGGCGGACATTTCCTCCGGCGCATAGGGGATCGACTCTGCCCCAAAGGAGGGAACGGCGGCCAGCTCGACCTGTTCCAATGTGCTTTCCGGCGGCGTCATGGCCGCCTTAACGGTCAGATAGGCCGCGCGGATCCCGCCGTAGGCCATGGACAGGACCAGGTAGACAGCCATAAACGCACGGATGATTTTCACTTTCATATGGTTTCCTCCCGGAATCTTGGTGTGCCCATGATACCCCGCCAACCTAAAAGCTACTTAAATCAAAAAAGTTTTAGTTTGCTTTTAGTTTGCCCTGTTATACTCGGTTCATCACAATACAGGAGGAGTCATCATGCCTGAGAGAATGACGATGTCCTATGAGAGCGAGATCCGGGATACACTGGACCGGATCGGCCGGGAAAACGGCCACATCCGCTCTTTTTCCTATTTTACCGCATGCGCCTGGCAGTGGTTCGATCCGGAACAGAGAAAGACCGTGAAGCCTGCGGTTGCGGTGCTGGGGCCCGGAGTTCCCGGGGAGCTGATCCTTGCTGCGGGAGCGGCACCTTATTATATTTTGGGCGGAAGCCTGAAGTCCGGCGCCTGGTCCGAGGACCTGGTGCCCAGGGACACGGATCCGGTCAGCCGCAGCGTGCTCGGGTTTCTGCAGGATCCGGAGGGCCCTGACTATTCCGGTACGCTCTTTATCGTTCCGGTCACCAGCGACAGCATGCGGAAGACCGCTTATCTGCTCCGGGAGCAGGGGAGAAACGTCCACATCGTGGATGTGCCGCCCCAGCGCAGCGATTTCTTTGCCCGGGAAAAATGGCAGGCGCAGATGATCGCTATGACGGAAGCGGTGTCCCGCCATACCCGGACCCGCGTTACCGCAGCCCGTGTGCGCAGCGCCATCGAGACGGCGGACTGCGCGGCAAAGGCCCTGCGGGAATTCCTGTCAGCGTCCTGCGGGCGGGAGGATCTGATCACCGGAGGGGCCAGACTTCTGGTGCAGAACAGCTATTACTACACCGGAGATCTCAGCCGGTGGACCGCGGAACTCAGGCGGCTCAACGAGGAACTGCGGAGCCGCCGGAAGCGGTTCGTGCCCGGAGGCGGCAGCCGGCCCGGGATCCTGCTGATGGGTTCCCCAGTGTATTTCCCGAACTATAAGATCCCGTTCCTGATCCAGGATATCGGACTGAACGTGCTGCGGAATATCGACGTGACCACGCTGAAGGACCAGATCAGACCCGTCCTTCCCGGAAAACGCAGAAGCCGGGATACGCTGATCCGCATGGCAGCGGACCGCTGGTACGATCAGGATGGTTCTCCGGCGTACGCGGCAAACGACGCGCTCTACCGGAGCGTGGTCCGATGTCTGAAGCAGGACCGCATCGAGGGCGTGGTCTACCATGTGCTCAAGGGTCAGATCGAGTATGATTTTGAACTGGAGCGATTGGAAGCGCTTTTTGACCGGTACGGCATTCCGGTGTTCCGGCTGGAGACGGATTACCAGTACCAGGATGTGGAGCAGCTCCGCATCCGTATGGAGGCATTTTCCGAAATGCTCCATCAGAACCGGTATCGAGAGGAGCGGATGGCCCAATGAAGCAGGCAAAAAAGATCTGGCTCACTGCCGGAGTATGCGCCGCCATGTTTGCGCTTGCGTGGTTTGCCTGGCGGCTTCCGTTTTTTGAATTCAGTGAGGAATACTCCGCCGAACAGGTGGGCAGCTTTCTGTCCCTTAAGTATCTGAAAAACCTTTTGCCGCTGATCCTGATCCTCCTGCTGTCCTCCCTTGGCATCCTGATCTGCATCGGCGTCCGGAAGCGGATCATTCGGAAGGACCCTGCCTTTGGCCGGTTCTTTGAGGCCAGGACGGGAAGCGGCGGGAAAAAAGTGCCCGGCCAGCGGAAGCTGGGCTTCATGACCGTCCGGTGGGCGGCCATGCTGGGGGCGTCCTTTTTGATGATCTTCGGGGGAACCGCTTTGAACCTGCGCTTTGCCGAGGTCAGCCTGCCCATTTTTTCCTGCCCGGTGAACACGGAGCAGATGACGGAGAGCAGCTGCTATTACCTGGCCCATCTGAACGATCTGTTTGAGCTGCCGCTGAAGGACATCCTTCTGTTCTTTGGTACAACGATCGGCTTCGCTCTGCTTCTGGGCCGGGTCATCTGCGGATTCCTGTGTCCCATGGGCCTTTTGCAGGACGTGGTGCACGGGATCCGCCAGAAGGCAAGGGTGGAGGGCGTGGCCATGACGGACAAAATGTACGCCGCCCTGACGCCCGTCAAATGGATGATGGTGTTTCTTCTGCTGGGCCTGAGCTTTCTGGGCGGGAACTTTTGCAATTTCTGCCCGCTGGTTGCCGTCTCGCCGATCCTGGCGGGGATCCAGACCAGCCTGTATTTCAGCGGCTTTTTTATGATCTTCGCGCTGATCGGCAGCTTCTTTAAACGGCGGTTTTTCTGCCTGATCTGCCCCCTGGGCGTCCTGCTGGGCCTCCTCCACAGAATCACACCCTTCCGCATCAAAAAGGACTGCACCGCCTGCACCGAGTGCGGCGCATGTTATGAAGCCTGTCCCATGGGGATCAAGCAGATCTACACGGAGCGGGAGAAGACCGACGTGACCGACATGAACTGCATTCTCTGCGGAGAGTGCATCCGCAAATGCCCGGAGGACAACGCCCTGGCCATGACCTTTGCGGGAAAGAAGATCTACACGGCCTCCCGGAAGCAGGTCATGTCCGGCTATCACGCCGAGGGGCGGAAGCAGGACCGCAGGAGAGGAGGATCAGTGTGAATACCCAGACTGTATCGCCGAGGGAACAGCGGCAGAAGGACCGTTTTATAAGCAAGGCCAGTCAGACTGCGGCCAAATATCTCCGGCGCATGGAGGAACTGTCCGGTGCGCCGGAGTCCATGGTCCCCTTTTTTCGGGTCCTCCGGGACATTTATGTGGACGGGAAGGACGTTTCCCGGGAGGACGGCGTCAAAACCGTCGGCACCTACTGCGTGATGGCGCCCCACGAACTGATTTACGCGGCCGGCGCCATACCGGTGAAGTTGTGCAGCGGGAGCTATACCGCCTTTTCCATCGGGGACGATCTGGCGCCCCGGGATGCCTGCCCGCTGGTAAAGGCGGTGGCGGGTTTTCAGCAGATCGGCGTCATGCCCCTGTATGACAATTGTGCCCTGATGGTACTGCCCATCACCTGCGACTGCAAGAAGAAGCTGGCAGGCTATCTGGCGGAGCGCTGTGAGGTGTGTACGCTGCAGATCCCTGTGTCCAAGGAGGACGAGGACATCGAGCAGTATGTCAGGGAACTGTACCAGTTCCTGGGCGTGCTGGAGGAGACCACTGGAAACCGGGTCACCTATGATTCTCTGGCGGATGCCATGAAAAAAACCGGGTACGCCCAGTTTGAGCTGTCCCGCTTCCTGCGCCTGAAAAAGAGTCTGCCTTACCTGCTCCGCGGCACCCATATCATGGCCATGATGAACGCCGCATCTTACATGCCGGCAGACGAGTGGGGTAGGCAGCTCCATCTGGTCAACCGGGAGCTGGAGCAGCGGATCAGCAGAAATGAGACCGTCACCCGGAGACAGCTGCCCCGGATCCTTCTGACCGGCTCGCCCATTATCTTCCCGAACATCAAGATCCCGCTTCTGATTGAGGAGATGTGCGGCATTCTGGCGGCGGACGAGACCTGCATGGGAGAGCGGGGGATGTCCGATCCGGTGGTGCCGGTGGATCAGAGCTTCGACGGGCTGATGCGGTCCCTTGCCATCCGGGCCACCCGGCCCTGCTCCTGTCCCACCTTTGCCGACAACCGGCAGCGGATCTTCCGGCTCAAGCAGATGATCCGGGACTATCAGATCGAGGGCGTGATCTACCATGTGCTCCGGGGCTGCCTGGTCTACGACTTTGAGTACCGGCAGATCGAGGAGGCGCTGGGCGAGTTGGGCATCCCGGTGATCCGGCTGGAGAGCGACTACAACGAGGAGGACGTGGAGCAGCTCCGCATCCGCATCGAGGCGTTCATTGAACTCATCAAACTGAAAAAGCCGCCGGAAGTGCGGCGGACAGAGAGGGATTATTATGGCTAAGTATTACATCGGACTGGACGGCGGCTCCACCTATCTCAAGGCGGCCATGCTCCATGAGGGCGCGGTGGTGGATACGATGGTACGGAATACCGGCATCGACAATAACGGCACCGCGAAGAAACTGGTGGAGGAGCTATGCCGGCGGAGCCAGATTACCCAGAGGGATATCGGCTACATTATGGCCACGGGATACAGCCGGAAGGTGCTGGAGGTGGCGGACGACGATATCTCGGAGATCACCGCCCACGCCTATGGCGTCCGGGTCACTGCGCCGAAGGAATACCGTCCCGGCATGATCATCGACATCGGGGGACAGGACAGCAAGATCATCTATCTGGACAGCAATTACGCCGTGAAAAATTTCAGCATGAACGACAAGTGCGCCGCCGGAACCGGAAAATTCATGGAGGTCATCGCGGGGATCCTGGAGACCACCATCGATCAGGTGGGCCCTCTGTCTCTGGAGAGTACGGCCCCCTGCGACATCAACAGCACCTGCGTGGTCTTTGCCCAGTCGGAGGTGATCTCGCTGGTGGCCCGGAAATACGACCGGCGGGACATCCTCTCGGGCATGCATCTGAGCATGGCGAGACGCATCATCAAGATGATGAAAAAATCCGAGAAAAACGGGGATATCCTCATGACCGGCGGCGGGGCTCTGAACACCGGGCTGCACCGGGCCTTTGAGGAGGAACTGATGAAGGATGTGTATGTTGCGTCCCATCCCCAGTTCAACGGGGCCATCGGCGCGGCGCAGATCGCCAGCGAAAGGGGATAGAGATGGGTCTTGAATTACTGCTGCAGGGCGCGGCGGCTGCCGCGTCCGTGGGAATGGGATGCGGCACCTGCTGCGGATCGGGCATCAGCGTGTTCCTTTCCGGCTACCTGATGACCCACGCCCGGAACTTCCGGCAGTCTGTCTGGGGATTTCTCAGTTTTTATCTTGGAAAGCTCATGGCAGTCATGGGGATCTGCGGAGCTGCCGCCCTGATCGGCTCGCAGGTGCTCGATGAGAACGGCTGTATTGCCGGCGTGCCGGTCAAGGCCGTTGTGGACGCCGCCATGATCGGCATGGGTCTGTGGCTTCTGGTTCGGTGGATGCTGGAGCAGAAGGGGATCCGACACTGTCACGGCGGCTGCGGAACAGGCCGGAACGATCCCAAATATGATGGTAAAGTCAGCATGCCCGCTCTTTGGGGCATGGGGGTGGGCTATGGCATTTCCCCCTGTGCGCCGCTTCTGGTGATGGCGGGCTACGCGTCCACGCTGCCCTTCGGATATGCCCTCGCGGTGGGAGGACTGTTCGCCCTGGCCAGCGCGGTGTCGCCCATGCTGCTGATGCTGCTGCTCTCCGGCGTGCTGGCGGGGAAGATCTATCAGGAGATCCCGCAGCAGCTGAAGTGGTTCCGCCTGGGATGCTATGTGCTTGTGATCGGTTTCTTCACATGGGAACTGATCGGTCTGCTTGCCGGTTGAGTCCGGTTGTGGTATCATGACTTTGTCAGAAGTGAAAACACAATAACCTGAGAGAGCGTTTTGGACAGAGCATCTGGAGCCTGGAGGTGCATATGAGACTGTTTCTTGCCATATTGCCGGATGAGGAATTCCGGAATTCGCTGCTGGAGATGCAGCGCGATATGAAGCGGAACGGGATCCGGGGCAGCTACACGCCCGCGGAGAACCTGCATCTGACCTTGGCCTTCCTGGGGGAATACCAGGATCCGGACGGAGTGATGGACGCCTTGAATACGGTGCCGCTGTCTCCTTTTTCCATCCGGCTGGAGGGCGCCGGCGCCTTTGACCGGGTCTTCTGGGCCGGCGTGGCGGACTGTCCGGAGCTGGACGCCTGTGCGGCGCGGGTTCGCCGTGCGCTGTCTGTGAACAGGATCCCCTATGACAAAACGCGCTTCCGGGCGCACATCACCCTGGTCCGGCAGGCCCGGGAGGAGAAACCCGGCGCCCTGTTGCAGGTCCATGTGCCCCGGCGCTCGATGTATGTCCAGCGAATTTCCCTGATGCGGTCGGATCGGGGAAAGCACGGGATGATCTACACAGAAATCGGCGCTCTGGAAGTATAAAAAGATCCCGGTATTCCGAACGAATACCGGGATTTCCTTTGGAAAAGTTATCGTTTTTTGTTGGAGTTTCCCGGAGTGGGTCATCTTCCCTTTCGGGGGCGGCCAGATCCGGGGGTCATATTCCAGATGGGGTTCAGAGGGAACGATTGGTCATCTTGGCAAACGGGAACATCTCATTTCAATAGCTTTTGGATCTCCTGCTCGTAATCAGAATCGATCAATACGATCCTCTCTCCTGCGCTCTGATACCCATTGACACAGCGCTCGTTATCTTCCTTCAAATCGGCAATTGTGCAATCTGAGGGAATCAATCTGGCCTCTATTGCTGACTCATTTCTTATGATCTCGTCAAAATGCTGCTTTATATATTCTTCGGTCATGGCAAGGCAGATAAAGCTGATGAACGGTAAATACCGCTCGTCAAAATCTGTTCTCCAATCAAACGGTATATAGCAGCCTTCTACAATCAAATTCTGCTTGTTTTCAATGGCGGTCTTAATTA
Organism: Oscillospiraceae bacterium; assembly: GCA_902778525.1. GTDB lineage: Bacteria > Bacillota > Clostridia > Oscillospirales > Oscillospiraceae > HGM13006. Next base: position 1,026 of record CACYXZ010000004.1, on the reverse strand, counting down.
TTTCACGGACGATCGGCCAAATATAATCTGTCAGGGCGTCATCGTCTTCCGGAGTCAGGGCTGTGTGGCCGCTTCTGATCAAGCCCATTTTCAGATGATCGACGGATATATATGGATACTTGTATTTTTCGAGCATCCGTTGCGCCAGAAGCGTTTTCCCGGTATGCGATGCGCCGGCGATCAAAATGATCATACTCTTGCTCTCAGTTCCTTTCTGACTATTTCCAGATCGCTGCAGGTCAGGATCGGGATCAGGCGGTCGATCTCTTCTATGCTTTTATCCCACCATCTGAATTTGAGCAGCAGGTCGATCAGTTCATCATCGAAGCGCTTCCGCAGTATCCTTGCCGGATTTCCGACAACAATAGTATATGGCGCAACGTCACTTCCCACAACACTGCTTGCGCCAATGATCGCTCCGTCACCGATATGAACGCCGGGAAGAATGGTCGCGTTCTGACCGATCCATACATCATTGCCAATGACAGTATCACCCTTGAAAGGCATATCAGTCGGAGCGGGAACCTGCATATCCCAGCCTTCAAGCGTATAGAACGGGAACGTAGACACGGCGTTCATCTGGTGATTTGCGTCGTTCATTACGAATTCAGTACCTGACGCGATCTGGCAGAATTTCCCGATGATAAGTTTATCCCGGCTCCACGGGTAAAAGTGCGTGACGTGGCTTTCAAAATCTGAATCTGCGATATAGGTAAAATCTCCTACTACGATGTTTGGATTCTGTACAGTTGGCTTTACATAGATTTCCTTCTCATAACCTGCAATCGGGTACACTGCATTTGGGTCTGGTTTTTTGCCATTTTTCATGATTCTCACCTCTGCTAATCACCAATCATCATCCAGCAGCGCAGACATGCCCTCGGCCTCGTCCTCGCGTTCATCATAGCACAAAAAAGAAAAGAACGGCAATTCTATCAAAATTACCGTTCTTTTATGGCGGAGAGAGAGGGATTCGAATTAGAAAAGTTGCGTAAATGGGTGTAAATACCGTTGAATTCGCTATAT
>CACYXZ010000003.1 GCA_902778525.1 Oscillospiraceae bacterium | reverse complement strand
TTATTCGTCCTTGCTGTTCATCAGGAGATTGAACGCGGCGATCTTCTGGCTGTTGGAAATGTCGAACCCGCCGCCGTTTCCGTAGGTTGCCGCCTGGTTTGTGGAGGACTCCCGGGAGCTGAAGGCCGCGTACATCACAGCGCTTTCCGCGGCGATCTCATGCTGCCGGCTCTCCTGTTCCGTCATTTTGGCTTTCTTTTTCCGCATGGTGTATACCTCCTCCAGCTCGTCGAGATACCGGAATCTCGGGTGAACATCCGCAGCGGGCAGGGGCAGGTCCTCCGTAACGGGCTGCATCCTTGCGATCAGATCGTCGGCGGAGGTGATGGATCCCTCCGGAATGGCGTCCGCGATGGCCAGCAGATTGAAAATGTCCTGGGCCTCCTCCCGAAGCCGCTCCCGATATCCGGCAAAAATCGCAGCGGTTTCCTCTGGCGTATCCTTCATCCTGCGGATCTCCTCCACGGTGAATCTGGCCCGGCGCAGGGTGGCGATCTTTTTCAGCTGCTGAACATGCTCCTCCGAGTAGTCCCGGAATTCTTTTCCGTTGCGGTAAGTTTTATCCGGCGCAAACAGCGCCTTCTCCTCGTAGAACCGGATGGTCTTCCGGCTCAGGCCCGTGCGGTCGCTGACTTCCTTGATCTTCATGGGGGATACCTCCTTTCTGCTGTCAGTATAATCTGTTCCCCAAGGGCACAGTCAAGGGGTTCTTGAAAAAATAATTGGAGAAACCAAAAGAAAATGGTATAATGTGGGCGAATGAAAGACAGGAGGGTTACTATGGAAAGAATCACAATGCTCGGCACAGGCCACGCCATGGTCTTTGACTGCTTCAACACCTGCTTTGTCTATGAAAACGAAAACGGGAAAATGCTGGTGGACACGGGCGGCGGCGGTCAGCTGCTGGGCCAGATGCGGAAGGCAGGGATCGATGACTGGGACATCAGCGCAGTCTATGTCTCCCACCGGCACACGGACCATATTATGGGCCTGCCGTGGCTGTTCCGGGGTCTGGGCCGGGACCGGAAACTGAAGCTGTATTTCCACGAGGACGTGATGCGTGTGGCCACAGGCATGATGGAACTTCTGTTCCCGGATACGATGGAGAGCCTGCCGGAGGGCGTGGAGTTTATCACGGTCCGGGACGGGGATACTGCGGAGATCCTTGGCCGCCATGTGGAATTTATGGACCTTCACTCGCCGAATGTCCCGCAGTTCGGGTTCAAGCTGACGCTGGAGGATGGCGGCGCGATGGTGTTCCACGGAGATGTCCCATTCCATGAGGCGAACCGGGAGCGGATCACCGGAGCGGAGTGGCTGCTTCACGAGGCGTTTAACCTTTCCACAGAGAAAATGGGGCCTCCTCCCGGCGGAAAGGGCGGGCCTCCTCCCATGGGGAAGGGCGGCCCCGGAGGACCTCCTCCCGGTGGGAAGGGACCGGGCCACTCCACGGTGAAACAGGCGGCCTCCTATGCCCGGAGCCTCCGGGTGAAGAATCTGCTGCTGTTCCACGGCAGCGACAACGACATCCAGAATCGGAAGGCGGCCTATACGGCCGAAGCAAGAACGGAGTTCGACGGTCCGATCTATGTACCGGACGATCTGGAAGTGATCGATCTGACCTGATAAAAGAAAATCGGGCGGCAGAAGCCGCCCGGTTTTGTATTCAGGATTCGCGAACCAGCTTGTTGGTTTTCCACCACCCGGTCAGGAAGTAGACACCGCCGATGAAGAAGGGGACGTATCCGGCAAAGGCGTTCCCCAGCCAGAAGCCCATGATCCCCATGTTCAGCGCAACGCCCATCAGCAGGGCCAGACCCACCCGGCAGATCACGCCGTCCAGAAGGCCCACGCAGAGGTTGAGCTTCGCGTTGCCGCAGCCGTTGATCAGCGCGAAGAAGGGGGACCGCATCCCGAAGCCGATATACAGCAGGACCGCCACGGGAATGTAGGTCATTGCCATGTCCAGCACCTCCGGCTCCGAATTGAACAGGCCAAAGATTGCCCGGGGGAAAAACACAGTCAGCAGGGACAGAAGCAGGGCAAAGGCCATGTCAATGGCGAAGCTGACGCCGATGATCCGGGGCACCCGGTCGTATTTCTCGGCGCCGATGTTCTGGCCCACCATGGAGGATCCGGCGGTGGAGAGCGCGTTGGTCACCACAGCGGTGATGGCGCCGAGACGGTTGCCCACGCCGGTGACCGCCACCGCGACCACGCCGTAGGAGTTGATATAGGAATTCACAAACAGCATGGAAATCGAGATCGCCGCCGACTGGAGGCACATGGGAAGGCCCAGCTTGATCAGCCTGGGCAGGACCTCCCGGTCGATCCGGAAGCTCTCCGGCCGGAAGTCAAAGCCGAAGGACTCGCGGCGGCGGTAGAGGTAGATGATGGCCCAGATGAAGCTGACGGCCTGCCCGATCACCGTGGCCAGCGCCGCTCCGAAAGGTCCCAGCTTGAACAGCGCCACGAAGACCAGATCCAGGATCAGATTGACGATGGTGGCCACCGCGATGAACAGGAACGGCCGCTTGCTGTCGCCCATGCCACGGAGAATGGCAGACACCAGATTGTATCCGTACATGAAGACCATGCCGAGGATACAGGTGATGGCGTAGTCCCAGGTCTCCTTGTAGCACTCCTGGGGAGTGTTCATCAGATGGAGGAAGGTGTTGAGGAAAAACACGCCGAACACGGTCAGCACCAGAGCGGCGCCCAGAATCAGGGTGAACATGGTGCCGATGGTGCCCCGGACCCGTTTGTGATTGCCTGCGCCGATATACTGGGACAGCAGGACCTGACCGGCGTTGGCAAAGCCCATGGCCAGAAACAGCGTCAGATGCATCACGTCGCCGCCAATGGACACGGCGGAAAGGCCGGCCTTTCCGACGAACTGACCGATGACGACCATGTCCACCATATTGTAAACGGTCTGCAGCAGGTTGCTCAGCAGCAGCGGAAATGAAAAGATGAGCAGAAGCCTTGTAACGCTGCCCTGCGTGAGATCCCGGATCATGGATTTTTCGTTCATCGGATCAAAGCCTCCCGGTGCTTGTTTCGAATGGTAAATATATCATACACCGAATTCGGAGAAATATCAATAATAGACGCCAAAAAAGCATTCAGTTCACAATTTGATGTATGGGGATTCATTTCTGATACTATGCCAAATTGAGGAAACCGATTATAATTAGACCCATCACAGATTTTAGGAGGATATCAAATGCCCTATGCAATCAATCAGGACTTTTGTTCCTGCTGTCATCAGTGCCGGGTGGAATGTCCGGTACATGCCATCACCTTCCGGGACGGCAAATACTGGATCAATCCGGACAAATGCATCTCCTGCGGAAAATGTAAAAAAGTTTGTCACAACGGATGCATCTCAAACCCGGAGAAGCCGGATCCGGCTCCCGCGCCCCATGACAAGGTGGTGCGTCAGTGCGACGTCTGCGTGATCGGCGCCGGCGCCGCGGGAATGGTCGCCGCTGCGAAATGCGCGGATCAGGGGAAAAAGGTCATCGTGCTGGAGAAGATGCACGAGGTGGGCGGCTCCGCCTGGTATGCCGCCGGGTTCCGGGTCCATTACTCCAAGCTCCATAAGGCCGCAGGCATTCAGGACAAGCGGGAGAAGGAATACAACCGGTTCCTGAAGATGACAGAGGGCCACAACGTGGATCCGGAGCTGCTGCGCCGGATGTTCGAGGCCAACGCGGAATTCATCGACTGGATGATCGACGAGCATGATTTCACCTCGGCCTACCGTTTCGGCCAGACGCCCATGGGATTCGGCTTCGAGGGGATTTTTGAGTGGGAGCGGGCGGGAACCCGCATCGACAAGATGATCGGCCCCGGCGAAGGCGGCTGGTGGATGACCACCCATCTGCGGGACGATCTGCTGAGAAAAGGCGGGGAGATCCTCTACAGGACCCCGGCAAAGCACCTGATCCTGGAGGATGGAAAGATCGCCGGCGTGCTGGCCAACGATGGCGGCGGAGATGTGGAGATCCGGGCCAAGGCCGTTGTGGTGGCCTCCGGCGCCTTCACCCGGAACCGGGAGCTGATGGCGCGGTTCCAGCCCATGTTCTACGATGATGCGGGCAAACAGCGGATCCATGTGTTCACGGGCGCCGGCTGTACCGGCGACGGCATCACCATGTGCGGCGAGATCGGCGCCGATATTGATTATGTAAACCGCCGTGTAAACATGTTCGGGCCTATGCGTCACCCCTATCCCTGCGTCAGCCTGAACATCGCCATGGGAAGATCCGGAGAGATGTTCGGATCTCAGGGCAATGTCGTTGCGTTTGCCATGGAAAACAATGAGGTCTCGCCGCTGACCAAGGATCCCAAGTGGTACTGCCTGAAGGTCGTGGACGACAGGATCGCCGCCGATGTGATTGCGGACGAGATGCACAAGCCGGAACAGTCCCCCGGTATGAACCTGAAAAAGTTCATGGAGAACTGGCGGGATGTCCTGGAAGAGGAGATCGCCTCCGGCGCCATTTACAAAGGAGATACGCTGGAGGAGCTGGCGGAGAAGCTGGGCTGGGATCCGGAGCAGTTCAGGAAGGACATTGCCGCCTATAACGAGCGGATCAAGACGGAGAAGCCCATGGCGGGCGGACCGCCTCCGATGATGATGGACGAGGAGGACGAGGCGGAAAAGGGCGGTATGCCGCCCATGTTCGGGCCTCCGAAAAAGCGGCAGCCCATCGAGCAGGGCCCCTTCTACGCGCTCCGGCTGGGACTGTTCCACGAAAACGCCATCGGCGGCATGACCATCAACAAGGATGCCGCTGTTCTGAAGGGCGGCGAGCCGATCCCCGGCCTCTTTGCCGCGGGCGATACCACCCGGGGCATCATGATCCCCGGCGACATCGGCGTCGGCTACATCGAGATGGTGTTCACAGCGCTGACCCAGGCCCTCAACGAGGGATATATTGCCGGCGTTTCCGCCGCGGAATACGCGCAATAAAGAAAGGACTCCCCCATGTGTGCAGACATGGGGGAGTATCTTATCTATATATCGCACGTGCATGGGGAACACGTTCAGGAGAATCGAAGGGTCAAAGTTTCAGAATCGGATGGAGTTTGATGTTCACGCTCCCGGCCAGCCGCCGCGGTACTGTCGGCACATCCGGGAATGTTTCCCCGGCAATCAGCACCGCCGCCGTAATTTCTGATTTCATTATATGGGGAAGTTGTGAATGACGTATGAACGGGGATAAAACAAAGTTTGAATAATTCCCGCTGCGGAATCTATTGCGTACCGGGAAAAATTGTGATAAGATAGACAAAACTTTATTACTTTATTCAGATAAAACATCTAAGGGAGGAATCACCATGGGAATGACCATGACCCAGAAGATCCTGGCGGCCCACGCGGGAAAGGACTATGTCTGTCCCGGAGAGCTGATTGAGGCGAAGCTGGACCTGGTGCTGGGAAACGACGTGACCACGCCGGTGGCCATCACGGAATTTGAAAACGCCGGGTTTACCAAAGTATTTGACCGGGACAAGATCGCCATCGTTCTGGACCACTTCACACCCTGCAAAGACATCAACGCGGCCAAGCTCAGCCAGCAGGCCAGAAATTTCGCAAAAAAACATCAGATCACCAATTTCTTTGATGTGGGCACCATGGGCATCGAGCATGCCCTCCTGCCGGAAAAGGGACTGATCGCGGCGGGCGAGTGCTGCATCGGGGCAGACTCCCATACCTGCACCTACGGCGCCCTGGGCGCGTTCTCCACGGGCATCGGCTCCACGGATATGTGCGCGGGCATGGCCTCCGGCCGGGCCTGGTTCAAGGTGCCCTCCGCCATCCGGTTTTACCTGACCGGGGAGCTTCGGCCCTGGGTCTCCGGCAAGGATGTGATCCTGCACATCATCGGGCGAATCGGCGTGGACGGCGCCCTCTACAAATCCATGGAGTTTGCCGGACCGGGCGTCGCGTCTCTTTCCATGGACGACCGGTTCACCATCGCCAACATGGCCATCGAGGCCGGCGCCAAGAACGGCATTTTCCCGGTGGATGAAAAGACTGTGGCCTATATGAATGGCCGGGTCAGCCGCCCCTATACCGTCTTCGAGGCGGATCCGGACGCGGAATACGAGAAGACCATCGAGATCGACCTCTCCGCCATCGAGCCCACAGTGTCCCTGCCCCATCTGCCCAGCAACACCAGAACGGTGAAGGAAGTATCGGGCATGGAGATTCAGCAGTGCGTCATCGGCTCCTGCACCAACGGCCGGATCTCCGACCTGCGAATCGCCGCAAAGGTGCTGGAGGGCCGCCATGTGGCGGACTATGTCCGGTGCATCGTGATCCCCGCCACCCAGGAGGTCTATATGCAGGCCCTGAAGGAGGGTCTGGTGGAGACGTTCATCCACGCCGGAGCAGTGGTCTCCACGCCCACCTGCGGCCCCTGCCTGGGCGGCCATATGGGCGTCTTGTACGAGGGCGAGCGGGCCATCTCCACCACCAACCGGAACTTCGTGGGCCGGATGGGCCATGTGAAGAGCGAGGTCGTGCTGGCCTCTCCCGCGGTGGCGGCGGCCTCCGCGGTGAAGGGAACCATCTGCACGCCGGACGATCTGTGAGAGGGGAGGAACTACAATGAAAATTACAGGCAACGTACATAAATACGGCTCCAACGTGGACACGGACGTGATCATTCCCGCACGGTATCTGAACGTGCCGGATCACGCGGCCCTGGCCTCCCACTGCATGGAGGACATCGACGCGGAATTTCCCAAGCGGGTACAGCCCGGGGACATCATGGTGGCGGACTGGAACTTCGGCTGCGGCTCCTCCCGGGAGCATGCCCCTATCGCCATCAAGGCCAGCGGCATCGCGGTGGTGATCGCCTCCAGCTTTGCCCGGATCTTCTACCGCAACTGCATCAACATCGGCCTGCCCATCATGGAATGCCCGGAGGCGGCCGCGGGGATCGAAGCGGGGGACAAGGTGTCTGTGGATTTTGACAGCGGCGAGATCGTCAATGAGACCAAGGGCCAGACCTATCATGCCGCCGCCTTCCCGGCCTTTATTCAGGATATCATCAACGCCGGCGGGCTGCTGAATTCCCTGAAGGCCCGGGGCCTGGCGGAGTAAGGAGATACGAAGTATGGATTTTAAAATCGCATTGATCCGGGGCGACGGCATCGGCCCCGAGGTGGTGAACGAGGCCGTAAAGGTCCTGGACCGGATCGGAGAGAAGTTCGGCCACAGCTTTACCTATACCGACGTGCTGCTGGGCGGATGCGCCATCGACGCCTGCGGCAAGCCCTATCCCGACGGAACGACAGAGGCCTGCAAGGCCTGCGACGCGGTGCTGCTTGGCGCTGTAGGCGGACCCAAGTGGGGCGCCGGGGCGGTCCGGCCGGAGCAGGGTCTTCTGGCCATCCGAAAGGAGCTGGGACTCTATGCGAATCTGCGTCCCGCCACCCTGCGGCCCGCGCTGGCGGACGCCTCCCCCCTGAAGCCGGAGACCACCGCCAGGGGTATCGACCTGATGATGGTCCGGGAACTCACCGGCGGCATCTATTTCGGCAAGCGGGACCGGTACGACACCGAGGACCGGGGCGTGGAGTGCACGGACCTGATGGCCTATTCCGAGAAGGAGATCGAGCGGATCGGCCGCCGGGCCTTTGAACTGGCCCGCATGCGCCGGAAGAAGGTCACCTCCGTGGACAAGGCCAACGTGCTGGAGACCAGCCGCCTTTGGCGCAGCGTCATGCACCGGCTTTCCGAGGAGTATCCCGACGTGCAGTACGAGGACATGCTGGTGGACAACACCGCCATGCAGATCGTCCGGGACCCCAGCCAGTTTGACGTGGTGGTCACGGAGAACATGTTCGGCGACATCCTCTCCGACGAGGCCTCCATGGTGACCGGCTCCATCGGCCTTCTGCCCTCGGCCTCCATCGGCGACACAGCCCCGGGCCTGTATGAGCCCATCCACGGCTCTGCACCGGACATTGCCGGCCAGGATAAGGCCAATCCCATCGCCACGATCCTGTCGGTGGCCATGATGATGCGGTATTCCTTCCAGCTTCCCGCGGAGGCGGACGCCATCGAGACTGCGGTGGACGCAGTTCTGGCGGAGGGCTGGCACACGGCCGACATCGCCGGAGAAGGAGACCCTGTCGGCACCAGAGAAATGGGCCGTCTGATTTGTGAGCATATTTGAACCTGCCGGGCGTACTGCAAGATGTATTTGCGGTGCGCCCGTTTTTTGCTTGCAGGGAAAAATGCAAAAAGAGAATTGAAGGGGGCGAGATGAAAGAATCGTTGCAATGCAATTTGGTGAAAATGAATTATTTGAATTTGGATTTTGCAAAAAATAAGCTATAATTCGGTTAAAACGACAAAAATGAAAGAAAAACAGAAAACCAAAAGAAAAATACTTGCATTATTGGCGGTACTGACATATAATGTGGCATAGATTGCTTGTATGTGACATTTGTATCGAGGTAAGGAGAGAAACTGAATGAAAGCACTATCCAAACTTGCATCCGGCGTACACGCCTCCTCCACGCTGGCCATTGACGCGCTCTACAAGAGCATGAAAGCGCAGGGCATCGACGTGGTGGGCTTCGGCGCAGGCGAGCCCGACTTCCCCACACCAGACAATATCAAAGAGGCGGGGATTCGTGCGCTGCACGAGAATAAGACGAAATATACGCCCGCTTCCGGTATCGTGGAGCTTAAACGGGCGGTGTGCTATCGGATGAAAGAGGATTGCGGCCTTGACTATCAGCCGGAGAACGTTCTGATCGCCTCCGGCGCAAAGCACAACGTATATCTGGCGGTGCGGGCACTGGTGGACCCGGGCGACGAGGTGGTCATTCCCGCCCCCTACTGGGTCTCCTACAGTGAGATCGTTCTGATGTGCGGCGGCGTGCCCGTGGTGGCTCAGACCCGGGAGACCGATGAGTTCAAGCTCACCCCGGAGGAGCTGGACGCGGCCATCACCGAGAAGACCAAGTGCGTCATCTTCAACAGTCCCTCCAATCCCACCGGCATGATGTACACCAAGGAGGACCTTCGCGGTCTGGCGGACGTGTGCATCAAGCGCGACATCTATATCATCGCCGATGAGATCTACTATAAGCTGGTCTACGACGGCCGGGAGTTCGTATCCATCGCCGCCCTGGGCGAGGATGTGAAGGAGCGGACCATCGTCATCAACGGCGTTTCCAAATCCTATGCCATGACCGGCTGGCGCATCGGATATTCTCTGGCGCCGGCGGCCATCACCAAGGTCATGTCCAACTTTGTCAGCCACTCCACCGGCGCTCCCGCCACCATGGCCCAGTGGGCTGCGGTGGAGGCGCTCACCGGCCCTCAGGACACGGTGGAGACCATGCGTCAGGCCTTTGAGGAACGGCGCAATTACATGGTGCAGCGCTGCAACGCCATCGAGGGGGTTTCCTGCCTGAATCCGGAGGGCGCGTTCTACATCATGATGAACATCAGCAAAGTGCTGGGCCGCCAAGTGGACGGAGAGGTCATCGACACCTGTGACAAGTTCGCACAGCTGCTTCTGGAAAAGGGGCTGGTCGCGGTGGTGCCGGGCAGCGGTTTTGACGCGCCGAACTACGTCCGCTGGAGCTATGCCACCTCCATGGAGAACATCAGGGAGGGCATGGACCGGCTGGAGAAATTCCTGGCCACGGTCCGGTAATACAACAATTCAGGATCCTTCTTCCGCAGGAAGAGGGATCCTTTCCCTGTTTTTGGCTCTTTTTATCGGAAAACAGGCAAATTAGGTCTGGAAAAACCCGGGGAAATACGATATAATATATCGTCATCTGTTTCCGCAGAATGCTGCGGTGCATAATCAGGATCGAAAGGAATGATCGTTATCAGTACTTCCGTATATGAGAGCCCTCTTTCCTCCCGCTATGCCAGCGCGGAGATGCTCTACCTGTTCTCTCAGCACAAAAAGTTCACCACATGGCGGCGGCTCTGGATCGCCCTGGCCCGGGCGGAAATGGAGCTCGGTCTCCCGGTCACCCAGGAACAGATCGATGAGCTGGAGGCATTCAAGGACGATATCAACTACGATGTGGCACGGGAGGAGGAGAAGCGCCTCCGCCATGACGTGATGGCCCATGTCCACGCCTACGGACAGCAGTGTCCCAAGGCTATGCCGATCATCCATCTGGGCGCCACCTCCTGCTATGTGGGGGACAACACCGACGTGATCCTCATGCGGGAGGGACTGGAGCTGATCCGCAAGCGGCTTGTGAACGTGATCAAGGTCCTGTCCGACTTCGCAGCGGAGCGCAAGGCGGAGCCCACCCTGGGCTTTACCCACTATCAGCCCGCCCAGCTCACCACCGTGGGAAAGCGCGCCACCCTTTGGATCAACGAGCTTCTGATGGATCTGGAGGAAGTGGAATTCCGTCTGGGGACCCTGAAGCTGCTGGGCAGCAAGGGAACCACCGGAACCCAGGCATCCTTCCTGGAGCTCTTCGACGGAGACCACGGGAAGGTAAAGGCGCTGGAGGAAAAGATCGCCGCGGAGATGGGCTTTGACGGCGTGGTTCCTGTTTCCGGACAGACCTATTCCCGGAAGATGGACTCCGGCGTGATCTCCACCCTGGCAGGGATCGCCCAGTCGGCGAGCAAGTTCGCCAACGATATGCGGCTCCTGGCCCACATGAAGGAGATCGAGGAGCCCTTTGAAAAGAACCAGATCGGCTCCTCCGCCATGCCCTACAAGCGCAACCCCATGCGCTGCGAGCGGATCTGCGCCCTGGCGCGCTATGTGATGGCTGATGTGATGAATCCCCAGATCACCGCCGCCACCCAGTGGTTCGAGCGGACGCTGGACGATTCCGCCAACAAGCGCCTGAGCGTTCCGGAGGCGTTCCTGGCGGTGGACGCGATCCTGGGGATCTATCAGAACGTGGCCTCCGGCCTGGTGGTCCACAGCAAGGTCATCGAGAAGCACATCCTGGAGGAGCTGCCCTTCATGGCCACCGAGAACATCATGATGGACGCGGTGAAGCGGGGCGGCAACCGGCAGGAGCTCCATGAGGCCATCCGGGTCCACTCTCTGGAGGCCGGCCGCAACGTCAAGGATCTGGGCCTGCCCAACAATCTCATTGACCTGATCGCGGCGGACCCGATGTTCGGCATGACCAAGGAGGAGATCACCGCCCATCTGGAGCCCTCCCGGTATATCGGCCGGTGCCCGGAGCAGGTGGACGAGTTCCTGACGGCGTGTGTCGCCCCGGTGCTGGAGAAGTACGCCGGACTGCTGGACAATGCGGAGATCGAGCTGAAAGTCTGACGGTTTTTCATTGACTTTACCTATCTTTGCATATATAATGAATCCTACATGTGAAAAAAGCCGAAAGATGGCTTTGTAGGTTTAGGAGGCAAGTAGAAACCATGAAAAAGAGTATCATCACCTATGTGATCGTCATCGCGCTGATCGTGCTGATGGCCTGCACAGCGGCGTTTGGTCTGGATCTGGGCTTCACGAAGATCCCCAGTCTCCGGCAGGGCGTCACCCTGGGCCTGGATCTGGTGGGCGGATCGGAGATCACCTATGAGGCGGTCATCCCCTCCGGCACATCGGAGTCCGACGTGACTAACGGAATGGGCGCCGCCATCACCATGCTCCGGCAGCGTCTGGACAGCCTCGGCTATTCCGAGGCCACCGTCACCAAGCAGGGAAATGACCAGATCGTGGTGGATATCCCGGCGGTGGACAACCCGGAGGAGGCCGCGGCCCAGATCGGCACGACAGCCGTTGTGGAGTTCCGTACTTCCGATTATGACGAGGCCGCAGGCACCGGCATGGTCCTCACCGGCACCGGCATTTCCGCCGCCCGTGCGGAGTACAGCCCGGTGGATGAGACCGGCGTGCAGCAGTGGCACGTGGTGCTGGAGTTCACCAGCGAGGGTCAGCAGCAGTTCACGGAGATGACCAAATACGCCGCCAACAAGGCGAGCGGTGAGAACTATGTGGCCATTTATCTCGACGACACCGTGATCTCTCAGCCCCAGGTCAGCTCCGAGTTCAAGGACACGGGCATCGATTCCGATACCGCCATCATCACCCTGGGATCCGACACCGGCTCGGAGTACGCCAACTATCTGGCGGACATCATCTCCGCCGGTAAGCTGCCCTTTGCGCTGGAGAACGTGAAGATGGAGAGCGTCGGCGCCTCTCTGGGTGAGAGAAGCCTTTCCACCTCCCTCCTGGCGGGCGCCATCGGCATCTGCCTGGTGATCCTGTTTATGATCGTGTTCTACCGCGTTCCCGGCCTGGTGTCCAGCATCGCGCTGCTGTTCTACTCGACGCTGTTTATGGTTGTGGTCTCTGTGACCCGGCTGAACCTGAGCCTGCCCGGCATCGCCGGTATCATCCTGACCATCGGTATGGCCGTGGACGCCAACGTGATCATCTTCGAGCGGATCAAGGAAGAGATCAGCAACGGCAAGACCATCCGGGCCGCCATCGACGCGGGCTATAAAAACGCCATGAGCGCCATCATCGACTCCAATGTGACCACCATCATCGCCGCTGTGGTGCTCTGGTGGCTGGGCACCGGCACGACGGTGGGCTTTGCCAAGACGCTGTTTATCGGCGTGGTCCTGAGCATGATCGTCATGCTGTTTGTGAGCCGCTTCATGATGAAGGCCCTTGTGGCCATGAAGGTCACAAATCCTGCGCTCTACGGCGCAAAATCTGCAGATAAGGAGGAGAACTGAGATGTTTGCAAATAAAGAATTCAGCTTTGTCGGGCATTTTAAGCTTTTCCTCATCGTTTCCGCCATCCTGGTCGTCACCGGCGTGGTCGGACTTGTGACCCTGCCCTTCGGCCTGAACCTGTTCAATATGGACGTGGACTTCCTGGGCGGCGTCACCATGACCTACGACCTGGGACAGCAGGTGGATACCGGCGCGGTGGAAGACCTCGCTTCCGGGATCCTGGAGGGGAAGCTCTCCTCCGTCACCACCTCCGGCAGCACCGGAACGCAGGTGGTCATCAAATCCCTGTTTGTGGACGTTGACGTCCGCAATCAGCTCACCGACGCGATCCAGGAGACCTATCCGGACGCTGCGGTGGTGTCCTCCAGCTCCGTCTCCGCCTCCGTCAGTGAGGATCTGCGGAACTCCGCGGTGATCTCCGCCCTGGTCGCGGTGCTGTGCATGCTGGTGTATATCGGCATCCGGTTCGATTTCCGGTCCGGTCTGGCGGCGGTGTGCGCCCTGTGCCATGACCTGCTGGTGATGCTCTCCGCGTATATCATCTTCCGGATCCCCTTCAACATCAACTTTATTGCCGCTGCGCTGACGATCCTCGGTTATTCCATCAACGCCACCATCGTGGTCTTTGACCGGGCCCGGGAAAACGCCAAGGCGAACCCCAAGGCGGACTTCGGCGAGGTCATGGATCGGAGCATCTGGCAGACCATGACCCGTTCCATCAACACCACCATCACCACGCTCCTCACCATCACCATGGTGCTGATCATGGGCGTGACCTCCATCCGCAATTTCTGCTGGCCCCTGTTTGTGGGCGTGCTGGCGGGCTGCTTCTCCTCGGTCTGCATCTCCGGAAACATCTGGGTGCGGCTGCGCAGATGGAAGCCCGGCAAGGCGGACAGCAAAGCCGCCTGATTTAATACAACACGAGAGCGCTGCTTCTTCGGAAGCGGCGCTCTTTTTGCATAGTTGCCCCCGGAGAGGCATAGTCTGTATGGCAGAGAAACGGAGGTGATCTTTGTGTTGGATCGGACGCTGCCGCCGGATCTGCAGCGGGGCATGATGCAGAATGCAAGACGGAACGAGGTCCAGGAGCTTCGCTTCCGGAGAGGGGGACCGGTGAAGGCGGTCTACAGCTGGGGGGAGGCGGTGCTGCCGGTGGACGGACGGCCTTATCCCGTTACGGACAGGCTGCTCCGGGAGCTTCTGGACCGGGCCACGGGGTTTTCCCCCAACGCCCTGCGGCTGGAGGAATCCGGATTGTATCTGCCGCTGGAGGACGGATGCCGGATGGGACTGTGCGGAGAAGCGCTGATCCGGGACGGGAAGCTGACCGGGCTGAAAAAGATCGGCTCTGCTGCCATCCGGATCGCCAGGGAGCGGCGGGGAATTGCGGAGGATACGGCGCGGCGGATCACCGGGAACGGAAGGGTGGAGTCCGGGCTGATCGTTTCTCCTCCTGGGAGGGGAAAGACCACGTTCCTCCGGGACCTGGTCCGGGCAGTCAGCGAACGGGGCTTTCGGGTCAGCGTGGCGGATGAACGGCGGGAGCTCTCCGGCTGCGGAGAAGGCGGGAAACAGATGGATCTGGGGCCTTGCACGGATGTACTCACCGGCTGCCCGAAGATTCAGGCGATCCCGCTTCTGATCCGGGTGATGAACCCCCAGATTCTGGCGGTGGACGAGCTGTCCGGGCCGGAGGAGGTGCATCTGGCGGCGGATGCCGCGCGGCGCGGGGTGGCGGTGTTCGCCACGGTCCACGCAGACGGGGTCGGAGCCCTGTCCCGGAGCGCCCGGGGCAGGATGCTGCTGCGGGACGGGGTGTTCCGGTGGGGCGTCACGATCCGGGCACCGGGAATCTACGAATGGGAAAGGCTGGATGGATATGTGGAAGGCGCTGGGGGCCTGCCTGGTGACGCTGGCGTCCGCCATGTGCGGATGGGCGGCGCGGCAGGGAATGCACCGGACGCTCCGGATCAGGCGGCAGCTCCGTCTGGCGCTGGAGTGGATGCGGGCAGAGATGGAGATCGGGATGCCCACCGTGGCGGAGCTGTTTGAAACGGTGGGGAAACGGCTGGACGGGGAGGTGGGCCGGTTTCTGGAGGGCGCGGCCTTTGAGATGGCGGCCGTCTCCGGGCGCTCCCCGAGGACAGCGCTGAAGATCCGGATGGAGCAGGACCCGGAGCTGTTCGGCCCGGAGGAGCGGGGCCTGATCCTGGAGGTGGGAGGCTGCCTGGGCCGGTATGACCCGGAGGGACAGGCCCGGGCGCTGAAGCTCTATCAGAGCAGGCTGGAGCACCTGATCCGGGAATCGGAGGAAAACCTGCGGCGCCGCGCAAAAGCCTCCATGACGGCGTCGGTATGCGCGGGGCTTGCATGGATCATCATCCTGCTGTGAAGGAGTACATATGGACATTGACCTTGTTTTCAAAATAGCCGCAGTGGGGATCATCGTTTCCATCCTGAACCAGGTACTGGTCCGCTCCGGTCGGGAGGAGCAGGCCACCATGACCACGCTGGCGGGACTGATCGTGGTGCTGATGATCCTGGTTCAGCGGATCGCGGCGCTGTTTGATCTGGTCAAAACCCTGTTTGAGTTCTGATGGAAACGGCCGGGAAATGTGCGGCGCTGGCAGTGGCCGGCGCACTGGCGGCCATGCTGGTCCGGCGGGACAGCGCCGCCTTTGCATCTCTGGTGGGGATCGCGGCGCTGGCGGCCATGGGGGTGCTGGCGCTGGAACTGATGCGTCCTGTGATGGCCTTTGCGGAATCCCTGCGGGAACGGGCGGGACTCAGCCGGGGCCTGGTTGCGCCTGTGGTGAAGACGATGGCCATTGGCTTCCTGTCGGAGACAGGGGGCAGCATCTGTGAGGACGCGGGGGAAAAGACCATGGCAGGCGCGCTGAAGCTGTCCTGCGGAATTGCGGCTTTTTATGTGCTGCTGCCGCTGATGCAGAGCGTGCTGGATCTGATGGAGGGCCTGTTGTGAGACGGGTGCTGTTTCTTGGGATGCTCCTGCTGCTTCTGACCGGCAGAGCGTTCGGCGCGGAGGAACTCCTGGATGCCGGCGAAGCGGAGAGGGCGCTGCCGGAGACGGCGGCTGAACTGATGGAGGGGCGGTCTGAAAAGGATCCGGGGGATCTCTCCTCCGGGATCCTGCAGATCATTTCCCGGGCAGCGGAGCGGAGCGGAGGCGCGATCCGGACCGGGATGGCTCTGTGCTGTCAGATCCTGGCGGTGGTGATTCTCACGGCCGTTGTGCGGGGAACCGGCGGGTCCCTTTCAGGGCGGGCGGTATCGCTGGCGGGCGCGCTGGCTGTCGGAGGAATCTGCGCCGGCCGGATATCCGGCTTTTTTTCGCAGGCGGCGGACACGGTAGACGCCATGGCGGCCTTTTCCGGATTCCTTTTCTCCGGACTTGCCACCCTGACTGCGGCAACCGGCGCGGCGGGGACGTCCGGCACGCTCTACGGGGTCACGGTCCTGATCTGCGGGATTCTGACGCGAGCGGCCCAGCGGCTGATCGTTCCCGGCACCGCCTGCTATATGGCCCTGTCCGTAGCCGACAGCGCTGTCGAAGGCGGTACGCTGAAGCCGGCGGCAGACCTTCTGCGGCAGGGCATGACCAGCCTGATGAAGTTCGGTGTGCTCGGCTTCACGGCCTATCTTTCGCTGACGGGCGTGGTCGGCGGCAGCGTGGACAGCGCAGCAGTGAAAGCGGCCAAGCTCACCATATCCTCCGCAGTCCCGGTGGTGGGCAGTATGGTGGCCGACGCCTCGGAAACCCTGCTGGTCAGTGCGTCTGTCCTGCGGGGCGGACTCGGGGTGTTCGGCCTTTTGGGGGTGCTTGCGGTGAGCGTGCTTCCCTTTCTGGAGACGGGGTGTCAGTACCTGATGCTCAAGCTCACGGCCGCCGCAGCGGGGGCCGCGGGAGAGAAGGAACTGTCTGCGCTCATCGGCGCCATGGCCGGAGCCATGGGACTGCTGACGGGACTGGTGGGGGCCTGCGCGGCGGTCCTGATGGTGGCCTGCGTGTGTTTTATGAAGGTGAGTGTGATATGATCCGGACCTATCTGATCCGGCTGACTGCGGCGTCGATCCTGTGCGCCATGATCCGTCGTATGGCGCCGGAGGGGAGCGCAGGCGCTGCCGCCAGGCTCGGTACCGGCCTGCTGCTGTTGCTGGCCCTGTTCCGGCCAATCGCTTCGGCGGATCCCGTCCGGGCGGCGGCGGAGGTGGCGAAAATGGGCAGCTATGATCCGCTGGCTGCCGAGTCCTTCTCCGCAGAGACGAACCGGCTGCTGTCCTCGCTCATATCCGGGCAGGCGGAAGCATATATATTGGACAAGGCCGGGGAGCTTGGCCTTTTGGTTGAGGCGGAGGTGGAGATGCGGATCAGCGACTATTACCCGGTGCCCTGGAGCGTCCGGATCCGCGGCAGTCCCACGCAGTCCCAGAAGGCGGCGCTTGCAGCGGACATTGCGGAGAAGCTCGGGATCCCGGAGGAGAGACAGGAGTGGTGGGGTATGTGACAATGGATTGGAGACATATTTGGGAGAAATTCAGAAGGTTCCGGTATCCGGCGCTGATCCTGGCCCTGGGGACGATCCTGCTGCTGCTCCCGACTGGCGGACGGGAGACTGCGGTGGAGCGTACAGAGACAACAGAGCCCTCCGAAGCAGGAGCGTTTGATCTGGAACAGTTCACCCGGGACACGGAGATGCTTCTGTCGGAGATCCGGGGTGCCGGGCCGGTGAGGATCCTTCTGACGCTGGAGAACGACGGGCGCCGGGAATACCTCATGGAGCGGAAGGAAGCCCGTGGTCAGGATACGGAGCAGACAGAAACCGGTGCTGTGATCCAGCGGCGGAGCGGAGACGACCTTCCGGTGACGGTGACAGAAAGCCGCCCAGGGTTCCGGGGCGCCGTGGCGGTATGTCCCGGCGGAGACAGTCCGGGCGTTGCGCTGGCGATCAAGGAGGCGCTGTCGGATCTCACGGGACTCGGCATGGACCGAATCACAGTATTAAAATCAGCTTAAGGAGGATATTATGCAGGCAAGGCTTTGGAAACGGAATGCAGTAGTGGCGGTGGTGGCGCTCTTCCTCTGCGCCGGAATCTATCTGAACTGGTCCTACAATCAGACAGGGGACGCAGCGGAGGCAAAGACGGCCTCCGGACCGGCAGAGCTGGCCGATACGCTGGACACAAAACTCCTGGCGGAGGCGGCCCGGGAGGCGGACGCTCCGGAGGATGGCCAGACGAAGAGCGTGGACGCACTGACGGAGGATGTGGTGGTTCTGGACGAGACGGCCTATGACGCCGTTTTGACCGAAGCGGACACGGACACCTCCATGACGGATTATTTCGCGGCGATCCGCATGGCAAGACAGGAATCCAGAGACAGCGCGGCGGATCTGCTGCAGGAGACGATCGCCTATGAGACCGGCGCGGATGAGACCGCCGCCTCCGCCGCATCGGTCCGGCTGGAGGAGATGGTGTCCACAGCGCTGCAGGAGGCGGAGATCGAGGGCCTCGTCATTGCGAAAGGATATGAGGACTGCGTGGCCTATATGAGCGACGGCGCGATCTCGGTGGCGGTGGCGGCGCCGGAAGAGGGCCTGACCGCGGAATCCGTGGCGCAGATCTGCGACATCGTTACCACCCAGAGCGACTATACCCCGTCCCAACTGAAAATAATTGAGGTCAAGTGATTGTATTTTCCGGAAAATATGATACAATGAGAAGGAAATGACGGACGGCAGAGCCTGCGGTCCGGGACTGGAGGCAATTTCAATGAGCGATGCAAAAGACTATGTGGTGCAGCCCGACGAAAAGGGCACCATCAATATTTCCGAGGAAGTTGTCGCGGCCATTGCTGCGCTTGCAGTCAGCGAGGTGGAGGGCGTCTTTGGCCTGTCCTCCAGCTTTACTGCGGATCTCAAAGAGATGCTGGGAAAGAAGAATATGTCCAAGGGCGTGAAGCTCACCATCGAGGGCGACGTGGTCACGGTGGAATGCTTTGTGATCTCCACCTACGGCTACGAAATCCCCGTTGTGGCCGCCAATGTACAGGAGAATGTGATCAGCGCCGTGGAATCCATGACCGGTATGAAGGTCGCGGCGGTCCATGTGGACATTGTGGGGATCTCCCAGCCCAAGGTATGACAAAACGGAAAACTCCCCGCTGTCCCGAAGACAGCGGGGTTTTCCTGATGTATGGAGTAAGGCCTGTTTATGGACTTGAATGAACAGAAAGGATTGAAGTGTTGAAAAAGCATGTTGATGCGTTCAAAGCGTACGTCACGGGTCATGTGACTCACTGGCGGGAATACGGTGTGACGCTGCTCAAGTGGGTGCTGTTCGCACTGCTGGTGGGGGTCGCTGTGGGACTGGCCGGATCCCTGTTCCATATGTGCATCGACCGGGCAACGGCGTTCCGGGAATCCCATGGCTGGCCGGTGTTTCTTCTGCCGGCCGCCGGTGTGATCATAGTGGCGGCTTACTACGTGACCGGCATGAGCGACGACAAGGGAACCGAATACATCATCGGCGCGGTGAGAGAGGGCCGGATCCTTCGGATCCGCACGGCCCCGCTGATCTTTTTCGGCACGGTACTGACCCACTTTGCCGGCGGAAGCGCAGGCCGGGAGGGCGCGGCGCTGCAGCTGGGCGGCTCCATGTCCAACTTCATCGGCCGGCTGCTCCGGCTGGACGAGAAGGACGACCGGATCATCACCATGTGCGGCATGGCCGCAGGCTTTTCCGCGCTGTTCGGGACGCCGCTGGCGGCGGCGATCATGGCCATGGAGGTGGTCAGTGTCGGTGTGATGTACTACTCCGCGATCGTGCCCTGTGTGCTCTCGGCTCTGATCGCCCAGCAGGTGGCCCTGATGCTGGGCGTGGCGCCCACGGCCTTCCGGGTGGAGGGCGTGCCGGAGCTGAGCCCGGTGGTCCTGGTGCAGCTGGTGGGACTGGGGATCCTGTTTGCGCTGGTGGCGATCCTGTTCTGTGCGGTCATGCACACTGCGCCGAAGTTTTATGAGAGACTGACTGGCAATCCGTATCTGCGGGCGGCTGTCGGCGGCGCGCTCGTACTGGGACTGAGCCTGCTGCTGGGCCGGCAATACGGCGGCGCCGGCGTTTCGGTGATCCAGGATGCCCTCAACGGACAGGCCCGGCCGGAGGCCTTTGTCATCAAGATGCTGCTGACGGGACTGACGCTGGCGGCAGGATTCAAGGGCGGCGAGATCGTGCCTGCGTTTTTCTGCGGCGCCACATTCGGCTGCTTTTACGGGTCTCTGATGGGACTGCCGGCATCCTTTGCGGCGGCAGCCGGACTCGTTTCGGTGTTCTGCGGCGTCACCAACTGCCCCCTGACCTCCATCCTCCTGGCCTACGAGCTGTTTGGCGGCAAAGGACTGCCTCTTTACGCGCTGACCATCGCCGTGAGCTATATGCTCTCAGGCTACAGCGGACTGTATCATGCCCAGAAAATCGTGTATTCCAAGCTACGCCCGGAATATGTGAACAAAGCGACGCACTGACGGACGGAAACCTTGCAAAACGGGAAATAATCTGATATAATACTTCAGATTGAGAGGGTGATTGTTTTGATAAAAAGCATGACCGGCTACGGCAGGGCCCAGGGGAGCTTCTCCGGCGGCGAAATCTCCGTGGAGATCAAATCTGTCAACAACCGGTATCTGGATTGCGGCGTGAAGCTGCCGCGGGTCTATTCCTTTGCGGAAGAGGCTGTAAAGAGTCTGGTCCAGAAGACGATCTCCCGGGGCAAGGTGGATGTGTATATCACGGTCAACTCTGCCGGTGCCGGCAATATCCGGATCACCCTGAATACGCCTGTCGTGGAGGGATATCTTTCCGCGCTGCGTCAGATCGCCCGGGACTATGGCGTCCAGGACGACATCTCGGTCAGTTCTCTTTCCCGATTCAGTGACGTGTTCCTGATGGAAAAGCAGGAGGAGGACGAACAGGAGGTCCGGGAGGCGATCCTGGGCGTGGTTTCCCAGGCGCTCGCCGCCTTTGACGAGATGCGGACCCGGGAGGGGGAGGCCCTCCGGCAGGATCTCCTGTCCAAATCCGAGGATATCCTCGCGCTGGTGGCGAAGGTGGAGGCCCGCAGCCCGGTGACGGTGGCGGCCTATCAGGAGCGGCTTACTGCGAAAATGCGGGAGGTGCTGGAGAACACCGCCATCGACGAGGCGAGGATCATCCAGGAAGCGGCGATCTACGCGGATAAGGTGGCGGTGGATGAGGAGACCGTCCGGCTCCGCAGCCATGTGGATCAGTTCTGCTCCATGCTCGAGGGCGGCGGCGTGATCGGGCGCAAGCTGGACTTTCTGATGCAGGAGATGAACCGGGAGGCCAACACCATCGGCTCCAAGGGCAGCGATGTGGAGCAGGCCCGGACGGTGGTTGACATAAAATCCGGTCTGGAGAAGATCCGGGAACAGATCCAGAACATCGAATAGGAGCCGCCTATGACACTCATCAACATCGGCTTTGGCAATATGATCTCCGCGGACCGGCTGCTGACGGTGGTGTCGCCCGACGCGGCGCCGATCAAGCGCCTGGTTCAGGAGGCGAGAGAACGGGCGATGCTCATTGATGCCAGCTGCGGGCGGAAGACCAAAGCGGTACTGGTCATGGATACGGATCATGTGATCCTGTCCGGGCTCAGTCCGGAGGTCATTGCCCGCCGGGCAGGTTTTTCCTGGAATGAGGAAGAGGAGGAAGAAGGATGAAGCGCGGAAGACTGCTTGTGATATCCGGGCCCTCCGGGGTGGGCAAAACCACCGCGGTCACCGGAGTCCGGAAGGCAAATCCGGAGATGTATTTTTCCGTATCCGCCACGACCCGGGCCATGCGGCCCACCGACGAGGAGGGGGTCACCTACCGGTTCAAGACCCGGGAGGAATTCCTGAAGCTGGTGGACGAAGGCTACTTCTATGAGCACGCCGAGTATTCCGGCAATCTCTACGGAACGCCCAAGACGCCGGTGGAGGAGCATCTGGCGGCAGGAGAAGACGTGATCCTGGACATTGAGGTCCAGGGCGGACTGCAGGTCAAGGCCCAGACGCCGGAGGCGATCCTGATCTTCCTGGTCGCTCCCTCCTGGGGGGAGCTGGAGCGCAGGCTCCGCAGCCGCGGAGACACCTCGGAGGAGGACATTCAGAAGCGGCTGAAGCAGGCCCGCTGGGAATACACCCAGGCGGAACAATACGACTATATCGTGGTATCTGAGGCGCCGCCGGAGTGCGTGGTGGAGAGAATCAATACCATCCTATCCGCGGAGGGTTATCGTACCCGTAGAAATATGAATTTGCTGAATTTGGAGGAATCGTTATGATGCTGTATCCCCCGGTACCGAAAATGCTGGAGAGTGTGCCCAGCCGGTATCTGCTGGTGAATGTGATTGCGCGCCGGGCCCGTCAGGTGGCCATCGAGGCGGAGGAATTCAAGGTTCCGCTGGAAAAGAAGCCTGTGTCCCAGGCCATTGATGAGATCGCCGACGGTCTCATCACCGCGGACGTGAAGGAAGAATATATGCGCTGAACCGGATCGGCGGGATACCGCCGTGCCTCGCGCCCGGCCCCCTTTTTCGGGCTGTGGCGGGAGGCTTTTGTCCGTATGGGAAGGAGGCAGCCTGTTGAACATCGCGAAAATCGTCGTGGCTGCCGCTGTGTATGCCATCGACAAACCCTACGACTATCGGATCCCGGAGAGCCTCATCGGCCGGATCCGCCCCGGCATGCGGGTGACGGTCCCATTTGGGAAGGGCAACCGCCGCACGGAGGGATTGGTGCTTTTTCTGGAGGACTCCCCGGCGGAGAAGCAACTGAAAACCATCGAGGCGGTTCTGGACGAGGAGCCGGTGCTGGATCAGAACATGCTGTATCTGGCGGCTTTCCTGCGGGAACGGTATTTCTGCACGTTTTTTGACGCGGCCCGGGCCATGCTTCCGGCGGGACTGTGGTTCCACGCCCGGGGGAAAGTGGTCCTGACGGCGCTGGGACAGTCTGCAGATCTGGCGGAGAAGCTGAAACGGGCGCCGGAGGCTCTTGCGGTGGCGCAGCTTCTGCGGGACTTCGGCGGGCAGGCGGAGACGTCTGTGCTGAAGCGCACCCTGCCGGAAGAAACACTGGACAAAGGCCTCAAGCAGCTGATCCGGAAAAACATGGCCATCTCGGAGGAAACCCTGATCCGCAACGCGACGGATAAAACGGAACAAATCGCCACGCTGGCGGTGGATTCCGAGGAGGCGGCCGCCTTCGCAAAGACCAAAAAGCGAGCTCCGCTGCAGAAATCCGTTCTGGAGATGCTTGCGGTGCTGGGCAGCTGCTCGGTCAAGGAGCTGCGGTATTTCACAGGCGCGCCGATGTCATCCATCCAGGCGCTGGTAAAAGCCGGATATGTGGAGCTGAGTCATCGGGAACTGTTTCGGAGCCCGCAGATGGATATGGCCTACGCTCCGGCGGAGATCCGCCTCAACGAGGAGCAGCAGACTGCATTTGAAGCGATTCGGGACACCATGGATCCCGGCGGGCAGGTGAGCCTGCTCTACGGCGTCACAGGAAGCGGCAAGACAGCCGTGTATCTGCGGCTGATCGAAGAATGCCTGAAGCGGGGAAAAAGCGCCCTGGTCCTTGTGCCGGAGATCGCCCTGACACCTCAGCTCATCAAGACCTTTGCGGCGCAGTTCGGCCCGCAGGTGGCAGTGCTGCACAGCGCTCTGCAGGTGGGACAGCGCTATGACGAATGGAAGCGTGTCCGAACAGGGAAGGCAACTGTAGTGGTGGGAACCCGTTCGGCGGTATTTGCCCCCCTGAAGGATCTTGGCCTCATCGTAGTGGACGAGGAGCATGAACACTCCTACAAATCCGAGATGAATCCCCGTTATCATGCCCGGGAGGTTGCCATTTGGCGCGGGATCCGGGAGAAGGCGGCGGTGGTGCTGGGATCGG
The DNA here is from genome assembly GCA_902778525.1 of Oscillospiraceae bacterium. Lineage (GTDB taxonomy): Bacteria > Bacillota > Clostridia > Oscillospirales > Oscillospiraceae > HGM13006. The sequence continues at coordinate 33,687 of CACYXZ010000003.1, read as the reverse complement.
CGACCCCCAGCCTGGAATCCATGTATCACGCGAAAACAGGCGTGTACCGGCTTCTGACGCTCTCCGACCGGTTCGGCGGCAGAGAGCTGCCGGAGGTCGTGATCTGCGACATGAAAGAGGAGCTGAAAAGCGGCAACAATTCCATCCTTTCCCAGCGCCTGCGGGAGGAGATGGAACAGAACTTCAAAACCGGACAGCAGACCATCCTCTATCTGAACCGGCGGGGAAGCAGCCGGACGGTACTGTGCCCTGTCTGCGGTCACGTGCCGTCCTGTTCCCGATGCTCTGTGAGTCTGACCTATCACTCTGCCAACCGCCGGCTCATGTGCCACTACTGCGGCTATTCCGAGCCTGCCACCGGGGAGTGCCCCGTGTGCGGCAGCACATACCGCCAGGTAGGCACCGGCACCCAGAAGGTGGAGGAGGAGGTCAGGGCGGCCTGGCCCTGGATCGAGACGATCCGGATGGACGCGGATACCGTCAGCGCCACGAATCCCCACGACAAAATCCTCTCCCGGTTTCAGGAGGAAAAGATCCCGGTGATGATCGGGACCCAGATGGTCACAAAGGGCCTCAACTTTCCCAATGTGACGCTGGTGGGGGTGCTGGACGGGGACAGCTCCCTGTATACCGATGATTTCCGCGCCGCCGAGAACACCTTTTCCAAGATCACTCAGGTGGTGGGCCGCGCCGGCCGGGGAAGCGCCAGGGGCAGAGCTGTGATCCAGACCATGACGCCGGAGAACCAGGTGCTTCTCCAGGCTGCCTGCCAGGACTATGACGCCTTCTACCGTTCAGAGCTCTCCCTGCGCGAGCTTCGGTATTGCCCGCCCTATGCCGACGTGCTTCAGGTGAAGTTTTTCGGCGTATTTGAAAATGAAGTTGCGGACGGGGCCTTCCTGTTCCGGCAGGCGCTCAATCAGGGCCTGCGGGAGGAGACCTTCCGGGATCAGCGGATCCTTGTGATGGGCCCTGCGCCCGCGCCGGTGGTGCGGGTGATGAACCGGTATCACTACCGGCTGACCATCCTGGCAAAAAACACGAAAGAACTGCGCTCGCTGCTGTCCTCCCTGCTTAAATGGTTTGCGGGAGACCGGCGCAGCGGACATATCACAGCCTGTGTGGATGTCAATCCCCTGAGCTGAATACGGAGGAACGAATATGGCACTGAGAACGATTTTGACCACGGAACACGATGAAGAGGCCCTGCGGAAGCATTCCCGTCCTGTGACGGTATTCAACGAGCGGATCCACAAGATGCTCGACGACATGATCGAGACCCTGAAAGAATCCGGAGGCGTAGGCCTGGCCGCGCCGCAGGTCGGGATCCTGCGGCGGATGGTGGTGATCGAGCGGGAGGACGGGTCGATCCTGGAACTGATCAACCCGGAGATCATTGCCACGGAGGGGGAGCAGACCGGCCCGGAGGGCTGCCTCAGCCTGCCCGGCGTCTGGGGCGAGGTGACCCGGCCCATGACGGTGACAGTCCGTGCGGTGGACCGGAATGGGGAACCCTTTGAGGAGACGGCCTCCGGCCTGATCGGACGCTGCTTCATGCACGAGTGCGAGCATCTCGACGGGATCCTCTTTACGGACCGGGCGGACCACATCATGACCCAGGAGGAGCTCGATGCGCTGGACGAGGCGGCCATGGAGGAGATGGAAGCTGAGGGGGAGCAGGCGTGAGAATTGTCTATATGGGAACGCCGGAGATCGCGGCGGTCTGTCTGGAGCGGATCATCAAAGACGGACATGAGATTGCTGCCGTCTACACCAAGATCGACACGCCCAAGAACCGGGGCATGAAGCTGACGGCTTCCCCGGTAAAGGAACTGGCCGCGGCCCATGGCCTTCCTGTGATTCAGCCGCTTTCCTTCCGGGACGACGGGGTCGCGGCTGAACTGGAGCGGCTTGCGCCGGATCTGATCTGCGTGGTGGCCTATGGGAAGATCCTGCCCCAGCGGGTATTGGATATTCCAAAATACGGCTGCATCAACATCCACGCCAGCCTCCTGCCGAAGCTCCGGGGCGCAGGCCCGATCCAGTGGAGCATCCTCAACGGGGAAACGGAGACCGGCGTCACGGCCATGTATCTTTCCGCCGGTATGGACGAGGGAGATATGATCGATCGGACGGTGGTGCCGATCGAGGATACGGATACCACCGCCACACTGACGGAAAAGCTGGCGGAAGCCGGCGCCGCCCTGCTGAGCAGGACGGTATCCGCCATCGAAAACGGAACGGCCCGCCGCACGCCCCAGGACCCGGCGGAAGCCACCTACGCGCCCATGCTCACCAAGGATATGGCGCCCATCGACTGGAGCAGAACGCCCCGGGAGATTTCCTGCCATGTGCGCGGCATGATCCCCTGGCCGGTGGCCACCATGGAGCTGGGCGGGAAACTGTGCAAGGTGTTCGCGGTCCGGTCCACGGACAAGACGACGGATAAGCCCGACGGCAGCCCGGTTGCCATCACCAAAAAGGGCCTGGAGATCGCCTGCGGCGGCGGACATGTGATGCTGGTGGAGGAGATCCAGGCCCAGGGCGGCAAGCGGATGCGCTGCGCCGACTATCTCCGGGGCCATCCCATCACCATGGACTGAGGAGCGATGATATGCCCAGAACCACAGCCCTTGAAGCGCTGACCGCCTGCCGACGGAAAAACGCCTGGTCTGACGCGGTGCTCAAGGATCTCATTGCCCGGGCGGATCTGGACGCCAGAGACGCGGCCCTCTGTACGACGCTGTGCTGCGGCGTGCTGCAGAACCGGGCGCTGCTGGACCACTATATCGACGGCCTGCTCACGGGCCGCCGGAAGCTGAACCCCGTCCTGCGGGACATCCTGCGGCTGGGGGCGTACCAGATTCTGTTCCTGGACCGGGTGCCGGATTCCGCCGCGGTGAACGAGGCGGTGGAACAGGCAAAAAAGCAGCGATCCCCCCAGGAGGCCGGACTGTGCAACGGTCTGCTGCGGAACCTCAGCCGCCGGAAAGCGGAACTGGAGATGCCGAAGGACTATGCTGTCCGGTACAGCCATCCGGCGGAGCTGGTGGATCTGATGAAGGAATCCGTGGGAAAACGGTTGGGGAAGATCCTGGAGGCGGACAACAGCCAGCCGGAGACCTGCGCCCAGTGGAACCCCCTGCGGTGCGGGGAGGAGGAACTGCTGCAGGCCTGGCAGGAGGAATCGGTCACGGTATCCGGACACCCGTGGCTGGAGCACTGCTATCTGCTGCGGGGCACGGGCAGCCTGGAACGGCTTCCCAGCTTCCAAAGGGGCATGTTCCAGGTCCAGGACGCCGCGGCCCGGCTTTCCGTCCTTGCCATGGGACTGCAGCCCGGGATGAAGGTGCTGGACCTCTGTGCGGCGCCCGGCGGAAAATCCGTTGCGGCGGCGCAGATCATGGGCAACCGCGGACAGATCACCGCCTGCGACGTCCATGCCGGAAAGCTGCCCCAGATCCAGGCGGCAACCCGGAGGCTGGGCGCGGCGATCATCTCCGAGGAGGAGAACGACGCATCCATCTTCCGCCCGGAGTGGGCCGGCGCCTTTGACGCAGTGATCGCGGATGTGCCCTGTTCCGGCCTGGGTGTGATCCGGAAGAAGCCGGAGATCCGATATCGGGACCTCCGGGAGACGGAGGCGCTCCCGGCGCTTCAGTTAAGGATCCTGGAGCAGGCGGGAGCGTACGTAAGCCCCGGCGGGACGCTGCTCTACAGCACCTGCACCATTCTCCGCCGGGAGAACGAGGCGGTCGTTCAGGACTTTTTACAGACACACAGGGACTTTCACAGACGGACACTGGTTCTCCCGGAGCCTCTGAAGGAGCAGGAGACCGGGATGCTGACCCTCTACCAGGGGATCGACGATTGTGACGGGTTCTTCCTTTGCAGGATGGAGAAACAGGCATGAAAGACATCAAATCCATGAATCCGGCGGAACTGGAACAGGATTTCAAAGAACTGGGACTGCAGAAATTCCGCGCCAAACAGGTCTTTACCTGGCTTCACCGGGGGGCAAGGTCCTTTGACGAGATGACGAATCTCTCCAAAGATCTCAGACTCCGGCTGTCGGAGCAGTATGAGATCTCCTCGCCCGAGGTTGTGCGGAAGCAGGAGAGCAAAAAGGACGGGACCATCAAGTATCTGTGGCGGATGAAGGACGGAAACTGCGTGGAGACGGTCCTGATGCGGTACAAATACGGAAATACGGTCTGTGTGTCCTCGGAGGTGGGCTGCGCCATGGGGTGCGCGTTCTGCGCCTCTACCCTCGGAGGACTTGTCCGGCGTCTCACCGCCGGGGAGATCCTGGATCAGGTGCTTTTTACCCAGATTGACAGCGGGCAGCCGGTATCCCATATTGTCCTGATGGGGATCGGGGAACCGCTGGATAATTATGACGCTGTGATCCGGTTTCTGGAGCTGGTCAATCATCCGGACGGCATGAACATCAGCATGCGGCATATTTCGCTTTCTACCTGCGGACTGACAGAAAGAATTGACAAACTGGCATCCCTTCATTTACAATTAACTTTATCAGTGTCGCTTCACGCGCCGGACGATGAGACGAGAAACCGGATCATGCCGGTGAACCGGAGCTGCGGCGTGGACAAGCTGCTGGAGACCTGCCGGCGGTATTTTGCCGAGACCGGCAGACGGATCTCCTTTGAGTACGCCATGATCGACGGCGTGAACGATACCCGCTGGCATGGAGAACTTCTGGCGAAGAAACTCGCCGGAATGGGAGCCCATGTGAATATGATCCCGCTGAACAATGTGGAGGAGAGCCCGCTCAAACCCTCCTCCCGGGAGAATATCTGCCGGTTTCAGCAGATCCTGGAGCGTTCCGGGATCACCGCCACGGTTCGCAGGAGCCTGGGCGGGGACATTGACGCATCCTGTGGGCAGCTGCGCAGAAAACAGCTGCTCGGGGAGCATTGACCGCAAGAGGTGATACTATGGAAATTTGTGGCGCAACAGATTGCGGGCTGATCCGCAAACAGAATCAGGATTATTTCCGCTATCTCCACTTGGCGGACGACCGCCATGTGGCGGTGGTCTGCGACGGCATGGGCGGCGGGAAATCCGGAGATGTCGCCTCTCGTCTGGCTTCGGAAGTGTTCCTTCAGGATCTGGAGCATTCCTCCCGAGCGGGGATGATCCAGTCTGAAATCGTTTCCATGCTGGTCAACGCGGTGAAGAGCGCCAACCGGGCTGTGTATGAGCAATCCCAGGTCAGTCCCGACTTCAAGGGGATGGGCACGACCCTGGTGGCGGTGTATCTTCAGAAGGGCGATTCCTATATCGTAAATGTGGGAGACAGCCGGTGCTACTGCATTTCCGGGGACGAGATCACCCAGATCACGGAGGATCACTCTGTGGTCGGCCTGATGGTCGCCAGAGGACAGATCACGGAGGAAGAGGCCCGGATCCATCCCAACCGGAACCTGATCACCCGGGCGGTGGGGACGGAAGAAAACGTGGAATGCGACTGCTTCTTCCTGCGGCTGGATCCGGGGGATACGCTGCTGCTCTGCTCGGACGGCCTTTCCAATCTGGTCACCCGTCCGGAGATGCTCTACGAGGTGGGGCTGGGCGGAGACGGAACGGAGATCTGCCAGCGGCTCATCGATATAGCGAAGAAGCGCGGCGCCCCGGACAACGTGACTGCGGTACTTGTGCGCTATTGATTCCTGTTAGAAATTATCATTGCTAGGAGCGGTGTTATGGATAAATTCATAGGTCGCCTGCTGGACGGCCGTTATGAAATACTGGAGGAAATCGGCCGGGGCGGCATGGCCGTGGTCTATCGGGCCATGGATCACCGGCTCAACCGGTATGTGGCGGTGAAGATCCTCAAGGAAGAACTCAGCCGCGACGAGGATTTCCGGCGGCGGTTCCATGCCGAAAGCCAGGCCGTCGCGATGCTCTCCCACGCCAATATCGTGGCCGTCTATGACGTGAACCATTCCGGCGAAGCGGACTATATCGTCATGGAACTGATCGACGGGCTGACCCTCAAGCAGTATATGCAGCAGAGGGGCGCGCTGTCCTGGCGGGAGGCGCTACATTTTGCCACCCAGATCGCCAAGGCCATCGAGCACGCCCATTCCAGAGGGATCGTCCATCGGGACATCAAACCTCACAATATCATGATCCTGAAGGACGGCAGCGTAAAGGTCGCTGATTTCGGGATCGCGCGGCTCAGTTCCTCCCAGAATACGCTGACCAGGGAGGCGCTGGGGTCCGTCCATTATATCTCCCCGGAGCAGGCAAAGGGGTCCCAGGTGGACGCCCGGTCGGACCTGTATTCTCTGGGCGTAGTGATGTATGAAATGCTGACCGGAAAACCGCCCTATGACGGTGATTCCCCGGTAGCCATCGCCATCCAGCACATCAATTCGACCCCGACGCCGCCCCGCCAGGTGAATCCTTCGATCCCCCTCGGTCTGCAGCAGATCACCCTCCACGCCATGTGTTCGGATCTTGGCGCCAGGTACAGCTCTGCAACGGCTATGATTGAGGACCTGGAGGCCCTTCGAAAGAACCCCCAGGTGGTGTTCCGCTTCAACGCTGGGCCTGGCGGTACGACGACCTATGTGGATACCCGTCAGGCTGCGCCTCTGGGCCAGCAGACCCAGCCCCGCCCGCAGACTCCGCGCCCTCAGAGCGGCTCCGGCGGCCAGACCGGCGGCGCCCGGCCGGTCCAAAATCAGGCGCAGCGATCCCGTGTTCCTGCTGACAGCCAGCAGGCGGCGCGGCAGAAAGCCAGAACCATGGCTGAGCGGTCCGTGCAGCAGGCGGGCGGCCGCCAGCGCCGGTATGAGCCGGAGGCCTATGATGAGGAGGACGATGAGGATACCGGCCGTTCCAGCCGGGTTCCGATCATCATTGTCTCCGTTCTGCTTGTGGCCGTGCTGATTGCCGCGGTGGTGCTGCTCCGCAGCATGATGGGGGACGGCGGCAGCAAAAACGAGATGATCGAGGTGCCGTCCTTCCTGGGACAGCGCATTGAAGACGTGGTCGGCAGCGAGCTCTATCCGGATCTCAACCTGGTGGAGGGCGAGCACGTCTACAGCGATAAATATGCCGAGGGCGAGATCTGCGATCAGAGCGTGGCCCGCGGAAAGAAAGTGGTTTCCGGGACTACAATCCGTCTCTCGGTCTCCCGGGGGCCTCAGACCGGCTCCATGCCGGATCTGTCCAACTATACCCAGCAGGAGGCGGATTTCGCTCTGGCCGCCCTGGAACTCAACCTCAGCGTCAGCTATGAATTCCAGGAATCCGAATCCGTGGAAGAAGGGCGTGTGATCACCACTTCTCCTGCGTCCGGCGCGACGCTTTCCTATGGGGACGACGTCAAGGTCACCATCGCCCAAAGGCCGGAGACCGTTACGGTGCGGGTTCCCTATGTGATCAATCTGGAGCGGGATGACGCGGTGAGTCAGCTGGAACGCTCCGGACTTGTGGCCAAGGTCACGGAGGTGGAAAACGAGGCCCCTGCGGGACTGGTGTTCTATCAGAGCATCACCAGCGATACGGAGGTTCCGGAAGGCACCACCGTCAGCATCAAGGTTTCGCTGGGCATGCCTTCGCCGAGTCCTTCTCCGTCGCCCTCTCCGTCGCCGTCCCCGTCTCCCTCCGAGGAGCCGACCCCGACGCCTACGCCCACTCCAACGCCCACGCCCACTCCGACCCCGACGCCCACTCCGACCCCGACACCTACGCCCACCCCCTCGGAAGAAGTTGCTCCGCAGCCTTCGGAGGAAGCGCCGGGTCCATCGGTGCAGCCGGATCTTCCGGGTACGGGCGGTGAGATTACACCGAATGAATGATCAGATGCAGGGCGTCATCATTCGGGCGCTGAGCGGGTTTTATGATGTGGACACCGGCAGCTCCGTGGTCCGCTGCCGCGCAAGAGGCAAGTTCCGCAAAGCCGGGATCACGCCGCTGGTGGGAGACCGGGCCGGTTTCCGGATCAGCGGGGAGGAGGGCTATCTCCTTGAGGTCTTTCCCCGGAAAAACAGCTTTGTCCGGCCGGCTGTTGCCAACGTGGACGCGCTGGTGATGCTGGCCTCCCAGGTCAACCCGGTGACGGAGCCGTTTCTCATCGACCGGGTAGCCGCCATTGCCGCCCAGCAGCAGGTGGAACTGATCCTGGTGATCAACAAATGCGATCTGGATCCTGCAGACCGGCTTTATGAGATCTACCGGGACACCGGAATGACGGTGCTTCGGCTCAGCGCCTTCACCGGAGACGGAGTCGCCTCGCTTGGACAGCACCTTCGCGGAAAGCTCGTGGCCTTCACCGGTAATTCCGGCGTGGGGAAATCCAGCCTGCTCAACGCCCTGTTCCCGGAGGCAAATATGCCCACCGGAGACGTGAGCGAAAAGCTGGGCCGGGGCCGCCATACCACCCGGCATGTGGAGCTGTTCACTCTGCCTGACGGGACGCGGATCATGGACACCCCGGGTTTTTCCGCTTTCGACACGGATCAGATGGATCTTGGTTCGCCGGAACGTCTGGCCCTGGCCTTTCCGGAGTTTGCGCCCTATCTCGGCAGGTGCCGTTTCGATGACTGCGCCCATGTGAAGGAAGCCGGATGCGCAGTGCTGGAGGCGCTCGGCCAGGGTAAGATCCAGAAAAGCCGGCACGAGAGCTATGTCCGGCTGTATTCACAGCTCAAGGAGCAAAAGGCATGGGAACGAAAAAGGGATTGATCTTCGGGTCTGCGCCTGTTGGACGGTGGGAGTTCCTCAAACCCCTGTCGCACTGGGCGGATGTGGTCATTGCCGCGGACGGAGGATTGGACGCCGCCCGTCTGGCCGGGTTTTCTCCGACGGTATACATCGGCGACGGAGACTCCGGCGGCCGGGCCGAGGCGGGCCTGACCTGCGTGACACTTCCGGCGGAAAAGGATCTGACGGATCTGGAGGCGGCATACCGGTGGGCCAGGGACCACGGCTGCGGCGACTTGATCCTGACCGGCTGCACCGGCGGCAGGCTGGATCATTCGATGGCGGCTCTTGGCCTGCTGGAGACGGCAGGGCGGGAGGGCGTTCATGCGGTGATCCTGGATGAAAGGAACCGGATCGAATTCCTGCTGCCTGGGTCCTGTCAGATCCCGGACCGGGGATACCGGTATTTTTCCCTGATTCCTGCGGATTCCCTTCTGACCGGCGTGTCCATCTCCGGCGCGAAATATGACCTCTCCCGGCGGGACGTTCCCCGGGGCGGCAGCCTGACGGTGAGCAACGAGTTTTCCCGGGACAGCGTTCAGATCTCCTTTGCTTCCGGCGCTTGCTACCTGATCTACTCCAACTGAATCAGAGACCGATCCCCCCGCATAGACTGTGCGGGGGGATTTATTATGGTCAGACGAAAGGAATGCATCGGATTTGCGCTGTGCGCCTTCGGGTGCGGCGTGCTGCTTGCCTCGTTTTTTGACAGTGTGCTCTGCCCGCTGCTGCTGGGACTGGGGTGTGTCCTGGCAGGACTGCTTTTCGCGAAATAGATAGTCTAAAGTGACAGGAGACGGAATAAACTCTTTTAGAGAACGGAGCCAAGGCTCCCGTAGAAGGAGTGAGTTCGCTGAAACTGGAATTTTTGACGGAGACTCTGCAGTATCTTCGCCCGGTCCTGCGGGAGACCAAGACCGGCGAGGAATCCGCGGAAACCATTATACCCGACAGCATCCCGGATGTGTCTGAGGTGCTGTCGGCAAGCGGCATGGCGTTCCTGCGGGGCAGGGAACTGAGCGAGGGAAGGGCGGCGGTGGCCGCCGGGATCAGTGCCTCTGTGCTGGTGCAGCCGGAGGGACAGTCTGCCCCGGAAGTGATAGAACAATACCTTCCTATCAGCTTTTCCTTTGAGAACAGCCTGATCCGGCCGGATCTGAAGAGCCGCGTGCAGGTAACTCTGCAGCGGGTGGAGGGGCATCTGGTCAACCCGAGAAAGCTCCTGATCCGGGCGTCGGTGACGGTGGAACTGGAGATTTTTGCCCCCTGCCGGGAAACACATCCCACCGGCGCGCTGACGCCGGAGGTGGAGACGCTGACAGAACCGAGAGCGCTGAGACTGATGACGGCGATGGAGGAAAAACGGTACTCCATAGAGGACAGCATTCGGTTCGAACCGGAGGGAACCGGCAGGAAGATAGCGGCATGCCGGACAGAGCTGAGCCATACGGAGTCCCGGCTCACGGGGACAAGAGCGGTGTTTCGGGGAAATCTGAAGCTCTCGATCCTGTATCTGACCGAGGACGGTCAGCTTTTGCCGGCCACGGCGGAACTGCCGTTCTCCCAGTACATCGACCTGGAGTGCGAAGATGGGGAACAGACGCTGGAGCTTGAAAGCGCGCTGTGCGGACTGGATGCGGGATTGAGCGCAGATGGCGGCAGTCTGGAGCTTTCTGCACAGATCCAGACCAGAGCCGCCGTGATTGGGACGATGGAGCCCGCGTGGGTTACAGATCTTTACGCCTGCGCCGGAGAAGCGGAGGTTCAGTGGCAGGAATTAAGCTATGAATCTCTGCTGGATACGCAGCTGTTTTCCGTGACCGGCCGGGGGTCCTCGCCCGCGGGAGGACAACCCCTTGTGGCAGGCATCATGCCGGAGGCGTGGAGCCAGTCCCGGGAGGGGGAAACGGTGCGCTTTTCGATCCCGGTCAGGGTTCTGCTTCTCAGCCGGGAGGAGAGCGGGTGGAGCGGCAGCAGCGTTTGCCCGGAGCTGACCTGTTCCACCCAGGCGGCGCAGGGCTGCCGGTTCGATGTGCAGGTTATGGATCTTCAGGCAGAGGCAACAAGCGGACTGGACGGGACGGATGTGAAGTTGACAGGCACGGTCTGCGTCAGGACCTACGGAACTGCCTGCATCGCAGAGCCGGTTGACGGAGAAATCACGGAGCGGCAGGAGACGGACAAGCGGCCGGGCCTGATCATAAGGCGGACCGGATCGGGAGAACGGATTTGGGACATTGCGAAGGGATACCGGACGACAGTGGAGGCAATCCGGGCGGCGAACGATTTGGCGGGAGAGCCGGAGCGGGGAACGCTTCTGCTGATTCCGGGACGATGACAGCGGGAAAGGAGGCGCACATGGAAAACATCTATGAGGAGATCGGAAGAAGGACCGACGGCAATATCTACCTGGCGGTAGCGGGGCCGGTCCGTACGGGAAAGTCGACCTTCGTCAAGCGGTTTATGGAGACTCTGGTAATCCCGGCCATCGACAACGTCTACCACCGGGAGCGGGCCAGGGACGAGCTGCCCCAGAGCGGTTCCGGCCGGACTATCACCACCTCTGAGCCGAAGTTTATCCCGGAAAACGGCGTGGAGATCCAGCCGGAGGGAACGACCCGCCTGCGGGTCCGGCTCATTGATTCTGTGGGTTATATGGTGCCCGGCGCCATCGGCGCGGAGGAGGACGGCGCCCCGAGAATGGTGACCACGCCCTGGTTCGACCATGAGATCCCGCTGACGGAGGCTGCGGAAACGGGCACCAGAAAGGTCATGGAGGACCACTGCACCATCGGGATGATCGTGACCACGGACGGCAGTGTGACCGATATTCCCCGGGAGGACTACGAGGAGCCGGAGGAACGGTCCGTCCGGGATATGCAGAAGACCGGGAAGCCGTTCCTGGTGCTGCTCAATTCGGCCCATCCCCGGGATCGGAGCACACTGGAGCTGGCGGCGCGGCTGAGTGAGTCTTACGGCGTTCAGGTCATCCCGGTGAACTGCCGGACGATGGAGCGGGAGGACATGCTGGAGCTGCTGAAAAAGCTCCTGTATGAGTTCCCGGTCCAGGAGCTGCAGTTCTATCTGCCGGGCTGGGTGGCAGCGCTTTCTGAAGAGCATCCGGTGAAGAAAGAACTATATACAGCGCTGAAGGACATGGCCCGGTCGATGGAAAAACTGTCACAGGCCCAGAATGTGTTCTCCCGTCCGCCGGAGAATACACCGGTGACGGAGTCCGTGATCCGGAACGTGGATCCCGGCAGCGGAATCATCGCGGTTTCGCTGCGGTTCCCGGAGCAGCTGTTCTATGAGATCCTGTCCCAGGAGGCGGGAACGGAGATCGCCGGCGACCGGGAACTGATGGAATGTCTGCGGGAATTGACGGAGGCGAAGCGGGAATACGACCGGGTGGCCTCGGCGCTGGAGCAGGTCCGCGCCACAGGATACGGGATCGTCATGCCCACGACGGAGGAAATGACGCTGGAGGTGCCGGAGATCGTCCGGAAGGGCGGCAGCTACGGGGTCAAGCTCCAGGCCAGTGCGCCGTCGATCCACATGATGCGCGCGGACATCACCACGGTCCTGAGTCCCATGGTGGGGGACGAGAAGCAGTCGGAGGACCTGGTCAACTATCTGCTGGGAGAATATGAGGGGAACACGGAAAAGCTCTGGGAGAGCAATATTTTCGGGAAATCCCTGTTCGAACTGGTCAGCGAAGGTCTCAACACAAAACTATCCAGAATGCCGGAAGAGGCCCGCATGAAGCTGCGGGAAACCGTAGAGCGCATCATCAACGAGGGAAGCGGAGGATTGATCTGCATCATCCTGTGACATCGCCCCGGGGCAGACCCGGGGCCTTTTCACGCGCTGCTTAGTTTTCTCTTGTAAAAAGACCGGAAAAGGAGTACAATGAAAGCAATCAAACGTATGGAACATTTCTATCCAATGATAAAGGAGTCTGTTTTATGAAAAAGCCTGTAGTTCTGGTTGTGATGGACGGCGTCGGCCTGGGCGACAAGGGACCCGGCGATGCGGTTTTTCACGCGAAAACGCCGAATCTCTGCAATCTCCTGAAGAATAATCCCCATACCCAGCTCAAAGCCCACGGTGACGCGGTGGGACTGCCCACGGATGAGGACATGGGCAACTCCGAGGTGGGGCATAATGCCCTCGGCTGCGGTCAGATCTACGCTCAGGGTGCAAAGCTGGTGGGCGTGAACATCCAGAGCGGGGAGATCTTCCGGTCTGCGGCCTGGCAGGAACTGACGGACTGGTGCCGGGACGGCGGCGCCATGCATTTTCTCGGACTGCTGTCCGACGGCAACGTCCACTCCCATATCGACCACCTGATCGCGCTGATCCGGCAGGCCAAAAAGGAAGGGATCCGGCGGGTTTTCTGCCATATTCTGCTGGACGGCCGGGACGTGCCCGCCACCTCTGCGCTGCAGTATGTGGAACAGCTGGAGGGCGTGCTGGCGGAGCTGAATGATGAAACTTTCTGCGGCAGGATCGCCTCCGGCGGCGGCCGTATGTATATCACCATGGACCGGTATGAAGCGGACTGGGATATGGTGAAGCGCGGCTTTGACTGCCATGTCCACGGCATAGGCCGGGCCTTCCCGGACGCGAAGACCGCCATTGAGACCTACCGGGACGAGACCGGCTGCATCGATCAGGACCTTCACGAGTTCGTCATCACGGAGAACGGACAGCCTGTGGGAGCCGTTCAGCCCGGAGACAGCTTCATTCTCTTCAATTTCCGGGGAGACCGTGCCCTGGAGATCAGCCGCGCCATGGATGATCCGGATTTCGACAAGTTTGACCGGGGCGATTTCCATGACGTGAAGTACGCCGGCATGCTGGAGTACGACGGCGACGCCCATATCCCTTCCCGGTTCCTGGTGGAGCCGCCCTGCATCACCAACACCCTGACGGAACTGCTGGTGGAGCACGGGATCAACGAGTTCGCCCTCAGCGAGACCCAGAAATTCGGCCATGTGACCTACTTCTGGAACGGCAACCGCAGCGGAAAGGTCAGCGAGGAGCTGGAGACCTATGTGGAGATCCCCTCGGACAACTGCCCCTTCAATGAAAAACCCGCCATGAAATGCGTGGAGATTGCCGACTGCCTGATCGAAGCCATGGAGAGCCGGAAATACGGCTTCCTCCGCTGCAACTTCCCCAACGGCGACATGGTTGGCCACACCGGCGTGTTCGACGCCGTGGTGGAGTCCATGGAAGCGCTGGATAAACAGCTCGGCCGTATCATCGAAGCCGCGGAGCGGCTGGGTTATACGCTGCTGGTCACCGCGGACCACGGAAACGCCGACGTGATGCTGGAAAAGAACAAAAAGGGCGAATACCAGGTCCGCACGGCCCATTCTCTGTCTCCCGTGCCCTTCGTGATGCTGGGAGGAGAGGGAACCCTGAAGGCGCCACAGCCCGGCCTCGGTCTGGCAAACGTGGCGGCTACCGTGGCGGAGCTGCTGGAGATCCCTGCGCCCGACTGCTGGGAGCCTTCCCTTCTGGCGTGATCCCGGGGAGAAACCCGGAAAAAACAAATTTCCTCTTGTGATTTTCCCGGAAATATAATACAATATGATGCAGTATCTTTGATATTCACCAAGAGACTGAAAAGGAGGTCAATCCTTATGATGCGTCTGAATACGGAAAAGGGTGTTGTCACCATCAGCAGCGAGGTGTTTTCCAATATCGCCGGAATGGCGGCCTCTGCGGCGTTCGGTGTCAAGGGAATGGCGGCACGGTCGGTCAGCGACGGATTGGTGCATCTGCTTCGGCGGGAGTCCATGGACCGCGGCGTTCAGGTCACCTATAATGAAGATGATACCGTAACGATTGATTTGCACATCATGGTGGATCACGGCGTCAACATCGCCGCGATCGGACCCAGCATCATCAACCGCGTGAATTATGAAGTGACCAAAATGACCGGCGTGCCGGTCAAGACGGTGAACGTCTATATCGATTCCATCAGCGTGGACTGACAGTTATCACGATGAGAGCTTTCTCATCCCGGAGGTGCAACACATTTGAAAGAGTTTATCAGCGGCGCCGAGCTGAAGTCCATGTTTATCAGCGCGGCCGCTTCCGTGGATCTGAATAAACAGCAGATCAACGATCTGAACGTATTCCCGGTGCCGGACGGCGACACAGGAACCAATATGGCCCTGACGCTGGGCAACGCCGCAAAAGAGCTGCAGAAGGCGCCCGACGACATCACCGTCGGACGCTGCTCCGAGATCGCCGCTTCGGCCCTTCTTCGGGGCGCCAGAGGCAATTCCGGCGTCATTACGTCCCTGCTGTTCCGCGGCTTTTCCAAGTACATGAAGGAAAAGACCACCGCCAACGGACAGGACTTTGCCGCCGCTCTGAGCAACGGCGTGGAGGCCGCTTACAAGGCGGTCATGAAGCCGGCGGAGGGAACGATCCTGACGGTTTCCCGGGTGTCCGCGGAGACGGCCACGGAAGCCTGCGCGGAGACCAACGATATTGAGAACATCCTGGACGTGGCCATCGTCAGCGCAAGGGCTGCGCTGGAGGAGACGGTCAATCAGAACCCCGTGCTGAAAAAAGCCGGCGTCATTGACGCGGGCGGCAAGGGCTTTGTCCTGATTCTGGAGGCCATGAAGGCGGCCATGCTGGGCAATCCTGTTGTGGCGGGCGAAGGAACGGAAACGGCGGCGGAAGAAACACAGATGCCGGCGGATTTTTCCAACTTTACTTTCACTTATGATACGGTTTTTATCGTCCGGAAGGGCGAGAACTGCGATTTGGAGGCCTACGGGCGCTATCTTGACAGCATCGGCGACAGCCTGGTGATCGGCGAGGACGACGAAGTCTTCAAGGTTCATGTGCACACTGACATTCCCGGCGCCGCTCTGACGGAGGCTGCAAAGCACGGCGTTCTGGAGCTGGCCAAGATCGAGAATATGCGGACCCAGGTCGAGGACGTCGCTGCAGGCCGGAAGGCCATGACCACCGACGATCTTGAACAGATCGAGGAGGAGCTGGAGCAGCAGGAGGAGTGGAAGCCGGGCAGCAGTTCTGATGTCCGGAAGATTGCCGCGCCGGAGAAGAAATACGGCGTGGTGGCCGTGTGTGCCGGCGAAGGAATCGCAGCCATGTTCCGGGATCTGGGTGTGGATCAGATCGTTTTCGGCGGTCAGACCATGAATCCCTCCACGGAGGATATTCTCAAGAAGATCGACGCCACGCCCTCTGAGGTGGTCATCGTTCTTCCCAACAACAAAAACATCCTGATGGCTGCGGAGCAATGCAAGCGCCTGAGCGAAAAGCAGGTGGTTGTGCTGCCCACCGCCACGGTGCCCCAGGGAATCACGGCTATGCTGAATCTGGATCCCTCCGCCTCTGTGGAGGAAAACGAAGCCACGATGACTGACGCCATTCAGGGTGTGACCACCATGCAGGTGACCTATGCGGCCCGCAACTCTGATTTTGACGGCTATGCCATCAACGCCGGGGATTATCTCGCCCTTTGCGGAGGCGCGCTGTTCGGCACTGACCGCAGCATCGACATTCTGCTCGGCGGTCTGGCGAAAAAAGCCAGCGAGCTCGGCAGCGAGTTCATCACCATTTTCTATGGAGAAGACACCACCGAGGAAGAGGCCAAAAAGGCCGGCGAGATCTTCGCTGCGGTCTGCCCGGACGCGGAGGTCACCGTGCTCTCCGGCGGCCAGCCCGTATACTATTATCTGATCTCGGTTGAGTAATCAAAAGCCCACAAAGCCTGTCTGCTTTGTGGGCTTTTTCGAGATGCGCCGGAATCCGGCGAAAGGAGCTTGGAAAAGATGAAAGTGCTTTATGTGGTCAGCGAGGCGTTCCCGTTCGCCAAATACGGCGGACTTGGAGAGGTTGCCGGCGAATACCCGAAGGCAATGGCAGCCCAGAATGTTGATGTCCGTGTTGTGATGCCTCTGTATCAGGGAATTTCGGACGTCTACCGGGAGCAGATGGAGTTCATGATCAGTTATCCGGTGAATCTGGCTCTGGAGACGGCTTTCTGCGGACTTTATAAGATGGAATATGAGGGTGTGATCTGGTATTTCATTGAGAATGAACGCTGCTTCGGGCGGGATATGCTTTACGGCTATCCGGACGACGATATGCGCTTTGCGTTTTTCTCCAAGGCGGTGTGCGCCATGCTGCGGTATCTGGACTGGCGTCCCGAGCTGATCCACTGCAACGACTGGCAGACGGCGCTGGTTCCCTTTTATCTGCGGGATTACTATGCGCAGAACCAATCCTTCCGTCCCATCAAAACGGTGTTCACCATCCACAACGTGGAGTTCCAGGGGGATTTCAGCTATGAGACGCTGACGGATGTGTTCGGTCTGTCGGGAATTCTGTTTGCTGAGGGAACCCTGGAGCTCGACGGCAACGTCAATCTGATGAAGGGTGCGATCGAGACGGCGGACTGCCTGACCACGGTCAGCCCCACCTACGCCCGGGAGCTGACGGCGCCGGATGCAGCCGGACCGCTGGCGGAGGTGATCCTGAGCCATGATATCCACGGCATCCGGAACGGAATCCCGGAGGACGTCGGCCCGGACCGCAGTGCGCTGGTCAGATTCCCCTATGATCAAAACAGCCTCGCAAAGAAGCGCGATAATAAGCGGTTCATGCAGGAAAACAGGGGCCTTGTTGTGGAGGAATCCGCCGCGGTATTCGGCTGCGTCAGCCGGCTTCTGCCCCGGAAGGGAATGGATCTTCTGGCACAGGCGATCCCTGCATTCCTGGAGCGGGGGTGCGAGCTGGTGATGACGGGAGACGGCCAGCCGGAGATTCTGGAGCAGATGCAGGCGCTCCAGGCCCGCTACCCGGACAGAATGGCGATCCTGCCGTACACCGAGGAAAACGCGGCGGAGATTTTTGCCGGCGCGGACTTCCTGCTGATGCCCTCTCTGGAGGAGCCCTGCGGCACGGCCCAGATGCAGGCCATGCGCTACGGGACTGTTCCTGTGGTGCGTGCTACCGGCGGACTCCGGGATACGGTCGCTCCCTTTGACGGCGACCATCCCCTGGGCTGCGGCCTCGTGTTTGACGATTATACGGCGCAGGCGCTTACGGAGGCCCTGGAGCGGGCGGAAAATCTGTATTCGGATCCGGAAGCCATGGAGGGCCTTCGGCGCCGTGGAATGGAGACAGACGTCTCCTGGCGGAAACCGGCGGAGGAATATCAGAGGCTCTATGAGTCTCTGATTTAGAGGCAGAAAGAACATCAGCCCGGACCAAATGTCCGGGCTGATGCTTTTACAGGATCACACTGACGTTGCGGGCCCGCAGCCAGTGGGCCATCTGAAGGAAATAGGCAATGGTCTGGGGCGTCGTCATCAGCTGACCGTACCAGGGCAGACTCCGGTCCTCTCCGCACAGAGCCAGAAGTGCGTCTTTTTTCAGGAACGCCAGCAGGGGAGAATTGGTGCCCTGAAGCTCCTGCCGGAGCAGATCGGAAACTGCGGCCATATAATCAGGGTTCCATGTCTTCGGATAGGGACTCTTTTTCCGCGCTGTGATCTCTGCGGGCAGAAGGTCCCGGAACGCATACCGCAGGAGCCCCTTTTCCCGTCCCCTGTAATCTTTATAGGACCAGGGCACGCGGTAGAGATATTCCACGATGCGCTTGTCGCAGAACGGGACCCGGATCTCCAATCCGGACCACATCGACATACGGTCCTTGCGGTCCAAAAGCGTCTGCATGAACCACCGGAGATTGAGTACCATCATTTCCTTCATTCTCTGTTCCAGCGGAGTCAGTCCGGGCGTAAGATCCACGGAAGACAGCGTCTCTTCGTACCGCCTCCGGACAAACTCCTCCGGATCCTCCCAGTCGAGAAGCTCCTGACGCGCGAAGGACGCGCGGTAATGGGTCGTCTGCGCCCAGGGGAAACCGTTGATTGCCCGGATTTCCGGGTCCCGGTACCAGGGATAGCCGCCGAATATCTCGTCCGCGCACTCCCCGGACAGGATCACGGTGACGTGTTCCCGGACTGCCCGGCTCAGAAGCAGCATGGAGCTGTCCACGTCCGCCATGCCGGGAAGATCCCGGGCCTCCGCCGCCTCCAGAAGACCGGACACCAGCGCGTCTGTATCCAGAATGATGTGATGCCCGCCCGCATGGATGGCTTCTTCCATAACGCCGATGAAGTAGGAGTCGGAATTTGGCTGGAATTTTGTGGACCGGAAGTACCGGTCGTTATCCCGGTAATCCACGGAGAATGTGTCTACGCGGCCCATTTCCCGGGCAGCCACCGCAGAGATGATGGAGGAGTCCAGACCGCCGGACAAAAAGGTTCCCAGGGGAACGTCGGACACAAGCTGCCTGCGGATGGCGTCCTCCACCAGAAAGCGGGTGTGCTCGACGCACGCTTCAAAGGAGTCTTCACAGGGGCCGTCCCGGAGAGACCAATACGGGGTCATGGTCAGTCCCCGTTCGTCGAAGATCCCCATGTATCCGGGAAGAACCTCATATACGTTCCGGAATACACCGCAGCCCGGGGTCCTGCCCGGCCCCAGAAACATCAGGTCATACAGCCCTCTGGCGTCCACCTCCGGCCGGATTTCCGGGAACAGGAGCAGTGTCTTGAGCTCAGAAGCAAAAAACAGCGTGTCTCCCCGCAGCGCGTAGAACAGCGGCTTGACGCCCATGGGGTCCCGCGCGAGGAAGAGGTTTTGATTCCGCGCGTCCCAGACGGCGAAGGAAAAGATACCGTTGAGCCGTTCCGGCGTCCCGGCACCCCACCGCAGATAGGCCCGCAAAAGGACCTCGGTGTCCGAGTGGGTTGTAAAGTGTTCGCCCAGCGATTCCAGCTCATTTCTCAGATCTTCGGCATTGTAGAGCTCCCCATTGTAGGCAATGGTACATGGCCCGATGGTCATGGGCTGCTGGCCGTGTTCCGGGTCGATCACGCACAGCCGCCGGTGCAGCAGCGTACAGCAAGGGTCGGTAAACAAACCCTCCTGATCCGGCCCCCGGCGCTCCATGCTGCGCAGTATCTGCCCATAAAAATGCTCCGGCCGCGGCGCAAGGCCCTTCAGCCGGATCTCACCTGCAATTCCGCACATAAAATCCCTCCTGAAACCTGTCTCTTTCAGACTATGAATCAGGAGGGATAAATGTTCAGTTGAAGGTGTCGTCGGACCGGGAGAACAGCTCCCGCACCCGGCCAAACAGCGGCCCGTAGTCGGGATCCTCCGGATCGGGATGCGTCGAAAGGAAGGAATCCGCCGCTGCCTGGGCCTGCTTCAATACCGTCAGGTCCTCCGCCAGGGAGGCGTTTTTGAACATGGGGAGTCCGCTTTGCCGCTGCCCGAAGAAATCGCCGGGGCCCCGGAGATCCAGGTCCTGCTGAGAGATGGCGAAACCGTCGTTGGTCCGGCACAGCGCCTGAAGACGCTTCCTGGTTTCCGGATTCCGGTTGTCGGAGACGAGCACACAGTAGGACTGCTCGGAGTTCCGGCCTACCCGGCCCCGCAGCTGATGCAGCTGGCTCAGGCCGAACCGGTCTGCGTCCTCCACGATCATCAGCGTTGCGTTTTTCACATCCACTCCCACTTCGATCACGGTGGTGGCGACCAGAATATCCGTCTCGTGGTTGAGGAACCGGGCCATGGCGTAATCCTTCGCCTCGGATCGGAGCTTCCCGTGTACCAGACCGACCCGGAGATCCGGGAACGTATCCTGCATGGTCTCAAACATGGTCTCCGCAGCGGTGAGATTGGTGTCTTCGTTCTCCTCCACGGCGGGGCAGACGATGTAGACCTGATGCCCGGCGTCCACCTGCTTCCGGATAAACCCGTTGAGCCGCTGGCGGTAGCCGCTGCTGACGAGGAATGTTTCGATGCTCTGTCTGCCAGGGGGCAGTTCGTCGATCACGGACACGTCCAGATCGCCATAGAGGATCAGTGCAAGGGTCCTGGGGATGGGAGTGGCGGAAAGGACCAGCATATGCGGCGCGTTGCCCTTTGCGGCAAGAGCCGCACGCTGCCGGACGCCGAAGCGATGCTGCTCGTCGATCACCACCAGACCCAGATTGTAAAAATCGGTGGTATCTGTAAAGAGCGCATGGGTACCGATCACGATCTTTACGGCGCCCACCGCCACATAGTCCATCAGCCGCCGGCGCTTTGCGCCGGTCAGAGAACCGGTGATCAGCGCACACTGGATCCCCAGCGGCTCCAGAAAAGCCGAGATCGTCTGATAGTGCTGGGCCGCGAGCAGTTCCGTCGGCGCCATCAGAGCTGCCTGACAGCCGTTTTCCACGGCCTGAAGCATGGCACCCAGGGCCACCATGGTCTTGCCGGAGCCCACGTCGCCCTGCAGCAGGCGGTTCATAGGCCGCCCGGAGGAGAGGTCCGTGGAGATCTCGTCCAACGACCGCTGTTGGGCGGCGGTAAGAGAAAAGGGCAGACGCCCGTAGAAGGACTGCGGCACGGGAAGCGGGCAGGGGTAGTGGCTCTCCCGGTCCCGGCGGGCCCTCATCATGGAAATGCCGAGGGCATACAGGAAAAACTCTTCGAATACCAGCCGCTCCCGGGCCAGCTTCAGAGTTTCCGGCGAAGTGGGCCGGTGGACCTCCGTATAGGCGGGGCGCAGCGGCATGAAGTCCTTCATCAGGTCCCGGGGCAGATAGTCCGGCAGCTCCTCCTGCTCCATGGCCTGAAAGATCAGATTTTGCAGCGCCTTGGAGGAGAGCCCTTTGGTCAGGGGATAGATCGGGATCACGCAGCGCGTCACCACCGGCGGTCCGTCCAGCCGTTCCACCACGGGGTTGAGGATCTGCTTTCCCTTTTCGTCCCCGGTCAGAGTTCCGTAAAAGCAGTAGGTCTCGCCGGCCTGCAGATTTTTGCTCATCCATGGCTGGTTGAACCAGGTGACCCGGATCTTTGCGGAGCTGTCGGCGATGCTGCAGCGGGTGGAGTTGAGACCGCGCCGGATGTAGCTGGTCCTTGGCTGGGTGACCACCATGGCGGTAAAGCACCGGGGCTCTCCGGGAATCAGCTCGGAGATGGTGCAGAGCTTCGTCCGGTCCTCATAGGTCCGCGGGAAATAGGTGATCAGATCCTCCAGCGTGCGGATCCCCAGCTTCTCCAGCAGCGCGGCCTTGGAACGGCCCACGCCCCTCAGAGTGGTGACGGCGTCTGATAATGCCATGGTGCTTCACCTCCGAAAAGAACGGCGGAGGTCCGCCGTTCTGGGATTTCAGTATCGGTCAGATCCGGGCGACCCCGGTGCGTCTGGCGGCGTCCGCCACCGCCTGTGCCACGGCAGGTCCCACACGGGGATCGAAAGCGGGCACGATGATATAGTCCCGGCTCAGCTCCTCCGGGGAGACCAGACCCGCCAGCGCGTGGGCTGCGGCGATCTTCATCTCGTCGTTGATGTCGCTGGCCCGGACGTCAAAGGCGCCGCGGAAGATGCCGGGGAAGGCGAGGACGTTGTTGATCTGGTTGGGGAAATCACTGCGGCCGGTGCCCACCACCGCAGCGCCGGCGGCCAGCGCGGTGTCCGGCATGATCTCCGGCGTGGGGTTCGCCATGGGGAAGAGAATGGGGTTCGGCGCCATGGTCTTTACCATCTCCGGGGTAACGGTTCCGGGAGAGGAAACGCCGATAAACACATCGGCCCCGCGGATCACGTCGGCAAGGGAGCCCTTCTCCTTTCCCCGGTTGGTGATGGCGGCGATTTCCTCCTTGGCGGGATTGAGGTTGTCCCGGCCCTCGTAGATCGCGCCGGTCCGGTCGCACATGATGACGTTGCGCAGACCCATGGAGATCAGCAGCTTGATGATGGCGATACCGGCGGCGCCGGCGCCGGAGGTGACCACCTTGATCTCGTCGATGGATTTGCCGACCACCTTCAGCGCGTTGATCATGGCGGAAAGAACGACGATGGCGGTTCCGTGCTGATCGTCGTGGAAGATGGGAATATCGCAGCATTCCTTCAGACGCCGCTCGATCTCAAAGCACCGGGGCGCGGAGATGTCCTCCAGATTGATGCCGCCGAAGGAGCCGGCGAGCAGGGAGACCGCATGGACGAACTCGTCCACATCTTTGGTCCGCAGGCAGAGAGGAATGGCATTGACGCCGCCGAAGGATTTAAACAGCACGCACTTGCCCTCCATAACGGGCATGCCCGCCTCCGGGCCGATGTCGCCCAGGCCCAGGACGGCGGTCCCGTCCGTGATCACGGCCACGGTGTTCCACCGGCCGGTGAGCTCATAGCTTTTCATCGGATCCTTCTGAATCTCCAGGCAGGGCTGGGCCACGCCCGGGGTATAGGCCAAAGAAAGATCGTCCTTGGTCTTGACTTCCATTTTCGGTACGGTATCCAGCTTTCCTCTCCACTGATAATGGAGCTTCAGGGATTCTTCCGCATAATTCATGTTTGAACCTCCGTTTTGATTCTTCTCCGGTGTATTATACAACATCGCCGCCTCCCATACAAGAGAAAAAGCCGTCCCGAATCTGAATTCGAGACGGCGGATTTCTAAATCAGAGGCTGTTGAGCTTCAGGGCGATGCTGCTCTTCTTGCGAGCGGCAGTGTTCTTGTGGAGGATCCCCTTGCCGACGGACTTGTCGATGGTGGCAACAGCAACCTTGGCGGCAGCGGCAGCGGCATCCTTATCGCCGGTCTCGGCAGCGCTCTGGAACTTCTTGATGTTGGTCTTGAGCAGAGACTTGGCAGCCTTGTTCATTTCGTTCTGAGCCTTGGAGACGAGAACTCTTTTCTTGGCAGACTTGATATTGGGCACGAAAACACCTCCTCCACATATCGATCTTAACGGTACAGGAAATATACCGATATTTACTACCATGCAGAAAATGATTATACAGAATTCCTTCGGAAAAATCAAGAGGGAAAATGCCTTTTTTCTAAAAAAATCAGCAGGATTTCAGGAGATCGAAAGCTGATACTGACAGAAACTGGATATCCAAGGCGGCGATGCAGGATGCGGATGCAGAAAATGCACCACAGACATAGAATTGGCATAAATTGTGTTTCAGTTGCATAATTGACAATAAAAACACGTTATTTTGTGGTTATTCAATATCATATTCAAACATTACGAAATCTTTACAAAATGGTTCGCAGACAAAAAAGTCGGATTTGCAAGGGTTTTGCACATTTTCCACTGAGTTTTCCACATGCGTGAAAAAGAGGAGTGTTCCCGAAAAATGAATATGGCGTTGACATAATCATTATTATATTACAGGTTGGGTATCTTCGGGAAGAACTCAGTAAATCAGGTCGGTGAGGTCATCCAGAGTCAGTTCCGGCTGCAGTGCAAGATTGATCCCAAATGCAAGGACCCGGGAGACTTCTCGCACGCGACGGTCCATGTCGCCTGCCGTGACGATCATTCCGGAGGAAACGGCCCGCAGGGCGTCCTCGTCGGGGTGGGCCCCGGTTCTGCGGAACAGCTCTGCCGCCATGGTGGCCGCGTCGGTGACAGTGGGGACGCCAACCGCGATCACCGGAACGCCGACAGTCTCTTCATTCAGCGCGGTACGGTGGTTGCCGATCCCGGAGCCGGGGCAGAGCCCGGTGTCGGAGAGCTGAACAGTGCTGCAAAGACGCTGGGTATCCCGGGCGGCAATAGCGTCCACAGCAATCACGGCCGCTGCCTCGACCTTTTGCTGGAATGCCCGGACTGCTTCTGCGGTCTCCAGTCCCGACGTGCCGAGAACCCCCGGAATCACGGCGCTGACCGGACGAAACCGGCCGAATTGCCGCGGCATTTCCCGGAGCATATGCCGTGTCACGAAAATGTGATCTGCGGTCAGAGGTCCCAGGGAATCCGGCGTGATCTCTCGGTTCCCAAGTCCCGCCACCAGAACCGGAAGCGAGGGCGGCAGGGCCAGAAGCCCTTTTAAATGCGTCGCGATGGCGTTGGCTGTCCTGGAAAAGCTGTCCCGCTCCCGGTGGAGGACCTGCCCGATGTCCAGCGTGATGTAAGTCCCCTTGGGCTTTCCCACGGCCGCAGCGGCACAGGCGGTGCGGATCTCAACCACATCTGCGTCCACCCCGCAGCAGGTCTCTCTTCGCATGCGGATACCGCGGGGCAGGTTTTTCCCGTGACGCAGGATCTCTGCTTCCATGGCCAGATCTGTTCGTAATTCCATCCATATCACCCCAAACAGTATGCCCGGAGAAATGCTGTTTCAGACCAGGTTTTCGTTGCATCCGCCGCTGAAATAGGCTACAATGAAAAAAAGGAGGGATTGCAATGGCGCTTGTCTATTCCCCGGAAGAGGAATTCCACCTGAAGATCCGGCCGGGCGATGTGGGAAGATATGTATTGCTGCCGGGTGACCCGGGAAGATGTGAGAAAATCGCCGCCCTGTTTGATGACTATCACGAGGTTGGTTTCCATCGGGAGTTCAAAATATACACCGGGACGCTGGAGGGAGAGATGGCCAGCGTCTGTTCCACCGGCATCGGCGGGGCCTCTGCGGCCATCGCGATGGAGGAGCTTGCCCACTGCGGGGCGGACACCTTTATCCGTGTGGGATCCAGCGGCGGGATGGACCCGGAAGTGCTGGGCGGGGATGTGGTCATTGCCACCGGCGCGATCCGTATGGAGGGGACCAGCAGGGAATACGGCCCCATCGAATTCCCCGCCGTAGCGGATTTCCATGTGACGGAGGCGCTGCGGGATGCGGCCCGGGCCAGAGGCAGCCGGTATCATCTTGGCGTCGTCCAGTGCAAGGATGCGTTCTACGGTCAACACGACCCGGACTCCATGGCGGTGAGCTATGAATTGAAGAACAAATGGGAGGCATGGCTGCGGTGCGGCGCGAAATGCAGCGAAATGGAGTCTGCGGCGCTGTTCCTTGTGGCCGCCGTGCGGCGGCTTCGCGCCGGAGCGATCCTTACGGTATTTGCCAATCAGACCAGGCGGGAGCTTGGTCTGGAGGATCCCAAATGCTACGATACCACGGAGGCGGTGGAGACCGCGGTGGACGCCATGCGTCTCCTGATCCGCCGGGACAAAGAGGGATGACGAATGAAATTCAGTAAAAAACAGGCCTGTATGATCATTGCGGCGGCGGTCAGCGTCTGCTTCCTCGTCTGCCTGATCAGTACGGTCCAGGTGGTCTTGGCGGCCCGGGCCAACGGAGGCTCCATTCCGCTGGGCATGGTGATGCTGACGCTGGTGACGCTGCTTTGTGCGGCACTCATCTGGAAGGGCGTCCGGGATATGGATTAAAAGTGATACGCACCGCAAACCGATCGTTTTGCGGTGCGTTCTTTTTGCGCGGAAGGTCCGGGGAGAATATCTTTTCCCGCGCTGCAAGAAAAAGTTGAGATTTACATAATGTTGTGCTATAATAAAGTGCTTTGACGTGGGAGGGATCAATGATGTCGTTCCTTACCGCAGTGCTGCTTGGCCTGGTGCAGGGAATCGCAGAATTCCTTCCCGTTTCCAGCTCCGGCCACCTGGTGCTGCTTCAGAATATATTCAATGTGGAGGAAGCGGATCTGCTGTTCGACGTGCTGCTGCACCTGGGGACCCTGACGGCCGTGGTGGCCGTCTACTGGCGGGATATCCGCGGAGTGATCCGGGGCGGCTTCGGGCTGATCGGCATCGGCCCGGACAAGGGAAGAACCACCCGTAAGAATTTCAACCGCCGGCGGATGGCCCTGTTCCTGATCATCGGCTCTCTGCCGCTGGTTCTGGCCATGCTGGTGAAGGACTACGTGGAGATCATGTATCACAGCACCGCACTGGTCAGCCTGACGCTGATGATCAACGGACTGATCCTGTTTTTCTCGGACCGCTTTTCCAGAGGGACCAGGACGCTTCAGGACGCCAGAGGGTTCCATGCGCTGGCGGTGGGACTGGCGCAGGTTTTGGCGGTTGTGCCGGGACTGTCACGGTCCGGAACCACGATCTCCATGGGAATGGTGTGCGGATTCAAGCGCAGCTTTGCGGTTCAGTTTTCGTTCCTGCTGTCTGTGCCTGCGGTGCTGGGCGCCACAGTGGTGAGCATCTATAACGCTGCCAGCGCCGGAATCGATCCGGCCATGCTGCCCCGCTATCTGTGCGGCATGGCGGCATCTGCAGTATCCGGATATTTCAGCATCCGCCTGCTGCGGTATCTGGCCGCGCACAACTATTTCGGCGGGTTTGCTTATTATTGCTGGGGCGCCGGGCTCATTGCACTGGTGCTTTCCCTGATCGCATAAAAGGAGGAATTTCATGGCACAGCGTAATGCCGCTTCCGGCAGCAAGGCCGGCACGGCCGCCAAGGCAACTGCCGCGTCTGCACGGGCGCCCCGTTCCAAGGCCCAGCAGGCGACCAGTAAGACGGAGCAGGAGCTGCGGGCCGAGCGCCGGGCTTCCCTGATCCGCCGGCTGGCGTTTTCGATTCTGCTTTTGTTTCTGACGTTGTTTCTGGTGCTCAGTCTGGTGGGCGTGCGCGCCGTTTTTCTGGATTTTCTGAGCATGGTCTTTAAGGGCCTGCTGGGGTACGGGACCTGGATCCTGCCGGCAGCGCTGCTCTATATCGCCTGGATCCTGTTTTTCCTGCATGAGGAATCGATCCGGGGCCGGGTGATTTCCACAGTGCTTGTGGTGCCGGCAATCAGTGCGCTGATCCATACGCTGTTCTGCAGGATCGATTTTCAGCCGGGTTTTTCCATACTGAAAAGCCTGTGGTCTACCGGCACGGAGATGGCCTCCGGCGGAGTGATCTCCGGCGCGGTCGCCCAGATGCTCAAAGCGCTTCTGAGCCGGGCCGGGGCAGTGCCGGTGCTGATTCTGGCGATCCTGGTGCTGGCGGTATTTATGCTGCGTCTGTCGCCGGCGAAGATGATCCACAACCGGGCGGAAAAGCGCCGGGAGGCTCTTTCCGAGATGGAGGCGGAGAACCCGCCCCAGGAGGAGCCGGAGCCCTACGACACCCGTGCGGATCTCCGGATCCTTGCCACCCCTGTGGTACGGCCGAAGGTCCCGGCGGAGCGGACTGCCGACCAGCCCCGCCGCCAGCGCAGCTTTGATCTGCCCTTCGGCGGGAAGATCCAGCAGGCCCATCAGCTCTCCCTGGACGAGCTGGAGGAGCCGGAGCCGGACGGACTTCCGGAGGAGGACGAGGATCTGATTTTCACCCGCCGCCACCGGAAGAACAGAAGGCAGGAACCTGTGCAGGAACGGCCGAAGACGCAGCCGTCGCCGTTCAATATCACCATTCACGACGATTATACCGCCCAGGTGCAGGAGCTTGTCCGGCAGGAAATGGGCGTTCCGGAACCTGCGAAAGAGCCGGAGCCGGATACGATCCAGCCCATCTGGGAGACTCCGTCTGAACCGCCGGTCCCGATGGAGGAATTGTCGGAATCCGCCCTTGAGGTCATGAAGGAGAAAAAGGTCAGCCATGGGGAGGCCAAACTGGCCGCGGCTCAGGTGGCCATGGAGATCGAGAAAAAGACCGACGCGGAGGCTCAGGAGAAGCCGGTCTATCAGTATCCGCCCATGACAATGCTGGCGGAGGCCCAGTCCTCCAGAGAGGACAACACGGAGGAAATGCGGACGAACGTCCGTCGGCTGGAGGAGACGCTGGAGAGCTTCGGCGTGGACAGCAAGATCAACAATGTGGTCCGGGGTCCCGCGGTGACACGATATGAAATGGAGCTCAAGCCGGGCGTGAAGATGAGCAAGATCACATCCCTGCAGGACGATATCGCGCTGGCGCTGGGCGTCACGTCGGTCCATGTGGCGGCGGTGCCCGGAAAGAGTTCCACCATCGGCATCGAAGTGCCTAACGCCATCGTTACCAGCGTGCCGATCCGGGAGGTGCTCAACTCCAGGGAGTTCCGCAGCCACAAGTCCGTTCTGGCCTTCGCGGTGGGCAAGGACATCAGCGGAAACTATATCATCGGCGATATCTCCAAAATGCCGCACCTTCTGATCGCGGGCACCACCGGTTCCGGCAAGTCCGTGTGCATGAACGGCATCATCGTGTCCCTCCTGTACCGGGACAGTCCGGAGCAGTGCCGCCTGATCATGATCGATCCCAAGGTGGTGGAGCTGTCCATCTACAACGGCGTTCCCCATCTGCTGATCCCGGTGGTCACGGACCCGAAGAAGGCGGCAGGCGCCCTGCAGTGGGCCGTTACGGAAATGGACCGCCGGTACAACCGGTTCGAGGCGGCCAGAGTCCGGGACCTGGCCGGCTACAACAAAAAAGCGGCCGCAGATCCCGAGCTGGAACCCATGCCCCGCATCGTGATCATCATCGATGAGCTGGCGGATCTGATGATGGTGGCCGCAAAAGAGGTGGAGACCTCCATCGCCCGCCTGGCTGCCAAGGCCCGGGCGGCGGGCATGCATCTGGTGATCGCCACCCAGCGGCCCTCCGCGGACGTCATTACCGGCGTGATCAAAGCGAATATCCCCTCCAGAATCGCCTTCGCGGTCTCCTCTGCGCTGGAGAGCAATATCATCATGGGGACCCGCGGCGCAGAAAAGCTCCTGGGCAAGGGAGATATGTTCTACGCCCCCCAGGGCGCGACCAAACCCAAGCGCGTTCAGGGATGCTTTATCAGCGACGAAGAGGTGGAAAGCGTGGCGGAGTTCGTCAAGAACTCCTCCGAGACGGATTATTCCGACGAGATCCTCAACGAAATCGAGCAGAACGCCGCCTCCGCAGCATCCTCCGGTACCGACAGCGACAGCTCGCTGCTTTCTGACAGCGACGGAGATCCGCAGCTGGCAGAAGCGGTGGAAGTGGTTCTGGATACGAAGCAGGCCTCTGTTTCCATGCTGCAGCGCCGGCTGAAGCTGGGCTACGCCCACGCGGCCCGAATCATGGATGAGATGGAGGAAAAGGGGATCGTGGGACCCTTTGAGGGATCCAAGCCCCGGCAGCTCCTGATCACCAGAGAGCAGTGGGCAGGCATGGTGGGAATCAACCCCAACGCGGTTGCAGCAGATTCACCTTCCGCAGAGGGGCTGGACAACATGCCCTTCGACGAAGAGGACTATTGACGATGAAACACATTCTTCTGCTCTCCACCGGCGGCACCATCGCCTCCCGGCCCGGGGCGGACGGTCTGGAGCCGGGACTCAGCGGCGAGGAGCTGATCGCCTCCCTGGGGGACCTGAAGGGCCGCTTTGACGTGCAGGTTCGGCAGATCATGAATCTGGACTCTTCCAACATTCAGGCAGAGGAGTGGCAGCTCATGGCCCGCTGCGTCTATGAAAGCATCCCGGATTACGACGGCATCATCATCACCCACGGTACGGACACCATGGCCTACACGGCCTCTATGCTGAGCTTCATGCTGCAGGGCCTTCGGAAGCCGGTGGTGCTGACCGGCTCCCAGATCCCCATGGAGAACATGCTGACGGACGCCCGGAACAACCTGTTCTGTGCGCTGGCCGCCGTGGAGGCCGGGATTTCCGGCGTCAGCGTGGCCTTCAACCGGCATATCATCCGGGGCTGCCGGGCGGTCAAGGTCCGCACCATGGGATTTGACGCCTTTGAGAGCGTGAACGCCCAGTATCTGGGCGAGATCTTTGCCGACGGCCTGCGGGTCTATCCGCCCACGTTCATACCGGACGGGGAGCTGGTCCTGCGGGACCGGGTCTCCACGGACGTGCTGCTGTTGAAGCTGATCCCCAACACCAATCCAAAGCTGTTTGACCTCCTGCCGCAGATCGGATACCGGGGCGTTGTGCTGGAGACTTTCGGCGCCGGCGGCCTGCATTTCCACCACCGGAATCTTCTCGAGAAAATGCGGATGCTCCATCAGCGGGGCATCGTGGTGGCGGCCTGCAGCCAATGCCTGTATGAACCGAGCAACTTTACAATCTACGAGGTCGGACGGCGGCTCCTGGAGACCGGGGTGATCCCTGCGGGAGATATGACCACTGAGGCCGCAGTCACAAAGCTCATGTGGGCCCTGGGGCAGACGGAAGACCCGGCGCAGGTGCGGGAACTGTTCGGCCGGAACCTCTGCGGGGAGATCTCAGAATAACGGTGGTGATCCCATGAAAATGACAGTGTATGCAGTCCAGCCGGAGGAGCTTCCGATCTTCCGCAGCCTGGAGCGGCAGGGAATCATGACGTTTACGCTGACGGAGGAAAAGCCCTCCATCGGGAATCTGGAGCTTCTCCGGGGCGCTGATGCGGTCAACGTGATTTCCGATACAGTGATCACGGAGGAGCTCTGGCAGGGATGGAAACGGATGGGGATCCGGGCTGCGGTGACCCGGACCATCGGGATGGAGCATATGAACCGGGAAACCGGCGAGCGGCTCGGGATTCCGGTGTTCAACATCACATACAGTCCTGCCAGCGTTGCCGATTATGCCATCATGATGATGCTGATGGTCCTTCGGCATGTCAAGCCCATGATGTACCGGTATCTGGGACAGGACTATACCATGTCCGGATATCTGGGCCGGGAGCTCCCGAACCTGACGGTGGGCGTGATTGGCGCGGGGCGGATCGGAACCACGGTGCTGCGGCATCTGTCAGGCTTCGGCTGCCGGCTTTGCTATTGGAGCCGCAGCCCCAAACCGGAGCTCTCCGGCGTGGCGGAGCGGATGGAGCTGGAGGAACTGCTCGGGCAGAGCGATATTGTGTCGCTGCACCTGGCATCCACGGACGAGACCTGCCGGTTCCTGGACCGGACGCGTATTTCTTCTATGAAGCGGGGCGCGGTGCTGATCAATACCGCCCGGGGACCGCTGGTCGATACGGACGCGCTGATCGAGGCGCTGGAGACCGGGCATCTGAGCGCTGCGGGCCTGGATGTTTTCGACGGCGACCGCAGTATCTACTACCGGGATTTCAAAAATACCCCGGTCAGCAGCAGGCAGAAGGCGATCCTCGACGCCATGCCCAACGTCCTGATGCTTCCGCACATGGCCTACTTCACCGACCAGGCCATGGAGGATATGGTGACGAATTCCGTTCAGGCTGTGGCGCAGTATCTACAGGAGAAAGAATAATAAGAACCGGCACGGCGTTCGCCGTGCCGGTTTCCTGTATTAATGCCGTTTGAAGATCAGCGCCGCTCCGATTCCCAGCAGGATCACAAGGAATGTCCCTGCCGTCCACATCCAGGTTCCGGCGGTATAGACAACCGGCGGCTTTGCACTCTTGAGCGTTTCGCTCTGCTCGGTGATGACCGAAAGCAGGTCATCCATGTTCTGATCCGGCTCCAGGGTTTTGTAATCCTCAGATCTGGCGTGGATCGTCACGTCCGCATCGATTTTGAAATCCGAAGCAGCCATACCCGTGGCACAGTTGTCGATCTGTACGGAGCCTCCGGACGCTGTGACGATACCGCCGGCACGGATGCCCTTGCTGGGAGCGTCGATGCTGCAGCTTCCGCCGGCAACCGTCACGTCTCCGGAGGAACGGATCCCGTCGTCCAGACAGGAAATGCTCAGGCTGCCGGACTCCTGGTAGAAGAATCCGGAGGGTTCCTTCACGACAAGGCCGTCGTCCGCTGCGTCGATGTTCAGATTGGCGCCGCACAGACGGAAGCTGTCGTTGGCGTTGATGCCGTCTCCGGCTGCGGTAATGCGGATATCACCGCCGGTGATGCGCAGATCGTCGTTGGCCTCGATGCCGTGCCGGTAACCCGCCTGGACCGTCAGGGAGCCTGTGCCGTTGATGGTCAGGTTGTCGCTGGTGAACACAGCGCCGTCCCGGCCTGCCTCCAGTGCCTCCGGAGAGAAATCCGGGCCGCTGATGAGATGGTTGTCAGACCCGTCTTCCAGTGTGAGGAAGACTTTTTTCGCCTGCAGCACCTGGAAACAGGCGTCATCCGGACAGGAGATCTGCGCCCCGTCCAGAAGGATCCAGACTTTAGAACCGCTGCCGGCGTCCACCAGAACTCGGCCCTCCATGGCGCCGGAGAGGATAAAATATCCGCTGCCGGACAAAATCAGATCCTGATTGAAGAAGTAGGCGCCGCCTCCGGTCACGGTGGAGGCGCTGAGATCGATCGTGGTGGCGGAGGCGCGGTTCCAGTCCCAGGAGAGGTCGTTGCCGGTAAAGTAGCCAGATTCATCCTCCTGGTCGCCGTCGGAAACGGGCTGTATTCCGAACCGGTCTCCAAACATGAACAGCGCGGTAAGCAGGATCGTCAACAGGAGCACGGCAACGCAGATCTGATCGATATGTTTGTGCGTTGACAAGGCCAGGCCCCCTTATCCCATGTAATCTCCGTTATAGCTGACCAGCACGGCGCTTTCCACGCCGCCGATTTCGGAGAGCTCGTTGACAAAATCTGTGTTGTCGTCCTTCATGCGGATATCAAGATTCAGTTCCACCAGACCTCTCTGGGCGGTCTTGCTCTTGACGGTGTACTTCCGGACGCGGGCGCCGAGGAACTCCAGCGCCTTTGCCTCGCTGTCATGCCCGTCGCAGCGGAGCACGACGATGTAGGGGTTGGACATATCGCGGCGGTTGGCAAAGATCAGGATGATCACGCCGATGAGAACGCTGCCGAAGATGGCCAGAGGAAGCATGCCGGCCGCCAGCACGATGCCGCCGGCGATGGCCCAGAACAAAAACGCGATATCCAGAGGTTCTTTGATGGCAGTGCGGAACCGGACGATGGACAGGGCGCCCACCATGCCCAGAGACAGGACCACGTTGGATGTGACTGCAAGGATCACCAGCGTTGTGATCATGGTAAGGGCCACCAGCGTTACGCCGAAACTGGAGGAGTACATGACGCCGCAGTAGGTCTTTTTGTAAATCAGGAAGATAAACAGACCGAGACCGAAGGCCAGAATCAGGGCCAGCGCCATGTCCAGGATGCTGACGGCGGCAACGTTCTCCAGAAAGCTGGATTTAAAGATATCACTG
This sequence comes from Oscillospiraceae bacterium, assembly GCA_902778525.1. Lineage (GTDB taxonomy): Bacteria > Bacillota > Clostridia > Oscillospirales > Oscillospiraceae > HGM13006. Next base: position 71 of record CACYXZ010000003.1, on the reverse strand, counting down.
AATGTCATAAGAAACGCTCCTTTAAGGATAATTTAAGGTCAACCGTATATTCTGCACTGGGCATATTTTGA
>CACYXZ010000002.1 GCA_902778525.1 Oscillospiraceae bacterium | reverse complement strand
CCCGCCACGCCCCGCTGGGTATTGTTCTTGCACAGGCCCAGGGCCACATAGAAGCAGCCGAAGGCCTGGATCATCAGGGTCAGGGACATGGACAGCGGCAGGATCGGCCGGATCAGCGCCACCATGGGCAGGATCAGGCAGCACAGCCACTTGGTCAGGTTAAAGGTGATACACCCGCCGAAGAACGAATACATATTCTCTTTGCCGGTCTTATACCGCTCGCAGATGGTGACCATCATGGCGGACCAGAGGGGCCCGGACAGCGTGCAGGTGGGGAAGAACATACTCTGGAGAATATTCCGGATGCCGCAGCACACGTTGGTCAGGTTGGGATTGACCGCCAAAGCCTCGTCCTTCCGGTAGTTCTTGGTGTCCTCCAGAAACTCCGATCCTGTGACGATATCGCCGAAGGAGATGATATAGGCCACCACCGCCATGGTCGCGGCAGAGGAGATCACATGCCAGCCGGGGAACCCAAGTCCCACCAGGCAGAAGTTCTGCAGCACATACTTCAGTCCCGGGAAGGGATTGAACACGATCCCGTCAGAGAGCACATTCACCGGCAGGGAAATCTCCCCCACGATCATGCCCACCACATAGGCCAGCAGCAGAGCGGGAACAAATCCGCATTTCCCCAGGAATTTCAGGAACTTGTGGCCGGGTTTGCTCTTCTGGCGGGCAAAGCCCACGGAGAACAGCAGGAACAGCGCCGCCAGAACGCCGACGGAAAAGCTGATGGGGCTGCCGTAGAATCCAAGGCCGCCATTGTCCGCAGACATAAAGCCATACTTTCCGATCACCGCGGAAAAGCCCGCGCCGATCAGAATTCCCGCTTTGACCGAGACCGGGACCTTGTTGACCAGCTTGGACGCAAGGCCCGTCACACCCAGCACCACGTATAGGATGCCCAGGATCAGCTGCAGCATGACCAGCGCCTGGATCCGTTCCGTGGTATCGGAAAAGCCCAGCAGCCACGTCGTGACCAGAGGAAGAGCCGGTGTGATCCAGCCGCCCACAATGGGATCGCCCACAACATTCTGGAAGAAGTACAAAAGCTCGTGAACCGTCACGATCGCCAGCGCGATCTTGAAGTCCAGTCCGAAAATATCCTGGAGATAGGCCACCGCCGACACGCCGGTGACGAACACGACCATCGCCTGGATCATTTCCGGGATCTCCCAGGGTGCATGCACAAACGGCAGACGGATCCGGAACATACCGGCCTTGATAGACGGCTGTTCCGCACCGTCCTCCCGGTATGAGGTTTTTGTCATAATCGCCATATTCTCACACTCCCGCTTCTTCGCATTGCGAAGATATCGTGAATATTATCATACCATCACGTCCAGGGCAAGTCAATTCCTCCGCAGGAAAAAAGCAGAAAAACCGCCCGCTTTTCTGCGTTTCGGGCGGTTGATTCCGATGTTTCCTCTCATGAGAGCTTTGCGGCAAAGTCGTCCAGGGTGTCCATCCGGCTGATATAGATCCGGTCCACCTTGTACCAGCTCTCCCCGGTGACCCAGGTCCCCCCGTTCATGTCCACGCCCAGGGCATAATAGTCCGGCATGATCGACAGGGTATCGTCGTTCCGGCTGCCGGAGGGATAGGCCAGCACGTAAGGGATCCTTCCCGTGACACGGGCCACCTCCAGCCGGGACTGGCTGATCTCGTCTTTCTGCGCGTCGTAGTCCAGTTCCTCCAGCTCCGGATGGTGCACCGTATGGCTCTGGATGTCCACCAGACCGGACTCCGACATCTCCCGGGCCTGATCTGCTGTCATATAGTGTTCCGTGCCCAGGAATCCGGTGATGACAAACACCGTGGCCTTCACATCATATTCCTGCAGCAGGGGAAAGAGTTCGGTGTAATTGTCGTCATAGCCGTCGTCAAGGGTCAGGATCACCGGCTTGTCATAGTCGGAAAGATGGCTGAGATCGGAAAAGAAGATGGGATCATAGCCGTTTTCCGTCAGATATTCCAGCTGGGCGCGCATATCATCCGGAGAGACAAACAGCTCCTCAATTCCCCACAGATCGTCCGACACCGCGTGATACATCAGCACCGGCACGGAGACGCCCGTGGGAATCTCCTGCGTATCCACGTATGGGGTGACGTAGACCGCCTGCTGTTCCGGATCCTCGAGATACTGGTATCCAAACCGAAGAGCAACCCACTCCGCGGGAATCCAGTATTCCTCCTCATCCCCGGAATAATAGACGCACTCCACGCCGGAAAACCGCTCCGCTTCCACACAGGAAATCTCCGGAGGTTTTGCCTGTTCGTCCGTCCACTCCCCGGTAAAGCTCCAGGTCTTCCCGTCTCCGTCACCGCGGAACCAGCTCCACCGGTCCGTCCACTGCCCGGCTTCCACCAGAGCAGCACCGTCCCGGGCCAATCCTTCCACGGCCACGCCGTCCAGCCAGACCGTCACTTTCTCCGGACAGATCTCCGCCAGAGAGGCCGGTTTCGGCTCCGGGGTCTCCTCCGGCGCCTGGGTCTGGGTCTGCATGGGAACCGGGGTAACAGACTCCGCCCCAAGCACGCCCCATTCTCCTCCGGACGGCTCGGTCGCCGCCGGCTCCGTTCCCCCTGCCGGCCGGGTCATGCCGCAGCCGGCGAGACAAGCCAAAAGAGCCAGCATCACACACATTTTCCGCAAGGCCTTCCACCTCCACACCGATTATTATAGCGGCGGCGCGAAAAAAGTCAACGGGAGCGTACACCGCTCCCGTCCGCTTTCATATCTCCCGGCACAGCTCCTCCAGCAGCTCCTCCGAGGTCCGGAGGATCTCCCGGATCTGCTCCGGCTCCGCGCCGTCGTAGTGGATCCCGCAGACCACCACCGCTCTGGCGCCGGCGGTCTGTGCCAGCTTCCCGGCCCATTTCTCCGTAATAAAATGGTCCTTATGTCCCGGGAACAGTTTGGTCTCCGGCGGCAGTCCCGGTTCCGCCCAGGAGACCGCCCCCACATGGGTCCTGTCCCCGCCGGTGATCAGCACATGGATCCCCTCGTCCAGACGGTGGGCTGTCACCCGGACAAGCCGGCCATAAAGGGTCTTCTCCAGATAGATCATACGTCCATCCCCGTCCATTCCGGCACCTCATCCAGGCCGAACTGGCTGAGGACCTTTTCCGCAATCTGCCGGTTCACATCCTCCACCGTCTGCGGATGGTTGTAATAGGCCGGGACCGGCGGGATTACCACCGCGCCGAGCTCGCTGGCTGTGGCCAGATTTCGGAGATGCAGGGTGCTGAGCGGGCACTCCCGGGGCACCAGTACAAGCTTTCGCCGTTCCTTCAACGTCACGTCCGCCGTCCGCAGCAGCAGCGTGTCGCAGTAGCCTGTCACAACTCCGGCCAGCGTCTTCATGCTGCAGGGAATGATCACCATGCCGAGGGTCCGGAAGCTGCCGCTGGCAGGACCTGCACCGTAATCCGCATTGTCGTAGAGCCGTGTGCAGCGGGCAGACAGATCCTCCCGGCTCAGCCCGGTTTCGTGCCGCAGGGTCATCTCCCCGCAGCGGCTGAGGATCACGTGCGTCTCAAGCTCCGGCTGTCCCTGAAGCCGTTCCAGCAGGCTCAGCGCCAGCGGTGCGCCGGAGGCGCCGGTTATTCCGATGATCAGTCGTTTCATCTGTCCTGTTCCTTCCCTGTTCGCATGACAAAATCCCAGAACCTCTGCCCCAGGCGGGTCAGAGGTCTCCCTCTGCGCCTGGCCAGGCAAATGGCAGTTTCCACCGGAGGGGAAATCGGAACAGACGCAATGCCGGGACGGTACAGATAGTCCACATGTCCCTTCATCAACAGTCCTACGCCCATTCCCTGGGCCGCCAGCTCCAGTATATTTTCCGGCCGGTAACCGGTATAGGCGATGTCGGGAACGAACCCTGCTCCGCGGCAGAGCGCCGTATAGAGATGGTGGAATCCGGTCCGCTGGTCCAGAAGCAGCAGCGGCTCCTCCTTCAGCTCCGGCAGCGTGATCTCCGCCCGGCCGGCCAGGGGATGATCCGCAGATACCACCGCCACCAGACAGTCCCGGCACAGCTCCAGATACTCGATCTCGTCGTCCTCCTCCAGTCCCCGCCGGAGGAAGGCAAGCTCACATTTCCCATTCTCCAGAAGCTTGAGCAGCTCCTGCCGCTCGCACTCCGAGACCTCCAGCGTGACCTCCGGGATCTCGCGCTGAAATCCCGCCAAAAGGCCGGGGATCCCGTATTGCGCCATCACCGGGATGGAGCCGATGGACAGGACAGTGCGTTCCCGCTCCGCCTGGGCGGCGGCTGTGGTGTGGATCGTGTTGTTGAGTTCTGTGATCTTCTGGGCCATGGGGAAAATCTGCGCGCCCGCCGGGCTGAGAGTCACATTTCTGGAGCTGCGCTGCAGCAGCGGCACCCCCAGCTCCCGTTCCAGCGCAAGAATGTGCTTGGACAGAGAGGACTGGGAGATACAGAGCTCCTCCGCCGCCCGGGAAAAGCTCTCCAGCCTGGCAATCACCGTAAATTCATAGAGGTATTCGATCTCCATCGCTCCGCCCCCTTTTATTCCATATTACGGAGGAAAATGCCGGAAGTCAAGGCCGTTTTCAAAGCCTTACCTCCACCGGATCTCCGATTTCCATGCTGTCCTCCGTCACCCGGCAGTCCACCGCCAGGACCTCCACCCCTGCGGTGGCGGCCTCCCGGAGGGCCTGTCCAAAGGCCGGATCTGTGGCATCATTGGGTTCGAGATACTTCACCGGCTTCATCTGGATCACGAACAGCACCGCCGCGTCCATGCCTTCCCGTTTCACCTCGATCAGCTCCCGCAGATGCTTGACGCCCCGCTCTGTCGGCGCGTCGGGGAACCGGCACACGCCTCCCTCCTCCAGGGTCACGCCCTTGACCTCCACGAACATGCCCCTTCCGTTCCGCTCCAGATAGAAGTCAAATCTGGAATTGCCGAACTTTCGTTCGGGAAGGACCAACTCCGCAGGTCCCAGTCCGCCGCCCTCCAGCCACGCTTTTGCCGCCGCGTTGGGGGCCTGGGAATCCATGTTGATCAGGTACCGCCCTTTCTCCACCGTGATCAGATCGTATTTCGTCTTCCGGGCAGGGTTGTCCGAAACGCTGCACCAGACCCGTGCGCCGGGCCGGAGCAGTTCCCGGCATCGGCCGGTATTCTTCACGTGGACCGTTTCAACACGTCCCTCGATCTCCACGTGGGCGATGAACCGGTTAGGCCGGTCGAGAAACCGGCCCTCCGCCATGGTTCCGTATCGCATGGGATCCCTCCTGTAAAAATACCGGCGAGTTATCCCTCGCCGGTATCCGATCAGTTTTCCTCGGGGGTGGTCACAGGCTCGCCGTAATCCACGCCGTAGGTCTCCACCCGGATGGACTGGATCACAATGTCCTCCCGGGGCTTGTCGCTGGAGTTCACTTCACACATACTGAGCTTCTGCAGCACATTCAGACCGGAAAACACCTTGCCGAAGGCCGCGTACTGTCCCTGCAGGTCCTCCTTGTCCTTCATCAGGATGAAGAACTGGCTGCCGGCGGAGTTATAGGCCTCCGTGGTGTTGCCGCCGTTGCTGGAGAACCGGGCCATGGCGATCGCGCCCGCTTCCATGGGAATATCGTTCTTTTTAAAACCGTTGTCGGAGAACTCTCCCTCGATCGTGTAGCCGGGGCCGCCGGTACCGTCGCCGTTGGGGTCGCCGCCCTGCATGATAAAGTCCTCCACCACCCGGTGGAAGGTCAGCCCGTCATAGAAGCCGGAGTTGGCCAGGGAAATGAAATTCGCCACGGTGTTGGGGGCCTTGTTGGGGTAGAGATAGATCAGGATCTGGTCTCCGTCCTCCAGGGTCAGGGTCGCCATGGGGTTCTTTTTGTCCCCGCAGCCGGAAAACGCGCCGCAAAGCAGGCATATCGCCATCAAAAGGGCCAGAAGCCTCGTCAGTCGTCTCATGGTATGATTCCTCCCGGAAATACTTAAAAAGTCCTTTATACTATATCAAAATTCCATCCCGTTTGCAACCTTCCCTCCCGGTTTTTTCACAGTTTCTCCGGAATCCCCGCGCTGAAGCGCAAAATGTCTCAAACGTCCGTACTTCTTTGAAAGAGTTGTTTTCCCATTATGCACATTTTCTTAAAAACTGTCGTTTTGGTCCGTTGTTTGTCCGCACCACAAGAACAAGTTGACAGTTCCTCTTGCATTTTCTTCAAATATATATTATGATGTGTATGAAATACCTGCCGCGGTTCCCGGAAACCTGCGGCGATTGGAGGAATACGAATGGCACTTACCAACAACGTAAAAGTCAACGCCTGGCTGGACGAGGTCATCGCACTGGTAAAGCCCGAGAAGGTTGAACTGATCACCGGCGATCAGGCGCAGCTGGACCGGCTCACCGCCGAGGCTGTCTCCACCGGTGAATTCATCACGCTCAATCAGGAAAAGCTCCCCGGCTGCTATCTGCACCGGTCCGATCCCACGGACGTGGCCCGTGTAGAAGCCCGCACCTTTATCTGCTCGAAGAAGGAAGAGGACGCCGGCCCCACCAACAACTGGATGGATCCGGAGGAGATGAAGGCCAAGCTCATGAAGCTCTATGACGGCGCCATGGCCGGCCGCACCATGTACGTGCTCCCCTATTCCATGAGCGTTGTGGGTTCTCCCTTTGCCAAGTACGGCATTGAAGTCACTGACTCCATCTACGTGGTCATCTCCATGAACATCATGACCCGGGTGGGCCAGCCCGTTCTGGACGCTCTGGGCACCGATGGCGACTTCATCAAGGGCCTGCACGCCAAAAAGGATCTGGATCCCGAGGAGCGCTATATCGTGCAGTTCCCCGAAGAGAACACCATCATGTCCATCAACTCCGGCTACGGCGGAAACGTGCTGCTGGGCAAGAAATGCTTCGCCCTGCGGATCGCCTCCTATCTGGGCCGGAAGGAGAACTGGATGGCCGAGCATATGCTGATCCTGGGCATCGAGAATCCTCAGGGCGAGGTCCGTTATGTGACTGCCGCCTTCCCCTCCGCATGCGGCAAGACCAATCTGGCCATGCTGATTCCCCCGGAGGGATACCGGAACAAGGGCTACAAGGTCTGGTGCGTGGGCGATGACATCGCCTGGCTCCGGGTGGGCGAGGACGGACGGCTCTGGGCCGTAAACCCGGAGAACGGTTTCTTCGGCGTTGCCCCCGGCACCTCAGCAAAATCCAACTACAACGCTCTGGCCGCCACCCGGAAGAACACCCTGTTCACCAATGTGGCCCTGGACAAGAGCGATATGACCGTGTGGTGGGAGGGTCTGAACAAGACGCCTCCGACGAATGCCGAGGACTGGCAGGGCCGTCCCTGGAACGGCGAGACCTCCACAGAGAAGGGCGCCCATCCCAACTCCCGGTTCACCGCCCCCGCAAAGAACTGCCCCTGCATCTCCCCCGAGTTTGAGAACCCCAAGGGCGTACCCGTCTCCGCCATCATCTTCGGCGGCCGCCGGGCCAAGACTGCGCCTCTGGTCTACCAGTCCCGGGATTGGCAGCACGGCGTGTTCGTCGGCTCCATCATGGCCTCTGAGACCACCGCCGCCGCCACCGGCGCCGTGGGCGTGCTCCGCCGGGATCCCATGGCCATGCGGCCCTTCTGCGGCTACCACATGGGCGACTACTGGCAGCACTGGCTGGACATGGGCAAGCTGATCCCTAACCAGCCCAAGATCTTCAACGTCAACTGGTTCCGCACCGACGACGAGGGCAACTTCATCTGGCCCGGCTTCGGCGACAATATGCGGGTGCTGGAGTGGATCCTGAAGCGCTGCTTCGACGAGGTGGATGCCCAGGAGACCCCCATCGGCTACGAGCCCTATCCCACGGATATCAATCTGGAGGGCACGGACGTTTCCCTGGAGACGCTGACGGACCTTCTGAGCGTGGACAAGGACCTCTGGATGGAGGACGTAAAAAACATCGAGGAGTTTTACAAGGACTTCGGCGACAAGCTCCCCGCCGCCCTGAAGGACGAGCTGGAGACCCTCAAGAAGAATCTGGCGTAAGATACGGCAAGGCCCCGTTCGGATTCCCGAACGGGGCCTTTTTCTATCCTCGGATGTTTGGCTTTTGTTTTTTCCCTTCCTCGGCCAGCCATTTTTTGTTCTGACTGCGCCAGGTGAAGAATTCCAGAGCGCCGCGGATCAGCGCGGAAGCAAGGAATAACGCAATCCAACGTTTCGGCCATTCAAACATTTTTTCTCCTTGATAAAAGGTCGGATAGGCTTTGATCAGTTTTACCATGACGATCAGGAAAGAGATCACAGCTGCTCCCATAAAGATGCTTTTCACAATTCTCATCCACTTCGGATCCCGCTCCACCTTTGACGCAACCGTTCCGTTTTCCAGCTCTGTCTGATAGTCATCGAATCCCAATCCCCGGATAATGTCGTCATAGCTCACGGGTTTGATGCCGCCCCTGCGCTCCATAGCCAGGTGCCAGAAGCCGGCATTTCCACCGTCTTCGGTCAGATTGGTCTGAATCTGTACTCTCGGCGGCCGCTCCTCCATCTCGTCGAGATAGCGGAACCGTGGATGGATGTCCGAAGGCGGCAGGGGCAGCGACCGGGCAGGCTGCTCCAGCCTGGACACCAGCTGAGCCATGTCCGTTACGCCGGTTCGGCGCAGGTCCTCCGCTGCCCGGAGCAGTTCCGCCAGCTCTGCCTGCTGAGCCTGTAGCCACAAATAATAGGACCGGAAAATCTCCGGCGTCTCCTCCGGGCTTTCCTTCATACGCCGGATCTCGTCTATGGTGAACCATGCCTTTCGGAGCGTGGTGATCTCCCGGAGCTCCCGGAGGTTCTCCTCTGAGTACTCCCGGTATTCCCTGCCGTTGCTCCATCGTTTCTCCGGCCGGAACAGTCCCTTTTCCTCGTAGAACAGAAGCGCCTTTCTGCTCAGGCCCGTGAGCTCGCATATCTTTTTGGTTTTCATCGTTTCCGCCTCCTTTCCCTGTTATCATAGAGGCGTCCCCAGGGGTCATGTCAACAGGTTTCGGTATTTTTTGTAAAAAAGTGCCCGGCCGGGGCCGGGCACTTTCTCTTTATTTGTCCATGTGGACGTTCATGTGGTTGTAGCTGAAGTCGATATTGTTCCGTTCAAAGGAGCGCTTGACCTCCTCCAGCAGGCCGAACCACACATCCCAGTAGTCATCCCCCAGGCACCAGCAGCGTACCTGATACTGGATGGTGTGATCCTCGTAGGCATTGAGACGCACGAAGATCTCCTGATCCTTCTGGACCTTTTCTACGTTATTCACCGCTTCGGCGAGGGCGGCCTTGACGTCGTCCATGTTGTTCTCATAGGCCACGGAGAAGTTCATGTCCACCCGGCGCTTGCCGTCCACGGAATAGTTCATGACGTTGGAGCCGGTGACGGTGCTGTTGGGCACATAGAAGGTCCGGCGGTCCCAGGAGACGATCTTCGTGTAGGTCATGGTGATCTCCTCCACGAAGCCCTCGTTGCCGCCAATGTCCACATAATCGCCCACCTTGAAGGGTTTGGTGGTCAGGATCACCAGGCCGCCCGCCAGGTTCGCCAAGGCTCCCTGAAGGGCCAGGGACACAGCCAGACCGGCAACGCTCAGGACAGCGATCAGACTTGTGATGTCCACGCCCAGGGACGATGCCAGGATGGTGATGGCAACAAACCAGAGCACACCCTTGACGACAGAAAGCAGGAAGCTGTGGGCGCTCTTATCGATCTTGGACTTGGTAATAATGCGGCTTATCAGGCTGGTCAGCAGCTTCACCAGAATGACCAGCACGATCACCAGCACCACGATTTTCAGCACATCGAACAGGCTCATACCCTTGATGGTCTGCGCGATATTGTTCACTTCTTCGCCGGTGATCTCCGGCGCGGCAAGAAATCTGAACATTGCAGTTCCTCCTTTGACAAATGATTCTTCAGACAGCTTTCGCCGGCTGATCTCAGGTTACTTTCCGGCGTAGTAGTTGATCAGGCAGCCCGCCAGGATCACGTCCCGCTCCTCCCGCTGGAGATTCTTCATATCCAGCCGGATCTCCGTCCTTCCGGAGGGCTGGATCAGGGTACCGGCCACATGGTCGTCCTCTCCCTCCAGAGCCCTGCGGATGCCGGGCACATAGATCCGGTCGCCGGGCTGGATGTTCAGGGACTCGATGTTCTCCACGGTGAAGGGCACCATGCCCCAGTTGATGACGTTGGAGCGGTAGCGCTTGGTGGCGTATTCCAGACACACGTTGGCGCAGCCGCCCAGCACTCTCTGGCAGGAGGCCGCCTGTTCCCGGGCGCTGCCGTCGCCGGGCCGGATGGACATGACCACGCTGCCGATGCCCGTGGTTTTCGGATCGTAGCCGCCCAGGTCTGCGGCAGCGGGATCCTTCCGGCGGGCCAGTTCCCGCTCCCGGATGGCCTTGGCCCGGCCCACATACTGGGGATCCTTGCGGCTCAGGGCGAACTCGCTCAGGCGCACCGGATTGGACCGGTAGGAGGAGGTCTCTCCGGAGGGGATCAGCTCATCCGTGGTGGTCAGGGGATCGTAGATGGCTGAGGCCACCTCGAGAAGCAGGTTCTCCGGCATGGGGATCTGCTCTGGCCAGTCGGCAATGTTGGGACCGAACACCAGCTCCTCTTCGGGATCCGGCTTCCCTGCGCCGTAGTATACCCGGGCCTTGTAGGCGGAATCGTCATAGCGGTAGTCCATGTACTTCGGATCTTCCGCGATCTCCGCCAGATCGGAGGCCGCGGTGATGGCGCCGCCGTTCAGGGCCGAAGCCGCGATGGACCGGGCGTCCATCAGCGCCACATAACTGATCTGTCCCTCTCCGGGCTTGCTGCCCTCCCGGTTGGGGAAGTTGCGGGTGGAGTGGCGGATGGAGAAGGCGCCGTTGGCAGGCACGTCTCCCGCGCCGAAGCATGGGCCGCAGAAGGCCGAACGGATGGATACGCCGCTGGCCATGAGCTTCGTCAGGCTCCCGGTGCGGCTCAGCTCCATCATCACCGGCATGGAGGCCGGATAAGCGCTGAGCCAGAAGGCGTCGGAGCCCAGGGGCTTTCCGTTCAGGATCTCCGCCGCCCGGGTGAGGTTTTGGAAGGTGCCGCCGGAGCAGCCGGCGATCACGCCCTGATCGGCGTAGAATTTCCCGTTCCGGATCTTTTTCAGCAGGCTTTCCGGCTCGGATTTCAGCTCCAGCTGGGTTTTCGTCCGCTCCTCCACCTGATGGAGCAGATCCGCAAGATTCTCGTTGAAGGTGTGGATCGGCACCGCGCAGGAGGGATGGAAGGGCAGCGCAATCATGCACTCCACCTTGTCCAGCTCCACGTGCAGCACCCGGTCGTAATAGGCGCCCTCATCGGGGTGGAGCGGTCTGTACTCCCCGCCCCGCCCGTGGATCTCCAGGGTCTTCTTCACGGTGTCGTCGGTCTCCCAGATGGAGCTGAGGCAGGAGGTCTCGGTGGTCATCACGTCGATGCCGCTGCGGTAGTCCATGGCCAGGTTTTCGATGCCGGGGCCGAAGAACTCCATGACGGAATTCTTCACCGTACCGGCGTTGAAGGTCTTTTCAATGATGGCCAGGGCCACATCCTGGGGGCCAACGCCGGGCCGGGGCTTTCCGGTCAGGTAGATGCCCACCACCGGCGGATAATCGATGTCATAGGTCCGCTGCAGCAGCTGCTTGACCAGCTCCGGGCCGCCCTCGCCGATGGCCATGGTGCCGTATGCGCCATAGCGGGTGTGGGAATCCGAACCGATAATCATCTTGCCGCAGCCCGCGTACCGCTCCCGCATATAGGAGTGGATCACCGCCTGATGAGCCGGCACGAACTCACCGCCGTACTTCTTTGCGGCGGACAGTCCGAACACATGGTCGTCCTCGTTGATGGTGCCGCCCACCGCGCAGAGACTGTTGTGGCAGTTGGTCAGCACATAGGGCAGCGGAAATTCCGTGAGGCCGCTGGCCCGGGCCGTCTGAATGATGCCCACGTAGGTGATGTCATGGGAAGCCATGGCGTCAAACCGCATCTTCAGATGGGTCATATCGCCGCTGAGATTGTGAGCGGCCATAATGCCGTAGGCCATGGTCTTCTCCCGTCCGTTTTCGGGACGGAAGCCCTTTGCCGCGCCCTCTTCCGGGGAAATGTATTGTCCGGCGGAATAGTATCCGCCCTTTTCATAGACCGTGATCATGGGAATCTCCTCCATACTTTTGGATGGTTTTATTTTAACAGGATAAAGCGCACAATGCAAGGGAATTTCATTTGAATCACAATTCGGTTTGACTGGGCCTCATGGTGGTGTTATGATGGCAGTACAGCCTGCTGTCCGCCGGTGTCAAAGCATTTTGACAGCAAAAACCGCGGATGTCAGCCTCATTTGGTGGACGTTCGTCCGAAAATAACGTATGCTGGGACCGTTCCCGGCCGGAACGAATCATGATGAAAGGCGGCGGAATTCATGGAGATCGGTTCCATCATTAAAACCGCGAGAAACGAGGCGGGTCTTTCTCAGGAGCAGGCGGCGGAGGCCCTGGGGGTCAGCCGTCAGACCGTCTCCAACTGGGAGACGGGAAAGACCTACCCCGACATCATCAGCGTGATCAAAATGAGTGATCTTTACTCCGTGAGTCTGGACCGCCTGCTGAAGGAGGAGTCATCCGTGAAGCAGTCTTACAGATCCTTTTTGGAGGAAAGCACTAACACCGTAAAAAGCAATGAGAGGAAGTCCATTCTGGCCTTGGTACTGACAACGCTTGGCATCTGGGCACTGTCTCTGCTGGCATTTATCCTGATCCATACCGGCGTGGACCGGTACGGCTACGGCGCCGCCATCACCTGGACGATCCTGCCCATCACATTTTTCGTGGCGTCGTTCCTCATCGGCAGCCGGAATTTCTGGGGAGGGCTCAAGTGGCTCTCTGCGCCGGTATTCAGCCTGATGTACTCCCTGTCCGGCTTTGCCACCTACGTTGTCACCAACCACAGCGCGGTCCAGTCCGTGATCTGGCCGGACTTTGCCAAGCTTCCCATTGGACTTGCAATCTCTCTGGCGGGGCTTGTCATCGGGACGTTGGTCCGGTCCCGGAAGTATAAAAAGGAACAATAATCGAAAAGGGAGCGGGCAAATGCCCGCTCCCTTCGCGTCTACAATCATTACAGCCGGTATTTGGGCTGCGCCTGATAGGTGGTATGGAGGATGTGGTGCGCCTTCTCACCGCCCCACTCGCCGAGGTACTCTGCATAGACCTCCTGCACGATGGGGTTATGATGGCTCTTCCGAAGCTCCTTGCCGGCGTCCTCGTCGTAGAGGGCCTTGGCGCGCAGGCTGCGGTAGTCCACAAAGTTCTTGATCTCCGCGGGGACATAGGGCTGTCCGCCGCCGTTGATGCAGCCGCCGGGGCAGCACATGACCTCGATGAAGTCGTATTCTTTCTCGCCGGCCCGCACCGCATCCAGCAGAGCGCCGGCATTCTTGGTGCCGGAGACCACCGCCACGCGGACAGTCTTGCCGGGCAGCTCATAGGTGGCTTCCTTGACGGATTCCAGACCGCGGACCTCGTGGAACTCCAGCGGGGCATTCTCCTCGCCGGCCAGGATCGAGGACACGGTACGAAGTGCCGCCTCCATCACGCCGCCGGATGCGCCGAAGATATCCGCCGCGCCGGAGGCAATGCCGAAGATAGGATCAAAGGCCTCATCCGGCAGCGCCGTGAAGTTCAGGCCGGAACGCTTGATCATCTCGCCCAGCTCCCGGGTGGTGATGGAGATGTCGATGTCCTGATAGCCGGGGGCACCCTGCATATCGGGCCGCTTGATCTCGTATTTTTTTGCGGTGCAGGGCATGACCGAAACGACCACCATGTCCTTGGGATCGATGCCCATCTTCTCGGCATAATAGGTCTTCATCAGGCCGCCGAACATGCCCTGGGGAGACTTGCAGGAGGAGATGTTGGGCAGGAAATCGGGATGATACTGCTCAGCATACCGGATCCAGCCGGGAGAGCAGGAGGTGATGAGGGGCAGCACGCCGCCGTTCTTGATCCGCTCCAGCAGCTCGGTGCCTTCTTCGATGATGGTGAAGTCCGCGGCGGTGTCCACGTCGAACACACCGTCGAAGCCCATGCGGCGCATGGCGGCGACCATCTTGCCCTCCACGTTGGTGCCGATGGGCATGCCGAAGCACTCGCCCAGGCCAGCACGGACAGAGGGCGCCGTGGCGATGACCACATGCTTGGTCTCGTCGGCCAGCGCCGCCCAGACCTTGCCGGTGTCGTCCCGCTCCGTGAGAGCGCCGGTGGGACAGTTCACGATGCACTGTCCGCAGGAGATACATGCGGTCTCCACCAGGCCGCGGCCGAAGGGAGAACCGATCTCCGTCTGGAATCCGCGCTCATTGCAGCCGATGACGCCGACGCCCTGTGCGGCGCAGGCAGCCACGCAGCGGCGGCAGAGCACGCACTTGGAGTTGTCCCGCACCAGATGCAGGGCGGAATCCTCGATCTGAGGCTCCATCTTCTCCGTCTGGAACCGGACCTTGTCGATGCCGAAATCATGGGCCAGATCCTGCAGTTCGCAGGTGCCGCTGCGGCGGCAGGTCAGGCACTCCATCCGGTGGTTGGAGAGCAGCAGCTCCAGGGTCATCTTCCGGGCGTCCCGGACTTTCTGGGTATTGGTCCAGACCTCCATTCCCTCGTTGACGGGATACACGCAGGAGGCGACGAGGCCCTTGGCCCCCTTGACCTCCACCATGCAGATCCGGCAGGCGCCGATCTCGTTGAGATCCTTCAGATAACACAGCGAGGGAATCTTGATCCCGGCCAGATTTGCAGCCTGAATAATGGTAGAACCGGCGGGGGCCTCCACTTCAATGCCGTTGATTGTTAATTTCACAGTATCCATATCGCTTCAGCCTCCTTAACCCTTGGAAATCGCGCCGAACTTGCACTTCTCCATGCAAGAGCCGCACTTGATGCACTTGGACTGGTCAATGACGAAGGGCGAACGCACCACGCCGGAGATCGCATCTGCGGGGCAGACACGGGAACAGGCGGAGCAGCCCTTGCACTTGGCGGGATCGATGGTGTAGTTCAGCAGCGCCTTGCAGGAACCTGCGGGGCAGCGCTTCTCCACCACGTGGGCCACGTATTCGTCCTTGAAGTTTTTCAGCGTGGAGAGCACCGGGTTGGGCGCCGTCTGGCCCAGGCCGCACAGGGCGTTGCCCTTGATGTGAGCGGCCAGCTCCTCCAGCGTGTCCAGATCCTCCAGCGTGCCCTGGCCGGCGGTGATCCGGTCCAGAATGTCGTACATCCGCTTGATGCCGATCCGGCAGGGGGAACATTTGCCGCAGGACTCGTCCACGGTGAATTGCAGGAAGAACTTGGCGATATCCACCATGCAGTCGTCCTCGTCCAGGACGATCATACCGCCGGAACCCATCATGGCGCCGATCCGGGTCAGGTTCTCATAGTCGATGGGAACGTCGATCTGGCTGGCGGGGATGCAGGCGCCGGAAGGTCCGCCGGTCTGCACCGCTTTGAACTTCTTGCCGTTCGGTACGCCGCCGCCGATCTCCTCGATGATCTGGCGCAGGGGCGTGCCCATGGGGATCTCCACCAGGCCGGTGTTGTTGATCTTTCCGCCCAGAGCGAAGACCTTAGTGCCCTTGGAGCCCTCGGTGCCAAGAGCCGCATAGGCCTCGGCGCCGTGGTTGATGATCCAGCACACGTTGGCGTAGGTTTCCACGTTGTTGAGGATGGTGGGCTTGCCGAACAGGCCCTTCACCGCCGGATAGGGAGGACGGCAGCGGGGCTCGCCGCGCTTGCCCTCGATGGAGACCATCAGAGCAGTCTCTTCACCGCAGACAAAGGCGCCGGAACCAAGCCGGATACCGATATCGAAGCTGAAGTCGGTGCCGAAGATGTTCTTGCCCAGGAAGCCGTACTCATGGCTCTGCTCCAGCGCCTTTTTCAGACGCTCCACCGCGATGGGATACTCGGCACGGACGTAGATGTAACCTTCCGTGGCGCCGATGGCGTAACCGGCAATGGTCATAGCCTCCAGCACGGAATGGGGATCGCCCTCCAGCACGGACCGGTCCATGAACGCACCGGGGTCGCCCTCGTCCGCGTTGCAGCAGGCATATTTGACGGGGCCGGGGGAGTTGGCCGCGAACTGCCACTTGAGACCGGTGGGGAAGCCCGCGCCGCCGCGGCCCTTCAGACCGGAGGCCTTGATCTCGTCGATGACCTGCTGCGGGGTCATTTCGGTGAGGACCTTCGCCAGGGCAGCGTAGCCGTCATAGGCGATGTACTCGTCGATATCCTCGGGGTTGATGACGCCGCAGTTGCGCAGGGCAATGCGGACCTGATCCTTGTAGAACGCGGTGTCCGTCAGGTTGGTGGCCTTGCTGGCGTCCTCGGCATCGCCGTGGATCAGGCGGGTCACCGGGCGGCCCTTGAGCAGATGCTCCTCCACGATCTCAGGCACGTCCTCCGCGGACACATAGTTGTAATACACGCCCTCGGGGTAAACCACCACGTTAGGGCCTTTGGCGCACAGGCCGAGACATCCGGTTTTGACTACGCGAACTTCCTCGTCCAGTCCGTTCTTCTTCAGCTGCTCCTCAAACGCGCTGATGATGCCGTCTGCGCCGGCGGAGGAACATCCGGTGCCGGTACAGACAAGGACATGAGCTCTGACAAAATTCATATCTGCTCCTCCTTATTCCGCGGCGCCGATGGTGTAATCCGTAACCACCTGCTTGTTGACGATGTGCTGCGCCACGATGGCGGGCACCTTCTCCGCGTTCATCTTCACATAGGTGACCTTCTCCTGACCGGGGACGAACACCTCCACGATGGGCTCCAGACGGCACACGCCGATGCATCCGGTCTGGGTCACCTGGACGTTTTTCAGGCCGCGCTTGTTGACCTCTTCCATAAATGCGTTGAGAACCGGACGTGCGCCGGCGGCGATTCCGCAGGTAGCCATGCCCACCACAACGCGAATGGTCTCGTTGTCATCCTTACGGACGTTCATTTTGCTCTGCATCTGCTCCCGCAGGGCCTTGAGCTCTTCCAAAGATTTCATTGCAGATCGCTTCCCTTCTATGTTGGATTGGTTATACTGGATTCGTTTTCCGAAATATAATCGCCGAGCCACGCGAGAATCTCCGGCTCAGCCAGGGATATATCTCCCATGATCTCCCGGATCTCCCGGGTATCGAGGGTGTAGCTCCGCTCCCCGATGGAATGGGTAAACAGAAAGTCGATGTCCGGACTGCCCTGGATCAGGGTCAGGATCGAGGAGTTCAGATCTCCCAGCGGCGGCATGTCGATATGGCCGGGATCGAACCACGCGCTGGTGGTGGTCCCTTTGCCGACCTCGGATTCAATGGAGAGGTCGCCGCCTGCCATCTGCGCCTCCATCTGCAGGAGGGGGATTCCCAGTCCCACCTTTCGGGTGGTCCGGGTGGTTGTAAAGGGGTCTGTGACCCGCGCCACAAACTCCGGCGTCATGCCGCACCCGTTGTCGCTGACTGTGATGGTCAGCCGGGCGGGAGTCTCCGTCACGGTGATTTCCACCAGTGTGGCTCCGGCTGTTACGGAGTTTTTGGCAATATCCAGAATATTGAGGCTCAGTTCCTTCATTATTTATACTTCGCCAGAACGTCGTCCACCTGATCGGGGGTCATCCGGCCATAGACGTCGTCATTGACCATCATGACAGGAGCCAGACCGCAGGCGCCCACGCAACGGGTCGCGTCTACAGAATACTTGCCATCCTTGGAAATGGAGCCCACAGGACATCCCAGCCGGGCAACGATCTTATCCAGGATAGCCTGAGAACCCTTGACATAGCACGCCGTGCCGAGACATACGGTGATCTTATACCGTCCCTTCGGATTGAGGTTGTACAGAGAATAGAAGGTCGAGATCCCGTAGACTTCCTCCAGGGGGATCCCCATACCCTCGGCGATCATGATCTGCACCTCTTCCGGGAGATAGCCGAAGATCTCCTGTGCCTGCTGCATGACAGGCATGGTGCCGCCGGGTACGTCCTTATACTCCGCGATCACAGCCTTGAGCTGTGCCTCCTGTTCCGGCGTGCCGGAATAAGGAACAACGGTTTTCGTATTTGGCATAACAGTTTATCCTCCTTCTCGGGCATATGCCCGCATTGTGCCTCCCCCCGCCGTCGCAGCATGCGGGGAACAGTGATATTATAACGTAAAATCCCCGCTTTGGAAATCCCCAAAAACTGTATGGAATTCCTATTAAATCACAGGGCTTTCACTCATAATAATTTCAATTCTTTTAAGTCTGTGACTTTTTTCACAACCCACCGGAAACCGTCCCTTATTTTTGTTTCATTTGGGACATAATATGAAGATGATTAATTCCGTATCCAGTGCTTTTTCGTGATTATCCATAAAAATACACAATTCTCCCGCCGAATTTTCTACATTTTGTCAATGCTGCGTTTCCGGGACCGGACCCGGTTCCAGAGGAAGAATGGAAGGTCCGTCAGCAGGATGACCCCCGCCGCCAGCAGGCCGTATCCCGCCAGATACCCCCACCTGCCGGGCAAATGGGCGCAGAGCATCAGGGGCGTCCCTGGAAGCGGATGATTCAGGAACATGAAATTCGTTCCCAAACGGAGATTGATCCCGTACACCCCCGCGGCCAGTACAATTAGAAAGAGGACCGTCTTCCAGGCGTGGCCGATC
Organism: Oscillospiraceae bacterium; assembly: GCA_902778525.1. Lineage (GTDB taxonomy): Bacteria > Bacillota > Clostridia > Oscillospirales > Oscillospiraceae > HGM13006. Next base: position 41,374 of record CACYXZ010000002.1, on the reverse strand, counting down.
CGTGGCCGGATCTGCCCGGAGATCACGGCAATCAGCGCGAACTGAATCAGCATCCCATGATACAGAAAGCTGTGGAGAGACTGGAACTGCAAAAGCGGCATATTGGTCCAGTCCGGAAACAGCAGCGCGGCCACGCCGGCGGGAAAACAGACGCTCCAGACCAGCTGCCCTGCCAGATCTGAACCCGGCCGCCACGCGAACCACAGACACAGGAACATGGCTATGCTGCACAGATGCAGCGGAAGATAACCCACCGAGAATGATCCCATTCCGGCCAGCATCCCGTCCTTCCAGATCTCCAGTGCGACCATGATCCCTGCCATCGTCCGCAGCAGGCGGATCCGGCCTCGTTCTTTCATCCGGCAGCCCCAGGCTGTGATCCCGGCACTCAGAACCGCCAGAACGGCAAGCATTATCAGATGCTCCGGGCCAAAGTGTCGAAACCCGACGCCGGCGGGAAGCTCCCGCTCCGGCACGAAGAATAATCGCAGCATTGTGCGCTCCTTTTGTAAATATTTTCCTGCCCGGGTCAAAAAAACCGCCCGGATCTCTCCGGGCGGCAGCGCTTAGAAATACTTTTTGATCCCATCCGTGGCAGTCGCCAGATCTGCAGAGATTGAAATCGTAAAGTCGATCTTGTTGGCTTTGCCGAAATCCTCGCACCACTGGAGGAAAGACTCCGTCTGCTGCGTGTCGTCGTTCACGGAGATTTTATACAGGCTGTCGATAAAGATGTGTGTAATATCGTAATCGCCGGCATGAAGACCGCTGATGAATCCCTTCAGGTAGTTGTAACCGCCGATGGGATAGTCGCTGGCCTCCACAAGGCGGACGCTGGACTTGATGTCATAGACCATCTTGCTGCCCTTTTCGATGCAGACAATGTGACCGGCCTCAGTTTCAACGGCTTTGTTGATGGTTTCCACCATCTGCTTGGTTTTACCGGAGCCCTTGACGCCCATAATAACCTTGACCATAGATGATTCCCCTTTCTTTTGTCAGCACACGCTGACCTTGGAACTATAGTAGCATTTTTGCAGGTACATTTCAACCGTTTTTGTGATTTTTGTGAGACCGAACACAAAAATACCTGCCAATTCTGTGAGATATGTCCTCAGCGTCCAAGGTTCGTCATCATATTCCGCTTGTAATCCTCCACGCCAGGCTGGTTGAAGGGATTGACGCCCAGCGTATAGGCGCTGATGCCGCAGGAGAGCTGGAAGAAATACATCATATAGCCCAGCGTTCTGGCGTTCATTTCCCCGCATTTGAGCACGATCACCGGAACGCCGCCGTCCACATGGGCCTGAAGGACGCCCTCATAGGCGTTTTCCTCCACATATCCCACGGTCTTGCCCGCCAGATAGTTCAGGTCGTCGATGTTCTTCCAGTCGATCTCAATGGAGAGCTCCCGGCCGGAGGGAACAAACCGAACCACCGTCTCAAACATATTCCGCTCACCCTGCTGGATCAGCTGGCCCATGGAGTGCAGATCCGTAGTGAACTGCAGGCAGGCCGGGAAGATGCCCTTGCCGTCCTTGCCCTCGCTCTCGCCGAAGAGCTGCTGCCACCAGCGTCCCACATACTCGAAGTCCGGCTCATAGCTGCAGAGGATCTCGATCTTCTTACCGTTTTCATAAAGCATATTCCGGGCCGCCGCATAGAGCCAGGCCGGGTTTTCCATGCTCCGCACGTCCAGCTCCTGCTCCGCCTTCCGGGCGCCGGCCATGACCGCGCGGATGTCGATGCCCGCCACCGCCATCGGCAGCAGACCGCAGGCCGTAAACACGCTGTACCGGCCGCCCACATTGGAGGGGATCGGAAAATTGGTATAGCCCTCCTCCTGGGTCAGTGTCCGGAGCTTGCCCTTATAGGGATCCGTTGTCACATAAATACGCTCCTTGGCTTTTTCCACGCCGTACTTCCGGTTCAGCAGCCACCGGAACATCCGGGCCGCCACCGCCGTTTCCATGGTGGAGCCGGACTTGGACACGATATTGATGGAAAAATCCACGTTCTCCAGCCGGTCCGCCAGATCGTTCAGCGCCCGGGTGGAGAGATGGTTGCCCGCGAAATAGATCTTCATGGGGTCGCTCTCGTTGTGCATGGTCCCGTTCAGGAACTCAATGGCGGCCCGGGCGCCCAGATAACTGCCGCCGATGCCGATAACCACCAGCGCCTGAGACTCCTTACGGATCTTCTTGGCCGCGGCGGCGATGGCGTCCAGCTCCGCCTCCGTGGTGCCGGAGGGCAAGTGATACCATCCCAGGAAGTCATTTCCCGCGCCGGTTCCGTCCGCCAGGCTGGCATGGGCCTCCCGCAGACGTTCTTCCATACTCATCAGTTTAGAAAAATCAATGGATCCCCAGATATTTGAAATATCGGTTTCAATCATTGTACTATCCCCTCTCAAATGTTTGGTACAAGTCCTCTCTATCTTACTGGATTCCATGGGAAAATGCAAGCCGTTTTTCACGAATCCCGGCCCATCCAGAGAATTTTCAGAAATCGCTTTGTAACCTCCGTCCAGCCCAGCCGCTCCACGCCGGCCTGGGCCGTCAGCGGCACCTCCGCCAGCAGGCTTTCCCCGCTGTAGATCCGCAGCGTCCCCAGCGTCTGCCCGGGCTCCACCGGCGCCGCAACGGACGGCTGCACCTGGATCTCCCGCCGGATCGAGCCGGCGGCGCTCCGTTCCATCAGCAGCGGCTCCGCCGACATCGGCACGGCCTGTACCCACATCTTCTGTCCCAGTTCCACTGCCGTGGGCGGGATTTCCTCCTCCCCTGCCGGATCCACCAGCGTAAAGTTGGAAAAACCGTATTCCAGCAGCGCTTTGGCGGACTCGAACCGGTCCGTACTGCTGCTGCAGTGCATCACCGTGGCAATCAGCTCCATGCCCTCCCGCTCCGCCGACGCGGACATACAGTATCCCGCCGAGCTGGTATACCCGGTTTTCAGTCCGGTGGTATCCGGATAAAACCGCACCAGCTTATTGGTGTTGCTCAGGCCGAAGGTTCCGTCCCGGATGGTATCCATCCAGATGGTGGTGAACTGCCGGATCTCCGGGTGGGAGAGCAATTCCCGGGACATGACGGCAATATCCCTGGCGGTGGTATAGTGGACATCCGCCCCTGCTTCATCGTCGAGTCCCGTGCAGTTGGCAAAATGCGTTCCGGTCATACCCAGCTCCTCCGCCCTGCGGTTCATCTGCTCCACAAAGGCGGATTCGCTGCCCGCCACCGCCTCCGCCAGCGCCGCCGCACAGTCATTGGCGGAGGAGACTGTCACGCACTTGACCATATCCCGGACAGTCATCTGTTCGTTTTCCTCCAAAAACACCTGGGAGCCGCCCTTTTCCGCTGCGTGGGCGGAGGCCGTCACCAGACCGTCCCAGCGGAGCTGTCCCCGCTCAATGGCCTCTATCACCAGAAGCAGCGTCATGATCTTTGTGACGCTGGCCGGGGCAAGCTGCCGGTCCGCCTCTTTTTCGTACAGCACCGTACCCGTGGACCGCTCCATCAGGAGGCAGCTTGGTGCTGCCACCTCCGGCGCCGCAAGACAGCTTCCTCCCAGGCATGCCGCCAGGAACAGCGCGATCAATCCCTTTCTACACATAGTTTGTCCCTCCGTTTCCCGTTACAGACTATGCGTATTTTCTCCCCAATATGCAGCAGGCCGGAGACAGGGTATTCTGTCTCCGGCACTTTGCTTGTTTAATGTTTGGTTCCCCGCTGGAACAGTTTCTGAACCAGCCGGTTCTCCCGGGTCAGGTCTGTCATCACCACGGCGCACCATCCGCTCTGGGGCTGGTAGCAGTGCATCCGCATAAAGGATCCGTCCTCCAGCATGTCTTCTACGATCCGGGACGAGCCGTTGATGGCCACATCCGCAAACACGGTCAGCCATTTGGCGCTGCCGATCTCCTTCAGGGCCGTCACCGTTTGGTCCTTCACATTCCGAAGCAGGACTCCCTCCAGCCGCTCCATGGCATGGTTCAAGTAGCGGATCGCAAAGGACGCGCTGCCGTTCCTGCCCTGATAGACCAGCTCCAGCACGCACATGGGCATCGGCAGCTCGTCGATCCACCAGCCCATCTCCTCCGCCGGAAATTCCCGCAGAACGGGAGCCGGCGCTGCCGCCCGGGGCTTAGGCTTCACCCGGTCGGAACGTACCCGGCGCTTGAACTCCGTGCCGTCCTTCATGGTGAGAATCCCGTTTTTCTCATGTTTGACATAGGTTTTTGACACAACGATCCCCCGGTTGATGCTGGCAAAAACCTCTCCGGGAAGCTCCGCGTAGATATCCTTCATGCTCCGGTTCGTACGCAGGGCAGAGCCGTCCTTCCGGGTGATCTTCGTCTTTCTGCCGTCGACGGTCAGATACATAATATCATCCACCGGGACGAGCACTTTGTGATAATCTGACTGTACGGTTAAATAGCGTTTCTCTTCCACATCCGGCACGTCCCTTGCTTTTTTCTTTGATTGTACCAGAGGGATAATTTTATGTCAACTCTATTTCCGCATATTTTTTACTTATTTTTTTACAGTTTTTCTCCCTATTTTCCCAGTATTTTCGAACTTTACATCATATTGTGTTGAATAAAATTTCACATACAATTTGTTGGGTTTTAAGGAATTACCAGCCCTGATGTTAGTGTTATGTTAATCAGTCCTTACGGTTTTCCGGCGTAGGCCATCTCGCTGATGTGCAGCGGAAACACCTTGTCGTCTTCGGCCTTTTCCAGCGTCAGCTCATACAACGCCGCCGCCTTGCCGTCCACCAGCAGCGTGGCATTGTAGTGGTCCGCCCATTCGGTCTCCTCGTACTCCACCGTGTAGTCGTCCAGATCCTGAACATGGACCAGATAGAACTCGCCGTCCTCCGTGGACTCCCATTTTACAATGTCAGTCTCCTCACCCAGATCCGGGTATTCTCCCTCCGACTGTGCAAAATGATCGTCAAACAGGGCCTCCACAAAGGGCGTCAGCGCCTCTGCGGGCAGCCGGATGTAGGCGCCGTCCTCATCTTTTCCCGTCTCCGCCTCCGCGCTGTAAACGCCGGCCTCACTCATCAGGTAACCGACTGCGCGCCAGAAGAACGCGCCATCCGGATCATACCAGAGGTCGTTGACGTAGTCGGCGCAGAGAGCGCTCTTGATCAGCAGCTCCGTCATATCCGCGTCCGGATCCGGCTCAAGCTCCGGATCGATCGGCTCCGGCTCCACCGCACTCCCGGGTTCGGCCGCGCTGCCGGGTTCTTCCGGATCCACCGGCTCCTCCGCGGACGCCGGTTCTTCCACAGCGCTGTCCGGAGATTCCGTGGTCTGCGCCATCAGGGACGGAGTGGCCTGGACCTGGGCGGTCCCAAAGGATGCGGGCGTCTGTTCCGCCGGAGCCGCGGAAGCGGTCTCCGCCGGAGCGCTATCCCCGAAAAAGGGCAGACCGCAGCCCGACAGCAGAACCGTCAGCGCCAAAAGTATCGTCATCGTTCTGATTATAGCTTTCATATGGGATCCCTCACTATTATAGGATATATGGGAAGCATAACACGATTTACAAAAAAACGCAAGTGCACTGGCCGCTTCCATACAAAAGTCCCCTGGAAATCCCCGGATTTTCGGCGAAAGCACGATTGACCTGCCGCAGGATATCAGGTATAATTTTTTCAAATAAGTCTTTCCCGGAATCCATGTCAAAGGAGATTGATCGTTATGGGCGCAAGAGCCAAGGAACTCTACGGATCCATGGTATTCAACGAGCATGTCATGAAGGAACGGCTTCCCAGCGCCACCTTCAAGAGCATCAAGGCCACCATCGACGAGGGCAAGCCGCTGAATCTGGAACTGGCCAACGTGGTGGCCAGCGTGATGAAGGACTGGGCCATTGAAAAGGGCGCCACCCATTATACGCACTGGTTCCAGCCGCTCACCGGCATCACCTCGGAAAAGCATGACAGCTTCATTGCCCCTTTAGGCGACGGCACCGCCATCATGTCCTTCAGCGGGAAAGAACTGATCCAGGGGGAACCGGACGCCTCCTCCTTCCCCTCCGGCGGCCTGCGGGCCACCTGTGAGGCCCGGGGATATACCGCCTGGGATCCCACCAGCTTTGCCTTCGTCAAGGACGGAACGCTCTGCATCCCCACCGCCTTCTGCTCCTACACCGGCGAGGCGCTGGACAAAAAGACGCCGCTGCTGCGGTCCATGAAAGCCATCTCCCAGGAGGCCTGCAAGGTTCTCCGGCTGTTCGGCAAGAACGTGGAGCAGGTCACCGCCACAGTCGGCCCGGAGCAGGAATACTTCCTGATCCGGAAGGAGGACTACGCCCGGCGGGAAGATCTGATCATCACCGGCCGCACCCTGTTCGGCCACTCCGCCGCCAAGGGACAGGAGCTGGAGGAGCATTACTTCGGAACGCTCCGGCCTCAGGTGGCCGCCTTTATGAAGGAGCTGGACGAGGAGCTGTGGAAGCTGGGAATCCCCGCCAAGACAGAGCACAACGAGGTGGCCCCTGCCCAGCATGAGCTGGCGCCCATCTTCGACGCCGCCAACAAGGCCATCGACTATAACCTTCTGACTATGGAGTACATGAAACGCATCGCGGACCGCCACGGTTTCGTATGCCTCCAGCATGAGAAGCCCTTTGACGGCATCAACGGCTCCGGCAAGCATGACAACTGGTCCCTTTCCGCCGGCGGCGAAAACCTGCTGGATCCCGGCGACACACCCATGGACAATCTCCAGTTCCTGACCTTCCTCACCGCCGTGATCAAGGCTGTTGACGAGTATCAGGATCTGCTCCGCGCCATGGTCGCCACTCCCGGCAACGATCACCGCCTCGGCGCCAATGAGGCTCCCCCCGCCATCGTCTCCATTTTCGTGGGGGATGAGTTGGGTGCCATCCTCGACGCCATTGTCGGCGGAAACACCTACGAAGCCCACGACCAGAGTCAGATCGATCTGGGCGTGGATGTGCTCCCCGTGTTCCCCAAGGACACCACCGACCGGAACCGGACCTCTCCCTTCGCCTTTACTGGCAACAAATTTGAATTCCGCATGCCCGGTTCCTCCATCAACCTGGCGGACGTGAACACGGTGCTCAACACTGCGGTGGCCAAGGTCCTCAAGGACTTTTCCGCGGAAATGGAAGGTCAGGCGGACTTTACCGCTGCCGCCGCCAAGTGGATCAAGCACACCATCCGGGATCACCAGCGGATCCTGTTCAACGGAGACGGCTACTCCGCGGAGTGGGAGATCGAGGCTGCCCGCCGCGGGCTGAGCAACTACAAAACCGCTGTGGACGCGCTGCCCCATATGCTCGACGCGAAAAATATCGCGCTGATGTCCGAGATGAACGTTCTGACCCCGGTGGAAATGCAGAGCCGATGCGAGGTGGAGCTGGAGCACTATTCCAAGGTCATCAACATCGAAGCGCTCACTGCTCTGGGCATGGCCCGCCGCAGTCTGATCCCCGCCGCCATTCGTTTCATGGGCGACGTGGCGGAGGCCGCCACCAGGAAAAAAGCCCTCAGCGCCCATATCTCCACCCGCACCGAGGAGCAGATGCTCCAGTACATCAGCCGGGACACGGACATGATGAACGACGCCTGCGACAAGCTGGAGATGCTGATGCGGGGCGTGGAGCGCACCAACGGCACCTATGAGCGGGCAGACTACTACTGCCACACGATTCTTCCCGCCATGAAGGAGCTGCGGGAGGCAGCGGACCACTGCGAGATCATCGTCGCCAAGGACTACTGGCCCATTCCCAACTATTCGGAGATTCTGTTCTATATCTGATCAGGCAGAGACAGCCCCGGTCCAGATGGACCGGGGCTGTTTTGATGTCTGAGGGATCACTTGGCCGCAGGCGCGGAACCGGTGACCTTTTTCGCCGCGTTGGCCGCGGCACGGGTCTGGAGCGTATCCATGGTGACAGCCGCCAGAAGGGCGATGCCAAGCACCACGTACTTCCAGTACTGGTTGATGTTCAGGAAGGTCATGCCGTAGTCCAGCAGGCCGATGATCATCACGCCGATGACCATGTTGCTCATCTTTCCGCCGCCGCCGCCCATCTTGACGCCGCCGAGCATGGCGCCCGCCATGACGGTGAACTCCGAGCCGATGCCCAGGCCCTGGTTCACGGCGCCGCCCATGGTGCCGATGTTGACGATCTGGGCGATGCCGAAGAAGAAGCCGGCCAGCGCGAAAATCGCCACGCGCATCTTTGCCACAGACACGCCGGAGAGCGCCACCGCGTCGGGATTGGAGCCCAAGGCGTAGACGTTCCGTCCAAAATAGGTCTTGTTCAGGATAAAGGAGCCGATCACCACCATCAGGATCATCACCAGCACGCCGGTCTTCAGGGCTCCGCTGCCGATGGTGATGTTGCTGCCGCCGATGAGCTTGAACGCATTGGAGACATAGTTGGTCTTGCTGATGCCTCCGGTGAGCAGATAGGTGGCGCCGTTGAGGATATACTGGGTGCCCAGGGTGATGATAAACGGGAACACCTGGAGCCAGGAGTACATCACGCCGTTGAACGCGGAGAGCAGAACCGCCAGCAGAATGCCGCAGATCAGCGCCACCACGATATTGCTGGAGCTCTCCAGCAGCGCCATGCAGACGCCTACGGTGGAGATCAGGAAGCCGGTGGACAGGTCCATGCCGCCGCCCAGCATGATGAACGTGATGCCGACGCCCAGGATCACCAGATACGCGTTCTGGTTCAGCATGGTCAGAAGGTTCTTCAGGTTGAAGAAGGAACGTCCCGCCACAGCCGGTCCCAGAATGCTGAACACGATCAGCAGGACCACCAGCACCAGCAGCATCATATAGTCTTTCAAGTATTCGGAAATTCCCTTTTTCATGGGATCAAGCCTCCTTTTTTACTGTTTCCCGGTCGCTGGTGGAGGCCATATCCAGGATCCGCTCCTGGGAGAATTCCTCCTTGGTCAGCTCTCCGGCCAGGCACTTTTCGCCAAAGACCACAATTCGGTCGGACATTCCCAGCAGCTCCTCCATATCAGAGGTGATCATCACTACGCATTTGCCCTCTTCGCACAGGCCGTTGATCAGTTCGTAGATCTCGTACTTGGCGCCCACGTCGATGCCGCGGGTGGGCTCGTCAAAGATGATGATGTCGGACTGGGTGGCCAGAGCCTTGCCCACCACCACCTTCTGCTGGTTGCCGCCGGACAGAGTCATCACCTTGGTGTTCTTCAGGTCCGGGGCCTTGATCCGCATGGTTTTTCCGTAGTAATCCGCGATCTCCGCTTCCTTTTTGGCATTTACCACCGTCAGGTGGGAGATCTTTTCCAGTACGTTATATACCAGGTTCCAGGAGATCGTCTCTCCCAGGAAGCATCCTTCCCGCTTCCGGTCCTCCGGGATCAGGCAGATGCCGTATTTATGCATGGCGTCCTTGGGGGACCGGATGTCGGCGGGTTTGCCGTTCACCAGGACCTCACCCCACTGCTTTTTCTCCGATCCGAAAACCACCTTCATGATTTCCGTGCGGCCTGCGCCGACCAGGCCGGAAATCCCCAGCACCTCGCCCCGATGGGCCTGGAAGGAGATATTCTTGACGCCGTTTCCGGTGAGGTTCCGAAGCTCCAGCGCCACTTCACCGATCTGTGCATTCCGGGGCGGGAACGTGGCGGTCATCTCACGGCCCACCATATAGCGGATCAACTCCGCACGGTCAGTATCCTTGGTATTGAGGGTGGTGATGTATTCTCCGTCCCGGAGGATGGACACCCGGTCCGTCAGCTCAAAGACCTCGTCCAGACGGTGGGAGATAAAGATGATGGCAACGCCCTGATCCCGAAGCCGCCGGACGATCCGGAACAGGATCTCCACCTCCGCCACGCTCAGGGGTGCGGTGGGCTCGTCCAGGATCAGCACCCGGGTCTGCTTGGAAACCGCCTTGGCGATCTCCACGATCTGCATATGTCCGGGAGTCAGGTTCCTTACCGGGGTGTCGGGATCGATATCCACACCGAAATCGTCAAACAGGTCCTTGGCGATCTTCCGCATCTTCTTCTGGTCCACCAGCTTGCCCAGCCGCTCGCCGTAGCAGATGTTCTCCGCCGCGGAGAGCACGTCGATCAGGTTGAATTCCTGATAGATGCACTCAATGCCGTGTTTCCGGGCCAGTGCGGGCGTCATGGCGCTGTAGGTCTCCCCGTCCACGGTGATGGTGCCTCCGTCCGGGGCGTGGGCGCCGGTGATGGTTTTGATGAAGGTGGATTTCCCAGCGCCGTTTTCGCCGATGAGCGCATGGACCTCGCCGGGATAGAAATCGATCGACACCTTGTTCAGGGCGATGACGCCCGGATAGACCTTCATAATGTCCTTGAGGGACAGAATCGGTTGTTTCTCAGTCAAATATACCGCCTCCTATCGCGAAGCATCGGTCACGCCCGCGGCTTCACGGTGTAATATACAGGCTGATTGGGGCGGCGCAAGGCTATCCCGCGCCGCCCCAGTTTCTGCGTTATGAACTTATTTCTTGTACTCCGCAGCGGGGTTCTCGTCACCCATGGACCAGGTGGCGCTGAAGCCGTCCACCGTCACAGCGGTGATGGTGTCGTAGTAGGTCTCGCCGTAGGTCCACTCGTAACCCTCAAACTGGCCGCAAACGCCCAGCAGGATGTCCGCAAGCCGCATGCCGGTCAGGATGGGCGGGATGATCACAGGAGCGCCGGGGTTGATCTCCTCGGAGATCTTGGCCAGAGCGTCATAGCTCTGGGGGAACTGCTTCTGGACATCCTCCATGGGCATGGCGGGGTCGCCGTAGGTGGAGTAGCCCTTGATGGCGTTGGCAGCGGGATCCGCAGCCGCTTCCTCATACAGGGCGGTAAAGGCAGTGTCCTCGCCGTAGCAGGGAGCCACGAAGTAATCCGCGGGGGAGTTGCCGGTCTGCTCGCAGTAGTCCATGATGGCATTGTTGATGCCCATGGCCTCCTCGGGCTCGTAGGCCACGAAGATGTGGCAGTCGGGGTTGGCGTTGAGCACGGCCTGGGCGTTGTTGAAGGCGGTGTTCAGGGCGCCGTCGCCGTAGGAAGTAGACTCGCTGACCAGAGTCAGGATGTCGGACTTCTCCACAGTGCCCTTCACAGCATTGGAGCGGTACACGCCGTCGGCGATGTCATAGTAGGTGTCGATGGCGATCTCATACTTGCCGTCAGCATTCTTGGGCACGTTCTGGCCGGAATGCTCGGCCCAGTACTCCGCGGCCTGCACCGCGTACATACCGGTGATCTCATAGGCGGTGTAGACGCAGCCGGCGATGGTGTAATCGGTGGGCTGGGCGCCGAGGTACGCAACCGCGATGCCCGCGTCAACAGCCTGGCCAACAACATCCTTGAGCATTTCCACGCTCATGGCGGCAATCATCAGGCAGCCCACGTTGCCGGCCGCGATGGCCTGCTCCACGAACTGGACCTGCGCGCCGGGGTCACCCTGGGCGTCCTTCTTCACATAGGTGAAGCCCTGGGCCTCCATGACAGCGCCCATGGAGTCGTTGATCCACACCAGGCCCTCAGCGCCGGTGGTGGGGAGGATGGACCAGACTTCCTTCTGGCCGTTCCAGACGAAATCACCTGCGGGAGCGGCAGCCTGCTCGGCAGGAGCAGCATCCTCAGCGGGAGCGGCGTCCTCGGCGGGAGCAGCGGCAGAAGCGGCTTCCTCAGCAGGAGCGGAATCGGGAGCCTCCGCGGAACCGGCGGAAGAACCGCAGCCGGAGAGCACTGCGACCAGCATGCACGCGGCCAGCAGCAAAGCAATCAGCTTTTTCATAATATTCATTCCTTCCTGAATTTGCGGCGTTTTGCCGCACATTTTCATCAGGATCCTCCGATCCTAATGATTCAATTTTAATACCTGGTACATCTTTAGTCAAGGGAATATCCCTGGAATAGCATGACATTTTGGGTCCCAATTCATCCATTTGTGCCGCTTTTGACTATTTTGTCAACGTCAGCGTAAAGGTAAATGTGGTCACGCCGTCCCGGGATGTGACGGTGATGTCCTCCCCATGGCTTCCCAGGATCGTCTTGACGATATACAGCCCCAGACCAACGCCTGTTTTATCCTGAGAACGGCTCTTGTCGGACTTGTGGAACCGGTCGAACACCAGAGGCAGCTCCTCCGGCGGAATGGTGGGGCCGGTGTTGGCCACGCTGACCAGAGCCTTCCCTCCCGTCGTCGCCACAGTCAGGCGGAAGGGGGAACCTTGCTCCGCGAATTTCACGCCGTTGTCGATCAGATTGTAGATCACCTGCGTGATGGAATCCTCATTGGCCAGGACCCAGACCGCCCTGTCCGGAATGTCCACCTGGACGTCCAGATGCTTCTCATCGATCTTCTGTTCAAAGGTCAGCAGGGTCCGGCCCAGCGTTTCCGTCACGTCGAACCGGGTTTTCTGCAGCGCCTGCCCGGTGGACTTCATCCGGGAAATGTCCAGCATACTCCGGACCAGCCGGCTCAGGCGCTTGACCTCGTCGGATACCGTCTGCATATAGTAGGCATGTTTTTCCGCAGGGATTGTCCCGTCCAGCATGCCGTCCATAAACCCGGCGATGGTGGTCATGGGCGTCTTGAGTTCATGGCTGATGTTGGAGATGAATTCCTGCCGCAGGGTCTCCGAGCGGTCCAGGCTGTCGGCCATATTGTTGAAGGCGGTGGCCAGCTCGGCCACTTCGTCCCCTGCCCCGTCCGGATTGATCCGCGCGGAAAAATCCCCGTGGGCGAACTGCTTGGCCGCCCGGCTCAGCTCCCGCAGGGTCTCGGTCTGGCGCCGGGTCAGCAGCACCGTCGCCACCACCGCCACGGCCAGCACGATCAGCGCAGTCACCAGGAACATCCCCACGATCCGGTTCATCATGTCGCTCATGTCCTTGGTGGCCGTGGAGACCACCACATACCCCATCAGGCTTCCCTCTCCGGCGGATCGGACCGGCAGCGCATAGAGATACCGTTCATCCTCATAGATCCCGGTGAGGACCCCGGTGGCGTAGACATAGCCATCGTCGCTGATCTTCTGGAGCAGCATGGTGTCCAGGTTTTTCCCCACATGGTCACAGTAGAACTCCCCGCAGGAGCAGAACACCGTGGCGCCGCCGGTATCGCAGATCAGAACCTCCGTGTCCGACACGTTCGCGCCGTATCCCACCGCCAGCTGCAGCTCCCAGTCCATAGCATCGCTGAGCTCCGACTGGGCGCTGACAAAGGCCGCCACTGCAGAAGCGTTGGTGGACAGCGCGCTCTTCTCCGCCCGGAGCATGTAGTTGTAGAACAGGCTGGTAAAGCTGCATCCCAGCACCACGAAGCTCAGAAGGATCATCCCCACGGTCAGCATCAGCTGCCGCTGGAAGGTGCTTCTCATGCCCCGGACACCTCGAACTTATAGCCGACGCCCCAGACGGTCTTCAGCTCCCACTGGCTGCTGACGCCCTCCAGCTTTTCCCGCAGGCGCTTGATATGTACGTCCACCGTGCGGCTGTCGCCGAAATAGTCGAAGCCCCAGACCTCGTCCAGCAGCTGGTTCCGGGTGTAGACCCGGTTGGGGCTGGAGGCCAGATGGAACAGCAGCTCCATCTCCTTGGGCGGGGTGTCCACCTTTTTCCCATCCACGATCAGCTCAAAGGCGTCCATGTCGATGACCAGCTTGTCAAAGGTCAGCCGGCGGCCGGCCGGGGCCGCGCCGGAGGTGCGGCGGAGGACCGCCTCCACCCGGGCCAGGACCTCTCTGGCCTCGAAGGGCTTGGTGATATAGTCGTCCGCGCCCAGCTTCAGGCCGTTCACCTTGTCGTCCGTCTCTCCCTTGGCGGTCAGCATGATCACCGGCGTTTTGGACTCCTGCCGGATGCTGCGCAGAACCTCCCAGCCGTCCATCACCGGAAGCATGATATCCAGCAGCACCAGATCCGGCTGCAGCTCCCGGAATTTCTCCACGCCCTTTCCGCCGTCGCCGGCGATGGCGGTGGCGTATCCTTCCTTCTCCAGATACAGATGCAGAAGGTCGGCGATATTGGGATCGTCCTCTACGATCAGAATTGTCTGTGCCATGACGTTGCCTCCCATTGATTGTTGGTAACATGATACCGCATTTTCCGGCGGTTTCGGGTGAATTTTTTATGAATTATTCTGCCGGATCTCCCCGGAGCGCCAAGGGCTTTCGGTTCAGGACCGCCTCCCGGAGCCGGTCCCCTTCGTACTGAAGCTTCAGAGAAAAGAACGGCACCCGCTCCTCCAGCAGGTTCAGGAAGATCTCGTCTCCCTCCCATTTGGGGATCGCACGGAGCTGCTGCTTGGGAAGCCACTCCAGTACCCCTTCGTCACATTCCCGGAGCTGTCCGGTAAAGCCGTCCGCCCAGAACAGGTGCATATACTCGGTGGGGTATTCGTTCGAAACGAACGTCACGATCCCCCGGTATTCCATATGGGTCAGCGTCAGGCCGGTCTCTTCCAGCACCTCCCGGAGCACGCAGTCCTCCGGACTCTCCTTGTCTTCGAATTTGCCGCCGATGCCCACCCACTTGTCGTGGTTCATGTCCTGCTCTTTTTTTATCCGGTGGAGCATCAGGTAGCATCCGTCCCGCTCGATATAGCATAGTGTTGTATTCAGCATTTCAGTCCTTCCGCACTTCCGCGCCGCCCCATTCCACAGCGGTAAAGCCTTTGCGCTCGACACCGGGAAGCTCCTGCTCCGGAATGTCTACCGGCTCCTCCAGGGGCCGGAAGGCCATGAACACCCGGATCATCGTATCCGGCTGCGGCTCCACGGTGAGCGCCGCCGCATCGGTATAGGCCCGTCCCTGGAATGCGATCAGATTATAGGGGTGATCCTGCATCCGGGGCAGCCAGTAGGCGATAAAGTCTCCGGTCTCCCGATCGGAAAGGCCCATCTGCGCCAGCTTTTCCTCCAGAAACGCCCGCGTGTCCGCGCCAGCCACGCAGAAGCCCCGGCGGAAATCGTAGGAGACATCGGACACGCCCTCCCAGAACAGGCAGTTGTATTGGCGGCCGCTGCCGTCGGTCAGCACTCCGTCCGGTTCCGCCAGAATGTGCCACCCCTTCCCGTATTCCGGGTAGGTGCAGGTGACGGTTCCCGCGTAATCCAGCTTGACCGTCACTTCCGTGGGCGTCTCCGGGTAAAGGTAAATGGCCGGCTTTTCATCTAAAGGCTCTTCCTCGATGGCCGGCTCCTCAACGGGTGCCGAAGGTTCCAGCGCGGATTCCACGTCCGGCGCATCCGGTTCCACGGCGGGTTCCTCGTTCGGTTCTTCCGGCTCCCCGGAGGGCGGTGCTGTGGAATACGTTTCCGACGGAGCGGAAGGCTCTGTCCGGCTCGAAGGCACCTGCGCGGCATTCCCGCAGCCGCACAGTCCGAGCGCCAGAGCCGCCGCCAGGATCAGCGCGATTCTTTTCATAGGTCATTCCCCCTAATTGACTACGCTGGGCTTTCTCACGTCGATGATAAAGGAGTTGAGTCCCTGAACCGTTTCTTCGATTTCAATGCCGTAGCTGATCTCCAGCCGTCCGCCGTCCGGTCCCAGTGTGCTGTTCATCCTGCGGGCCTTGACGCCGATGGTCAGCGCGCCGAATCCCAGGTCGTAGAGTCCCACGTTCTTCTTTCCCTTCTCAAACACCATCCGGGACTGGATGGCGCCGGTGCGGGTCAGGATCACATTGTCCTTCCCCACCGCAAAGGTCGTGGTCGTTCCCTCCATGCCGGTCATCACCGACTCCTCATAGCTGAGATAGACCACGTCGCCCTCCCGGCGCATGGTGCCGTCAGTGACGATCTGGACCGTCTGTTTTTCCTCCCCAATGATCTTCTGGGTGCCTTCCACAGAAATCACAACGGATTCTTCCATAGCTTCAGTACCTTTCAATGTCAATTTGTTCCACCTGATGCTCCACCGGCCGCTGGAGGAACAGGGAAGCCATCTCCACAAATCCCTCCGGCGCGTCGCTGACATAGTAGCGGCAGACGCCGCCCCCATCTCTGCCGGAGAGCAGATCCGCCTCCCGAAGCGTCCCGGCCAGCGCCCGGGCCGCCTCCCGGCCGGAGTTGATCAGTGTCACGTCCGGGCCCATATAAGCCGAGATCACGTCCCACAGGAGCGGATAATGGGTGCAGCCCAGCACCAGCGTATCGCAGCCCCAGTCCCTGAGGGGCTCAAGGTATTCCCCCGTGATGATCTCCACGGCCCGGTCGCCCCGCTGATAGCGGTGGTTCTCCACCAGCGGCACCAGCAGCGGGCAGGCCACGCTTTTGACCTGGGCCTCTGGCCGAAGCTCCCGGATGATGGCCTCATAGCCTCCGGCGCGGATGGTGGCGGAAGTACCGATCACGCCGATGCGGTTGTTCTTTGTGGTTCGGGCCGCCACAGACGCCGCAGGCCGCAGCGCCCCGCAGATCGGCAGGTCGTATTCCCGCTGGACAATGGCGCCTGCCGCCGTGTCCGCCGTGTTGCAGGCGATGACGATGGCCTTGATATCAAACTGCATCAGGAAGTTGATATCCTGGCGGGAGTATTTCAAAATCGTCTCCTGGGACCTGGTCCCATAAGGCACGCGGCTGGTGTCCCCGAAGAAAATGATATCTTCCCCGGGGAGCTGCTCCATGAGCTGGCGCACTGCCGTCAGACCGCCAAGGCCCGAGTCAAATACGCCGATTGGCCGTTTGTCCATATTATGCCTCCATCGCCAGCCGGATCAGTTCGTCCAGCAGGTTTTCGTAGGGGACGCCGCTGGCCTCAAAGAGCTTGGGATACATGGAAATGGATGTAAAGCCCGGCAGCGTATTGATCTCGTTGAATACCACTTCCTCCCCCTCGTAGGTCAGGAAGAAGTCCACGCGGCTCATGCCGCGGCAGCCCATGGCCTTATAAACCGTCACCGCTGCGTCCCGCAGGGCCTGGGCGGCCCGCTCCGGGATCTCCGCGGGGATCACGGTTCTGGATTCCTCGGAGTTGTATTTCGCATCATAGTCATAGAATTCCGCGCCGGCCAGGATCTCTCCCACCACGGAGGCGACGGGCGTGTCGTTGCCCATGACGGCCACCTCCACCTCATGGCCGGAGATGAACTCCTCCACCAGCACTTTGCTGTCATACTTTGCGGCCAGTTCCAGGGCAGCCTTCAGCTCCCGGGTGTTGCGGACCTTGCTGACGCCCACGGAGGAGCCGGTTCCGGCAGGCTTGACGAACAGAGGGTATTCCCCTCCCTGCTCGATATCCCGCACCAGCCGGTCCATCCGATTGCGGATACTGTCCCGGCGGGCCAGATACCAGTTGGCCTGCCGGACCCCGGTCTCCCCCACCAGAAGCTTGGTCAGGGATTTGTCCATGCTGGAGGCGGAGGCCGCCACGCCCGGGCCCACGCAGGGAATCCCCGCGATCTGCATCAGGCCCTGAATGGAGCCGTCCTCGCCGTTTTCCCCGTGGAGCACAGGGAAAACACAGTCGATCTTCACCGATTCCGGAGCCTGATCCTTCCACAGGAGCAGGCCCTGTCCCCGCACCGGAGAAATGGCCGCGGGACATACGCCGGGGGCCTCCCGCCAGGTGTTTGCCGGGAGCATCCCGTAATCCGTTCCCGGGAAATAGAACCACTGGCCCTCCTTGGTGATTCCCACGGGATAGATGTTATATTTCTCATGGTTGAGATGGTTCAGCACGGATTCCGCCGAGCGGAGAGACACCTCATGCTCCGGAGAGATCCCGCCGAATAAAACGCATACATTCATCGCCATAACAATACCTCGATCCTTATTCTTGCTCACTTGACTAATATAATATAATAGAATAAACAGCCGTATAAAACAAGTCCCAATTTGTATTTCCTGCCTGTCACATAATTTTCCTGGGCAGAAACCGGCTTCCCGGTGGAAATCTGATGGGAAAACGTATATAATGATAACAAAGGAGGGATCTTTGATGCAGATCGAACTGACCGAAAAAGAATACCGCCGTCTTCTGGATATGGTTTACATCGGCAACTGGGTCCTGAATTCCGCCCGGGGCCAGGACCGTTTCCCGGATTATGACAAGGTGGAGAGCAAGATCTTCTCCTACTGCAAAGACCACCGGATGGAGTCTCTGATCGAGCGGTGGAACGGTGAGATCGTCCCCTCCCGGGCCTTTGCCGAGGGCGGCATCCATGAGGCCATCATGGACTATGAGGACGCTGTTTTCTTTGATATTCTGGCCGAGGAGCTGGCCCGGCGGGATATGAATTACGCGCCTATCTCCTCCCAGAACTACGAAGAGCTGATGGCGCGCATGGACGAATATATGGATGAATTTGAGCGCAACGGGACGGATCACCTGCAGCTGGAAGATTGACGAAAGAGCTTGGAACCGAGGTTCCAAGCTCTTTTATATTCCGTGTATCAACCAGTAGATCAGGCCGTAGAGCACGCTGGCGCCGATCCCATAGACCAGCACCGGCCCCGCGATCACAAACATTTTGGCTGACAGCCCCATGACCAGGCCCTCCGTCCTGAACTCCATGGCCGGGGAGACCACAGCGTTGGCAAATCCGGTGATGGGAACAATGGTCCCGGCGCCGGCTTTCCTGGCGATCCGGTCATAGACCCCGATCCCCGTGAGCAGCGCACCAAGGAACACCAGCGTCATGGAGGTGGCCGTTCCCGCCGGATCCTCCTCCAGTCCGGCCGCCGTCCATCCGTTCCGGATCAGCTGTCCCAGAACGCAGATCAGTCCCCCGATCCAGAACGCGTTGAACGTATCTTTGACAATACTGGAATTCGGAGAGTGCTTTTTGACCAGTTCTCCGTATTCCCTGCTTGTGATTTTCATCCGATCATCTCCGGGATCAGTTTGCCCGGATTTTTCAAAAAAATGCACGAATCCCCGCCGCAATGCGGCGGGGATTTTATGGTGCATCTATTACTTGACCAGCTCGATGACAGCCATCTCCGCTGCATCGCCCCGACGGGGTCCGATGCGAGTCACGCGGGTGTAGCCGCCGTTCCGGTCAGCATAGGAAGGCGCGATCTCCTTGAAGAGCTTGTTGGCCACGTCCTCCTTGGTGATGAAGCTCAGAGCTCTCCGGTAGGATGCCAGAGTGTTCTCCTTGCCCAGGGTGATCATCTTTTCCGCCACGGGCTGAACTTCTTTCGCCCGGGTGACGGTGGTCTCAATACGGCCCTTCTCCAGCAGATCCGTGGTCAGCTGACGAAGCATCGCCTTACGCTGCGCAGTGGTTCTGCCGAGCTTGCGGGTTCCGAACATTGTCATTACCTCCTTTGCAAAAGGCTTTAATTAGTTGTTGTTGGATGAGCTGTCGCTGGCCAGGCTCAGGCCCATCATCGCCAGCTTGTTCTGGACCTCTTCCAGAGACTTTCTGCCCAGGTTGCGGACCTTGATCATATCTTCGCCGGAGCGGCTGATCAGGTCTTCCACCGTGTTGATGTTGGCGCGCTTGAGGCAGTTGAAGCTCCGGACGGAGAGATCCATCTCTTCGATGCTCATCTCCAGCACCTTTTCCTTGACGCTTTCCGCCTTCTCCACCACAGTGGACTTGCTGGCCACGGATTCGGAGAGATCGGTGAACAGCACCAGATGATCCGTCAGGATCTTGGCGCCCAGGGAAACAGCGTCCCGGGCGGAGATGGTGTTGTCCGTCCAGACCTCCAGGGTCAGCTTGTCATAGTCTGTCATGTTTCCCACACGGGTGTTCTCCACCGTGTAGTTGACTTTGTAGACAGGCGTATAGATGGAGTCGATGGGAATCACGCCGATGACGGTCTGGGCTGTCTTGTTCTTGTCGGACGAGACATAGCCGCGGCCGTGGTTCATGGTGATCTCCATGTTGAAGGTCGCATCAGGACCGAGGGTGCAGATGTGAAGCTCAGGGTTGAGGATCTCCACCTCGCCGTCCGCCTTGATATCGCCGGCGCAGACCTCCCGCTCTCCCATTGCCTCGATATAGACCGTTTTGGGTCCCTGGCAATGGAGCTTGGCAATGATCCGCTTGACGTTCAGAACGATCTCGGTGACGTCCTCTTTCACGCCGGGGATGGTGGAAAACTCATGCTGTACGCCGGCAATCTTGATGGAAGTAGCCGCGGTTCCGGGCAGGGAGGACAGCAGGATCCGCCGCAGGCTGTTGCCCAGGGTGGTGCCGTATCCGCGCTCCAGAGGCTCTACCACATACTTGCCGTAGGATGTGTCTTCCGCAGAGTCAATGCATTCGATGCGAGGCTTTTCAATTTCTACCATATAGGAAATACCCTCCTTGTAACCGCGATAGAAAACCGCAAATAGTTCAGCTTACAGATAATCGAGGGTGTCGTGTGTTACTTGGAGTACAACTCGACGATCAGGTGCTCGGCGATCTCGAAGTCGATATCGTCGCGCGCAGGAGCAGCCACAACGGTGCCCTGCAGGGTGTTCTTATCCCGGTCGAGCCACTTGGGAGTGGCGGCAAAAACGTCGTCCTCCTTGAGCTTCTTGAAGAAGGCGTTGGAAGCGCTCTTCTCGCAGACGGCGATCACATCGCCGGTCTTAATGAGGTAAGAGGGAATGTTCACCCGCTTGCCGTTGACGGTGAAATGGCCGTGGTTGACAAGCTGGCGGGCCTCGCGACGGGTAGAGGCAAAGCCCAGACGGTAAACAACGTTATCCAGGCGCCGCTCGATCATGGTCAGGAGCTCCTCGCCGGTGTTGCCGGCCATTTTGGAGGCCTTCTCGTAGTAAGCACGGAACTGCTTCTCCTGAATGCCATAGACGAACTTGACCTTCTGCTTCTCAGTCAGCTGCGTTGCATACTCGGACTTTTTGGTTCTTCTCTGTCCGCCGGGGTTCTTGTTGGAAGTTCTGCTATAACCCATGACAGCAGGAGAAACGCCCAGCGTTCTGCAGCGCTTGAGAACAGGCTGTGTATTTCTAGCCATTGCTTAATTTCCTCCTTTGATTATACGCGGCGACGTTTGGGAGGACGGCAGCCATTGTGAGGAATGGGAGTCACGTCCTTGATCATATTGACCTCCAGGCCAGCAGACTGCAGGGCGCGGATGGCGCTCTCACGGCCCTGGCCGGGGCCCTTGACATACACTTCCACGGTCTTCAGACCATGCTCCATCGCAGCCTTGGCAGCGGTCTCCGCGACCATCTGGGCGGCGTAGGGAGTGGACTTTCTGGAACCACGGAAGCCCAGGCCGCCGGAGGAAGCCCAGGAAATCGCATTACCGTTGAGGTCGGTAATGGTAACCATGGTGTTGTTAAAGGAGCTGCGGATATGCGCGGCACCCTTTTCAATGTTCTTGCGCTCACGGCGCTTTCTGATCACTTTTTTCTTATTGGCAGCCATTGCATATCCCTCCTTTACTTCTTCTTATTAGCAATGGTCTTCTTGGGACCCTTGCGAGTTCTGGCATTGGTTTTGGAACGCTGGCCCCGAACGGGAAGACCGCGGCGATGACGAATGCCGCGATAGCAGCCGATCTCGGTCAGTCGCTTGATGTTCAGCGCGACCTCACGGCGAAGGTCACCTTCGATGGTGTAGTCCCGGTCGATGACGTCACGGAGGGCGGCCTCCTGATCGTCAGTCAGGTCCTTTACTCGGATGTCGGGATCGATACCCGCCTTCACAAGAATGTCTTTCGCACTCTTTCTGCCGATTCCGTAGATATAGGTCAGACCGATTTCGATCCGCTTATCACGCGGCAGATCAACACCTGAAATACGTGCCATTTAACTCTGCACCTCCTTTAACCCTGTCTCTGCTTGTGCTTGGGATTCTCACAAATCACCATAACGCGGCCCTTGCGCTTAATGACCTTGCATTTTTCGCACATGGGCTTTACGGACGGTCTTACTTTCATACTGTTAACCTCCATGTTGAGAACGTTTTTCTCACTTACTTCTCCAGGTAATGCGGCCCCGGGTCAGGTCATAGGGTGACATCTGAACCGTAACCTTATCGCCCGGAAGAATCTTGATAAAGTTCATCCGGAGCTTGCCGGAAATGTGTGCCAGAATGGTGTGTCCGTTTCCGATGTCCACGGAAAACATCGCATTCGGCAGTGCATCGACAACGATGCCCTCAAGCTCAATTACGTCGTCTTTTGCCAAGATTACTCTCCTCCTTGGTTCTGACTGTTGAATTCCTGACCGAAGATGGCCAGAGCTTTGCGTAACTCGCTGTTGAGTACCGCGTCGCCCTGCCGAAGCTTTTCGGCGACGCGTGAATCAGACCGAGCGGCCAGCCGGAGATGCTTCAGCTTCTTCCGTTTGGGATGTTCCAGCTTTCTGATTTTGCCGTCGGCGATCGTGGCGTACATGCCGTCGGTTTCCAGGACGAAGAAGAATCTTCCCTGATCCCTGCCGGCGGTGGATTCCACGATATCAGACTTGGATATATTCATTGGTTGGCCCCTCGGTGACGGTGAGGATTTCCGGCTCGCCGTCGGTAATGAGCACAGTATTCTCATAATGTGCCGCTCGGCTGCCGTCCACAGTCTTCGTGGTCCAGCGGTCCGGCATGACCTTCACCTCAAAGGATCCCGCGTTTACCATGGGTTCCACGGCGATGACCATGCCCGGAATCAGCCGCGGGCCGCGGCCGGGACGGCCGAAATTCGGCACTTCCGGTTCTTCGTGGAGATTCTCTCCCACACCGTGCCCCACAAAATTCCGGACTACGGAGAAGCCGTTGGCTTCCACATATTCCTGAACCGCGTGGGAAATGTCGGAGACGCGGAAACCGCGCTTGGCGAATTTGATGCCCTCAAAGAAGCTCTCCCGGGTGACCCGGATCAGCTTTTCGCTGAGTTCATCGGTCTTGCCGGCCACAAATGTGGCGCAGCAGTCGCCGTGGAATCCGTTCCACTTTGCCCCCACATCCACGGAGACGATGTCGCCTTCCTGGATGACCTGATCTCCCGGAATGCCGTGGATCACCACGTCGTTGATGGAGATGCAGGCGCTGCCGGGGAATCCACCGTACCCAAGGAACGAGGGAGTCGCTCCCTGGGATACGATGTAATCATGCACAGCTTTATCGATTTCTGCGGTGGTCACGCCCGGCTTCACCAGATCCCCCGCCAGCTTTCTGGCGTTCGCGGTGATCCGGCCGGCCTTCCGCATGATTTCGATCTCACGCTCTGTTTTGATGGAGATCATACTCAGCGCTCCAGCGCCGCCAGAATATCTCTGGTGGCATTCTCGATGGGCTGATTTCCTTCCACTTCCGCGACAATGCCCATCTTCTGATAGAAGGCCTTGAGGGGCTCTGTCTCGTCGTGGAAGACCTTCAGGCGGTTCTTGACCGTCTCCGGGGCGTCATCCTTGCGGATGATCAGTTCGCCGCCGCAGGAGTCGCAGACGCCTTCGGTTTTCGGCGGGTTGGCTGCCACATGGTAGCTGGCGCCGCAGCTTGCGCAAACGCGGCGGCCGGTCATGCGCTCCTCGATGACCGCGTCGGCGATCTCGATGGACACGACCTTGTCGATCTTGACGTCCTGGGCTACCAGCGCCTCCGCCTGGGGAATGGTCCGGGGCATGCCGTCGAGGATGAAGCCGTTTTTGCAGTCGTCCTGCGCCACGCGCTCCTTGACGATTCCAACGATCACTTCGTCCGGGACCAGCTTTCCGGCGTCCATATAGGACTTGGCTTTCAGGCCGATCTCCGTGCCGTTTTTCACTGCCTCGCGCAGGATGTTACCGGTGGAGATGGTGGGGATGCCCAGCTTCTGGCTGATGATCTCAGCCTGGGTGCCCTTGCCCGCACCGGGAGCACCAAGAAGAATTACGTTCATGTTACGTCTCCTCCTTAATTACTCAAGAAAGCCTTTGTAGTTGCGCATCATCATCTGCGCCTCAAGGGCACGCATGGTCTCCAGCGCAACGCCCACCACGATGATGACGGAAGTACCGCCGATGGCCAGGGTGCTGGGCACGCCGGGGAAGTTGGAGATGATGATGGGAAGGATCGCGATGACGCCCAGATACAGGGATCCGAACAGCACGATCTTGTAAATGACCTTCTGGATGAATTCCGCCGTGGGACGGCCAGCCCGGAAGCCGGGGATAAATCCGCCGTTCTTCTTGAGGTTGTTGGCGATCTCGATGGGGTTGTACTGGACAGCCGCATAGAAATAGCCGAAGCCGATGATCAGCAGGAAATACACCACCGCGTAAACCCAGCCGCGGGTGTCGGTGACTTTCAGGAAGAATTTCATCACATCACCGCTGTTGGAGGTGTTCACGAAGGTCAGGATGGTGGCCGGAAGGGATGCGATGGACTGGGCGAAGATGATGGGCATAACGCCGGACATATTCACCTTGATGGGCAGGAACGTGCTCTGCCCGCCATACATCTTGCGGCCGCGCATCTGCTTGGCATACTGGATGGGGATCCGGCGCTCCGCCTCGTTGACAAAGACGATCAGAATCACCAGCGCCAGCGCCAGCACCAGGATGATCAGCACCGCCACGATGCTCATGCCGCCGCCGATGACGTTGGTGATGGCGGAGGACACCGCGGAGGGGATCCGGGAGATGATGGACGCGAACAGGATGATGGAGATGCCGTTGCCGATGCCGAACTCGGTGATCTGCTCACCCAGCCACATGATGAATGCAGAGCCCGCGGTGAAGGTCAGCACGATGACAAGACCGGTGAGGAAGCCTCCCTGGGTCAGCATGCCGTAGTTCCGCAGCATGGTGTAGTAGGCAAAGCCCATGAGCAGTGCCAGCGCCACGGTCACATAGCGGGTAATGCTGGCGATCTTCTTCCGGCCCTCTTCGCCGCCCTCCTTCTGGAGGCGTTCCAGAGCGGGAATGCCGATGCACAGCAGCTGCATAATAATGGAAGAGTTGATATACGGTGTGATGGACAGGGCGAACACCGTTGCACGGGAGAACGCGCTGCCGGACATGGCGTTGTACAGGCCAAGCACCGTATCACTCAGGGTGGTGCGGAAGTACTCGTTCAGAGCAGCCACATCCACATAGGGGACTGGAACGGCGTTGCCGACCCGGAAAATCAGAAGGATAAACAGGGTGAAGAGGATCTTCTTGCGAAGCTCCGGCGCCTTCCAGGCACCTCTGAGGGTCTGAAGTGTTTCAGCCACTTAGATCACCTCGGCCTTTCCACCTGCCTGTTCAATCTTCTCTTTGGCAGTCTCGGAGAACGCAGCCGCCTTCACGGTCACCTTCTTGGTGAGATTGCCGCCGCCCAGAACCTTCAGACCGTTCTTGCACTCGGACAGAACGCCCGCCTGAATAAGGGTCTCGGCGGTGATCTCTGTGCCGTCCTCAAAACGCTCCAGCTGGGAGACGTTGACGGAGGTCAGGGGCTTTGCGAAGATGTTGTTGAAGCCGCGCTTGGGAACGCGCCGGGCCAGAGGCATCTGGCCGCCTTCAAAGCCTCTCCGGACCTTACCGCCGCTGCGGGCCTTCTGGCCCTTATGACCGCGGCCTGCGGTCTTGCCGTTGCCAGTACCATGGCCGCGGCCCTTGCGCTTGCCGGGCTGAGTGGAGCCGGCAACCGGAGCAAGTTCATGCAAATTCATCTACCTGCACCTCCTTATTCTTCCTCAGTGACCTTCAGCAGATAGCCGATCTGGGCGATCTTGCCGCGGGTCTGGGCATTGTCGGGCTGGATGGTCTTCTGACCGATCCGGCGAAGGCCAAGGGAGTTGGCAGTCGCGATGTGCTTGTCAAGACGGCCGTTGAGGCTCTTGACCAGCTCGATTTTCAGATTAGCCATGATTACGCCCTCCTTAACCCAAGATCTCTTCTACGCTCTTGCCCCGGATCCGGGCGACCTCTTCGGGGCCGCGCAGCGCCATCAGGCCGTTGAAGGTGGCCTTAACAACGTTCTGGGGGTTCTTGGAGCGCATGCACTTGGCACGGATGTTGGAGATGCCGGCCGCTTCCATAACGGAACGGACCGCGCCGCCGGCGATCACGCCGGTACCGGTGGAGGCGGGCATCATCAGCACGGAACCCGCGCCGTAGATACCGATGACCTCGTGGGGAATGGTGGTGCCGGACAGGGTGATCTGGACCATGTTCTTCTTGGCGTCGGCGATGCCCTTGAGGATCGCCTCGGAAACCTCGGAAGCCTTGCCCAGGCCGTAGCCGACCTTGCCCTTGCCGTCGCCCACCACGACCAGCGCGGCGAACTTGTAGATACGGCCGCCCTTAACGGTCTTGGAAACGCGGTTCAGGGAGACGACCTTTTCAATATACTCGTTGGCAGCTTCGTCTTTGGCTGCCCGATTATTGTTATAAGCCATAATCTAATGTCCTCCTCCTGACTTAAAATTCCAGACCGCCCTCGCGGGCGCCTTCTGCCAGCTCCATCACGCGGCCATGATAGATATAGCCGCCGCGATCGAACACGACATTGGTGATTCCCTTGTCCTTGGCGCGCTCAGCCAGCAGTGCGCCGACCTTGCGGGCGGCCTCCTTGTTGCCGGTGGGGCCTTCAATGGACTTATCCAGGGAGGAAGCGGAGACCAGGGTGACGCCGCTGACGTCGTCGATGATCTGCGCATAGATGTTCGCATTGCTGCGGAACACGTTCAGGCGGGGTCTGCCGGGCGTGCCGGAGATCTTCGCGCGAACACGGACATGGCGCTTCTGGCGCTTTGCGTTTTTATTCACTTTAGCAATCATTTAGGCACACCTCCTATTACTTCTTACCTGCGGTCTTGCCTTCCTTGCGGCGCACGACCTCGGTAGCGTATTTGATGCCCTTGCCCTTATAAGGCTCGGGGGGTCTCTTTCCGCGGACCTCGGCGGC
The DNA here is from genome assembly GCA_902778525.1 of Oscillospiraceae bacterium. GTDB lineage: Bacteria > Bacillota > Clostridia > Oscillospirales > Oscillospiraceae > HGM13006. The sequence goes on along the minus strand of CACYXZ010000002.1, from coordinate 14,577 downwards.
AAACTGGCCCACCAGCTGCTTGTCGATGCCGTGGATCACGATCTTGTTGTTGGTCTTCTCGGGGACCTCAATGGTGATGCCGGGGATCTCATCGACGATCACGTCGTGGGAGTAGCCCAGCTTCATCACAAGCTGCGTGCCCTTCTTTTCCACTCTGTAGCCGACGCCGTTGACCTCCAGCTCCTTCTTGAAGCCGTCGGTAACGCCGACCACCATGTTGTGCAGCAGGGTCCGGGTCAGGCCGTGAAGGCTGCGGTTGAGCTTCTCGTCGTTGGGACGGGTAACAGTCAGGACGCCGCCTTCATTCTTGATTTCCATGTTGGAATGCAGGGTCTTGGTCAGTTCCCCCTTGGGGCCCTTGACGGTGACGACATTTCCCTCGCCGATGGTGACCTCAACGCCTGCAGGTACTGTGATAGGCATTCTGCCGATACGAGACATAACGCTGTTCCTCCTTTACCATACAAACGCCAGGACTTCGCCGCCGACATGCTGCTTGCGCGCATCCTTGTCGGTCATGACGCCCTTGGAAGTGGAAATGATTGCAATGCCCAGGCCGCGGAGAACCTTGGGAAGATCGTCGGCGCCGGCGTACATACGCAGGCCGGGCTTGGACACACGGCGCAGGCCGGTGATGACCTTCTCCTTGCCGAGGTATTTCAGGGTGATACGGATCACGCCCTGATAGTTGCCCTCCTGGACCTCAAAGTCCTTGATATAGCCCTCGTCCTTGAGGATCTGCGCAATGGCGATCTTCAGCTTGGACGCGGGAACATCCACGGTGGCGTGGCGGGCATCGTTCGCATTTCTGATACGGGTGAGCATATCAGCGATAGGATCAGTGATTTGCATTTGGTAACCTCCTGTTTAGATTTACAGCCTTTGAGACTGTTGTGATGCCGGAGTATCTTCCGCCCTGGAGTAAGGCGGGAGACTTCCGACGCCTTTGATTTACCAGCTGGCCTTCCGGACGCCAGGGATCTGGCCCTTGTAGGCAAGCTCTCTGAAGCAAATACGGCACACGCCGTAGTTGCGCAGATACGCATGGGGTCTGCCGCAGATCTTGCAGCGGTTGTAGTAGCGGGAGGAGAACTTGGGATCTCTCTGCTGCTTGTTGATCATAGCTTTCTTTGCCATCAGTTCCTACCTCCTTAGCTGTAGAACGGAGCGCCGACCAGGGTCAGCAGTTCCTTGGCCTCTTCGTCGGTCTTGGCGGTGGTGCAGATGACCACGTCCATGCCGCGAATGGCGTCTACCTTGTCATACTCGATCTCAGGGAAGATCAGCTGCTCCTTGATGCCGAAGCAGTAGTTGCCGCGGCCGTCAAAGGAGTTGGGGTTGATGCCCCGGAAGTCACGAACACGGGGCAGCGCCACGTTGAACAGACGGTCCAGGAACTCCCACATCCGATCCTGACGGAGTGTGACCTTCACGCCGACGGTCTGGCCCTCACGGACCTTGAAGTTCGCAACGGACTTCTTGGCCTTGGTGGGCACAGCCTTCTGGCCGGTGATGGTGGTGATGTCCTTGATGATGGCTTCCACGACCTTGGCGTTGTCCTTGGCCTCGGAAGAACCAACGTTCACGACGACTTTGTCGATCTTGGGGATCTCCATAACGCTCTTGTACTGGAACTTCTGCATGAGCGCCGGGGCGATCTCCGCCTTGTATTTCTCTTTCAGTCTAGGCACAGTCAATTCCTCCCCTTAAAATGTCTCGCCGCAGCCGCGCTTGCCGCTGCAGAACCGGGTCTTGGAGCCATCCTCCAGGATCTTGTAGCCGCAGCGGGTGGGCTTGCCGCACTTGGGGCAGACAACCATGACCTTGCTGGCCCGCAGGGGGATGGCCTTGCGGATGATGCCGCCTTCCTGGCCCTGACGGGTGGGCTTGACGTGGCAGTCAGCCATGTTCACGCCCTCCACCAGAACCTTGCCCACGGTGGGCATGGTGGAAAGGACTTTGCCCTGCTTGCCCTTGTCCTTGCCGGACAGGACAACTACGGTGTCATTCTTTTTGATCTTCATTCGCTCGTACCCCCTTAAATGACTTCCGGAGCCAGAGACAGGATCTTCATGTAATCCTTGTCACGCAGCTCTCTGGCCACAGGCCCAAAGATACGGGTGCCTCTGGGGTTCTTGTCGTCCTTGATGAGGACGGCGGCGTTCTCGTCAAAGCGCACATAGGTGCCGTCGGCGCGGCGGACGCCCCGGACGGTCCGGACGATCACAGCCTTGACGACCTCGCCCTTTTTCACCGTGCCGCCGGGCGCAGCCTTCCGGACGGAAGCCACGATCACATCGCCGATGTTGCCGTAGCGCCGGCTGGAGCCGCCCATGACACGGATGCACTTAATTTCCTTGGCGCCGGTATTATCGGCAACCTTCAGGTAACTCTCCTGCTGAATCATCGCGTACCGGCCTCCTTACTTCGCTTTCTCGATGATCTCTACCAGTCTCCAGCGCTTGTCCTTGGACAGGGGACGGGTCTCCATGACGCGGACGGTATCACCGACGCCGCACTCATTGTTCTCGTCATGCGCCTTGAGCTTGTAGGTTCTCTTGATGGTCTTTTTGTAGAGGGCATGCTGAACGCTGTCCTCGATCGCAACCACGATCGTCTTGTCCATCTTATCGGAAACGACGGTGCCGACCCTGGTTTTGCGGAAAGCTCTTGTTTCTTCGCTCACTTGAGTTTACCTCCTTAGGCTTCGGTCCGAAGCTCCCTTTCACGAATAATAGTCTTGACTCGGGCAATATCCTTCTTCACAGTCTGGATCTTCAGGGGATTGTCCAGCTGATTGGTGGCATGCTGCATCCGCAGGAAAAACAGGTCCTTCTTCAGGCTGACGAGCTGGGCCTGCAGTTCCTCTGTGGACTTATCTCTCAATTCATTTGCCTTCATCGTTATTCACCACCATTTCCGGATTCGGTGTCCTGCTTCTCCACGATTTTGCACTTGACGGGCAGCTTGTGGATGGCAAGACGAAGGGCCTCATAGGCGACTTCCTTGGAAACGCCGCCGATCTCGAACATGACCTTCCCGGGCTTGACCACAGCCACCCAGAATTCGGGGGCGCCTTTACCGGAACCCATACGGGTACCGATGGCTTTCTTGGAAACAGGCTTGTCGGGGAAAATCTTGATCCAGACCTTACCGCCACGCTTGGTGGAACGGGTCATGGCCACACGAGCGGCCTCGATCTGGTTGCTGGTGATCCAGCCGGGCTCACAGGCGGCGATACCGTAATCGCCGTAAGCCACGTAATTGCCGCGGGAAGCAGCGCCCTTCATGCGGCCTCTCTGCTGCTTGCGGTATTTCACTCTCTTAGGCAGAAGCATTAGCGGTTGCCTCCTTCTCTGCGGCCTTCATTGCGGTTGCCGCCGCGATTGTTGTTGTACCGGCCTCCGCCGCGGCGATCGTTTCTCCGATCGTTCCGGCGGTCATTCCGGCGGTCACGGCGAGGCTGCTCGACCCGGGTCTCACGGAGGGTGGAGTTCAGAACCTCGCCCTTGTAGATCCAGACCTTGACGCCGCACTTGCCGTAGGTGGTGTTGGCCTCAGCGAAGCCGTAGTCGATGTCGGCACGGATGGTCTGCAGCGGAATGGTGCCCTCATGATAGGACTCGCTGCGGGCGATCTCAGCGCCGCCCAGACGGCCGCCGCAGGTGACCTTGATGCCCTTGGCGCCAAGGCGGGTTGCGTTCTGCATGGCCTTCTTCATGGCACGGCGGTAGCCGATGCGCTTCTCAAGCTGGGCGGCGATGTTCTCAGCCACCAGCTGCGCGTTCATGTCGGGGCTGCGGACCTCAACGATGTTGACAGCCACGGGCTTGCCGAGCATGGCCTCCAGCTTCAGCCGGAGCTTCTCGATCTCGCTGCCGCCCTTGCCGATCACGACGCCGGGGCGGGAGCAGTGAATGTTGATGCGGACCTTTGCCGCGTTGTCTCTTTCAATCTCGATTCTGGCGATGCCAGCGGAGTACAGGTTGGTCTTGAGGTACTTGCGGATGTTGTAATCCTCGACAACCAGATCACCGACCTTGTCCTCACGGGCATACCATCTAGAGTCCCAATCCTTGATTACGCCGACGCGCAGTCCATGGGGATTAACTTTCTGTCCCATAAGTTACCTCCTGCCTTAGTCCTTCTCGCTGACCACAAGGGTGATGTGAGAGGTTCTCTTGTTGATTCTGTAGGATCTGCCCTGGGCCCGGGGCATTGCCCGCTTCAGGATGGGGCCGGGATCCGCGGAAACCGCGGAGACATAGAGCTTCTCAACGTCCATATTGTGGTTGTTCTCTGCATTGGCCACCGCGCTGCTGAGCAGCTTCAGAAGAGGCTCAGAAGCGGCCTTGGGGGTCTGCTTCAGAATTGCAGCAGCCGTCCCCACGTCCTTGCCGCGGATCAGGTCGCAGACAACCTTGACCTTGCGGGGAGAAATGCGGGCGTAACTCAGGTGTGCTTTCGCTTCCATTTAATGCTTCCTCCTTACTTGGAATTGGTGGTCTTGCTGCCGGAATGGCCCCGGAAGGTCCGGGTGGGAGCAAACTCGCCCAGCTTGTGACCGACCATGTCCTCGGTGATATAGACAGGAACGTGCTTCCGGCCGTCATGCACCGCGATGGTGTGGCCGACGAAGGAGGGGAAGATGGTAGATGCTCTGGACCAGGTCTTGAGCACCTTTTTCTCATTGGCCTTGTTCAGCTCCTCAACGCGCTTGTACAGCTCAGGAGCAACAAAGGGGCCTTTCTTAACACTTCTGCTCATTGTATATCCTCCTTACTTGCTGTTTCTGCGCTTGACGATGAACTTATCCGTGGGGTTCTTCGTCTTGCGGGTCTTGTAACCCATAGCCGGCTTGCCCCAGGGGGTGACCGGTCCGGGACGGCCCACCGGGCTCTTGCCCTCGCCGCCGCCGTGGGGGTGGTCATTGGGGTTCATGACGGAGCCGCGAACGGTGGGACGGATGCCCATGTGGCGCTTGCGGCCGGCCTTGCCGAGATGGATGTTCTCATGATCGAGGTTGCCGATCTGGCCGATGGAGGCCTTGCAGTCCATGCGGATATAGCGGACCTCGCCGGAGGGCATACGGATCTGCGCCATGGCGCCGTCCTTGGCCATCAGCTGCGCAGAGGTGCCGGCGGACCGGACCAGCTGAGCGCCGCGGCCGGGATACAGCTCCACATTGTGGATCACGGTACCCACGGGGATGTTGGCGATGGGCAGGCAGTTGCCGGGCTTAATGTCGGCAGCGGCGGAGGACACGACGGTATCGCCGGCCTTCAGGCCCACGGGAGCGATGATATAGCGCTTCTCGGTGCCGTAGTCCACCAGGGCGATGAACGCGCTGCGGTTGGGATCATACTCCAGGCGGAGGACCGTGCCGGGCACGTCGATGAGATCCCGCTTGAAGTCGATGACGCGGTACTTTCTCTTGTTGCCGCCGCCGCGATGACGGACGGTGATGCGGCCGTAGCTGTTGCGGCCGGAATGCTTCTGGAGGGGCTCCAGAAGGCTGCGTTCGGGTTTAGCCTTCTTATCAACACCATCAAAACCGGAAACGGTCATGTTTCTGCGAGACGGCGTGGTCGGCTTATAACTTTTAATAGCCATTTGTCATTCTCTCCTTATCTAGGATTTGGATCAGACCATGCCTTCGAAGAACTCGATGGTCTTGGAGTCCTCGGTCAGCTCAACATAAGCTTTCTTCTTGGCGGCGGTGCGGCCCATGGGATAGGCGCCGGTACGGCGGCGCTTGCCCTGTACGTTGACCGTGTTCACCTTCTTGACTTTGACGCCGAAGATCTCGGCGATCGCCTGCTTGATCTCGACCTTGGTGGCGTTGGAAGCGACCTCGAAGACGTATTTCTTCTCCGCGGACTCCGCCATGGATTTCTCGGTGATCACGGGGCGAAGGATAATATCATAGGCTGTTTTCATTACGCGAATACCTCCTCGATCTTAGCCACAGCGGCCTTATCGACGACCAGCTTGTTCGCGTTCACGATGTCATAGACATTGATGAGGTTCGCGAAAGTGGTGACGCAGCCGGGGATATTGCGAGCGCTCAGAACCACGTTCTGATTCACTTCAGGGGTCACGACCAGGACCTTCTTGTCAGCGCCCACAGCGTTCAGGAAGCCCTTGAAGTTCTTGGTCTTGACCTCGTCCATCTTGATCTCGTCGATGACCACCAGATCGCCGGCGGCGGCCTTGGCGGACAGGGCGGACTTCAGAGCCAGACGCTTGACCTTCTTGTTCAGGCGGTAGCTGTAATCTCTGGGCTTGGGGGCGAACACGACGCCGCCGTGGGTCCACTGAGGAGCGCGGATGGAGCCCTGACGAGCCCGGCCGGTGCCCTTCTGGCGCCACGGCTTGATGCCGCCGCCTCTGACCTCAGCCCGGGTCAGAGCACTCTGGGTGCCCTGGCGGCAGTTGGCCAGGTGATTCTTGACCACATCGTGCACAACGGACTCGTTGGGCTCGATGCCAAACACGGCCTCAGAGAGTTCAATCTCGCCGACCTGCTTGCCGGTCATATCATAAACATTTGTTTTAGGCATGATTTACACTCCTCTCTCAGGCGTTTCTTGCGGAGGCCTTCTGCGGGTTACGTCCGGAAGCCTTCTGCGGGTTCTTGCTGATGTCGGTAGCGCCGACCTTGACCTTGTTGTTCTTCACGGTGTTCTTCAGATACACCAGGCCGCCCTTGGGGCCGGGGATCGCGCCGCGAATCACGATCATGTTGAGCTCAGGATCCACCTGAACCACGTCCAGGTTCTGGACAGTGACCTGTTCCACACCCATCTGTCCGGCGCCGATCTTGCCCTTGAAAATACGGGAAGGCGTGGAGCAGGAGTTCATGGAACCGGCGTGACGGTGCACAGGGCCGCCGCCGTGGGTCATGGGGGTGCGCCGTGCGTTGTGGCGCTTGATAACGCCCTGATAGCCGTGGCCCTTGGAGATGCCGGTCACGTCGACCTTGTCTCCGGCCTCGAACACGTCAGCCTTGACTTCGTCGCCGACGCTCAGGGTGGAATCCTCAAGGCGGAACTCCTTGAGGTACTTCTTGAGGGCTACGTCAGCCTTCTTGAGATGGCCGGCCTCGGGCTGGGTGAGCTTGGACTCCTTCACGTCCTGATAGCCCATCTGAACCGCATTGTAGCCGTCCTTCTCCACGGTCTTCACCTGAGTGACGACGCAGGGGCCGGCTTCCACTACGGTTACCGGGATGACCTTGCCGCTCTCATCGAAGATCTGGGTCATACCCACTTTTTTGCCGATGATTGCTTTCTTCATTGTGTTTCCTCCTATTCAGGTTATTGGTTGACGCTGTTTCACGCCAACTTGACCCATCCACCTATATAATAAGTGGATTTGGCGCTGCTGTCTCCGTGGGTTAGGGGAGACAAGTTACAGCTTTATCTCAATCTCAACGCCCGCGGGAAGTTCCATGGCCATGAGGGCCTCGACACACTTCTGGTTGGGGTTGAGGATATCGATCAGACGCTTGTGGGTCCGGCGCTCAAACTGCTCCCGGCTGTCCTTGTACTTATGAACAGCGCGCAGAATGGTGACGACCTCTTTCTTGGTGGGCAGAGGAATGGGGCCGGAGACCTGAGCGCCGTTGCGCTTGGCAGTCTCGACGATTTTCTCTGCGCTGGAATCGATGATCTGATGATCGTAAGCCTTCAGCCGGATCCGGATCATATCTTGCTTTGCCATTGTGGTGTTTCCTCCTTAAAATTCGTATCCAGGTTTCCTGGGTTTTCTGGGTACGGTGAGTTCGCTGTCCGCTATGCCGTGCGTATCACTCCAGGCCATGGAAAAGACCGGCAGAAAGCCGGCCGTGACCACATCCCCGGCGATATACGCCGCGAAGCAGTTCCCTCAGCCGCCCGATCAACGGACATACTCCGCAGAAGTTACCGGATCTCTCCGCAATCTCCTGCATCATCGCAGTTTGCGCCGCCCATAGCGCGCGCCTGAATATAATACACGAAATCCCCCTTGATGTCAAGAGGGATTTTCATGTTTTTTTATTTATTTTTCTCCCCGGACCCACTGGAGCACCTGCGCCAGCTGTTCCTCCGAAATGTATCTCAGCGGCACCAGATTGACGCTTTTCCGGTTGGGGTAGAGCATCAGGGACCGGCCGTCCCGGCGGACCCGCCAGGTCCTGGTCCACAGTACGCGAACCTGTTCCCCGCCCCGGCGGACGGTCCACCCGTCCCGGTCGAACCGGTAACTCAGCTCCATACCGCTCAAACCGGACTGCCGGTAGATCCGGCGGATGCTGCTGCGGTACACCGCCAGCACTGCCGCCACCAGAAGGACAAGCACCAGCGAACCCGCCAGCGGGATCTGTGCATGGCCCCGATAGGACGCGATCAGCACCGCCAGCACCAGCACCGCTACCGCCAGGGAGAACCCCCGCAGGAACTGCCGCCACTTCAGCGATGCAAATTCCTCATATCCGATGCCGTGCACCGCGATTGTGATTTCCCGGTTCTTTCCCATGGTCCTCTCTTCACTCTTCACGCTTACTTATTACTTAATACGCCACGCCCCAGTAGATCATGTGCTTGGCCGGCTTCCCGCAGATGGGGCAGGTATCCGCCAGATGCTCCTGAACGAAGGGAATGCACCGGGAGGTCATGCCCGCCTTCTCCTTCATGTCCAGCTCGCACTGGAGTTCGCCGCACCACATGGTCTTGATGAAGCCGCCCTTCTCCTCCTGGATCTGCTTGGCCTCCTCCAGGGAGAACGCGGGATAGGTGTGGTCGGCCAGGTTCTTCGCAGCCCGCTCGTACAGGCCGTTGTGCACCTCGTCCAGCAGGCGGACCACTTCGGTCTCCAGCTCCGCCAGGGGCACGAACACCTTCTCGCCGGAATCCCGGCGGCAGATGCAGCACTGCTCCTTTTCCATATCCTTGGGGCCGATCTCCACCCGGAGCGGCACGCCCTTCATCTCATATTCGGCGGCCTTCCAGCCCATGGACTGTTCACTGTCGTCGATCTTCACCCGGATACCGGCAGCCTTCAGCCGCTCGTAGAGTCCCTCCGCTGCCGCCAGCACGCCTTCCTTGTGCATGGCCACGGGGATCACTACCGCCTGGGTGGGCGCGATCCTGGGGGGCAGCACCAGGCCCCGGTTGTCGCCGTGGGTCATGATGAGGCCGCCGATGATGCGGGTGGACAGGCCCCAGGAGGTCTCGTGGGGCGCCTGCAGCTTGTTTTCCTTGTCCGTATAGGAGATGTCAAAGGCTTTGGCAAAGCCGTCGCCGAAATAGTGGCTGGTGCCGCCCTGAAGGGCTTTCCGGTCGTGCATCATGCACTCGATGGTGTAGGTGCGCTCCGCGCCGGCGAACTTCTCCTTGTCGGTCTTCTGGCCCCGGACCACCGGCATGGCCAGCACGTTCTCGCACAGATCCGCATAGGTCTCCAGCTGCTGCTCCGTCTCGGCGATGGCCTCCTCCGCCGTGGCGTGGAGGGTATGGCCCTCCTGCCACAGGAATTCCCGGTGGCGCAGGAAGGGACGGGAGGTTTTCTCCCAGCGCAGGACGCTGCACCACTGATTATACAGCAGCGGCAGATCCCGCCAGGAGTGGACGATATGGGACCAGTGGTCGCAGAACAGGGTCTCGGAGGTGGGCCGCACGCAGAGCCGTTCCTCCAGCTTTTCGCTGCCGCCGTGGGTGACCCAGGCGCACTCGGGGGCAAAGCCCTCCACATGATCCTTCTCCTTCTGCAGAAGGCTCTCGGGGATCAGCATAGGCATGGCCACGTTCACATGGCCGGTCTCCTTAAACCGGGCGTCCAGTTCCTTCTGGATATTTTCCCAGATGGCGTAGCCGTAGGGCCGCAGAATGAACATGCCCTTGGTGCTTGTATAGTCGATGAGCTCCGCCTTGGTGCACACATCGGTGTACCACTTGGCAAAGTCCACCTCCATATCGGTGATCTGCTCCACCTGTTTCTTCTCTTTTGCCATTGTATTTCATCCTTTCGCGGCCCGGGGCCGTTCGTCTCGTACCGCTTATATTAGCATACTTTCCCCGCCGCTTCAAGAGCACTTTCCCTTTTTTCGCATAGGATGAAGTAGATTTTCCCAAAAAGGAGGCATATCATGCGAAGCTACGAGTTCTATATCAAGCCCGGCCCGGGAGAGCGGGACGAGACCGCTGTTCCCCTGCCTCCGGCCCAGGAGGCCCTGATCGCCGGCCACGTGACGGAGGACCGGGGCCCGGTGGAGGGCGCGCTGGTACTGCTGACAGACCAGGAGACCGGCAGCCTCCTCCAGTATACGGTCACTGATGCGCTGGGCCGGTTCTGGTTTGGGCCTCTGGAGCCGGACACGCTGTACTTCCTGCGGGTCCAGAAGCCGGACGGTCCCGTGCGGATCGTGGAGCTGTCAAAATAAAGACGGGAGCGGCTGCGCCGCTCCCGTTTCATGCATTTGTCATTCGAACGGATCAAAGGGATCCTTCGGCAGGAAGGAGTCCATGATATGGTCCTCGGTCTGCTCGTTTATGGTCCGGAAATCCGCCGTGTCCACCAGATCGTGGGGCAGAAGATAGTCCATTCCGTCCGGTTTTCCGGCAATCCGGTTTGCCGTGGCCTCCGCGCCGGAGGTCAGGTTTTCCCGCTTATCCGGATACAGGTTCCGGTTCAGGGATACGTGGAACAGCGTCTCTCCCAGCCCGGAAAAATCGAACAGCTTTTTCATGGCACATGCCTCCTGTCAGTTGCGGACCTCCAGCAGCTTCTGCTTCAGTTCGCCCTCGATGCGCCGCAGCTCCACCTCGGCCTCCTGGCGTCTCTGGCGGCCGTCTGCCTGGATCTGCACCACTTCGTCCAGCGTGGAGATCAGCTGCTGGTTGGTGTGCTGGAGAGTCTCGATGTCCACGATGCCCCGCTCAGACTCCTTGGCGGTCTCCACCGTGGCTATCTTCAGCATATCCGCGTTCTTCTTCAGAAGCTCGTTGGTCATATCGGTGACCGCCCGCTGGGCCTCCATCGCCTGCTTGGAATGGGTGATTCCCAGTGCCAGGACCATCTGGCTCTTCCACAGGGGGATGGTGTTGACCAGGGAGGTCTGGATCTTCTCCGTCATGAGCGTGTCGTTGTTCTGGATCATGCGGATCTGGGGACCCATCTGGATGGAGATCTGCCGGGTCAGCTTCAGATCGTGGAGCTTCTTCTCGAACCGGTCGCACATGGCGGCATAGTCGTTGGCCTTCTGGGCGTCCTCCGGAAGTCCGGTGGCTTTGGCGTGGTCATAGAGCTCCTGCAGGGTCGTGGCGCGCTCCTCCGCCAGCTTCTTCTCGCCGGCCAGAATGTACATGGTCAGCTGCTTGAAGTAGTCCAGGTTCTTGTCGTACATCTGGTCCAGCAGCGCGATGTCCTTCATCAGCACCACCTGATGTCCCTCCAGCTGCTCGGCGATCTTATCCACATTGGCCTCGGCCTTGTCATAGCGGGTCCGCAGGGTCTGAAGATTGGTGGACGCTTTCTTAAATACGCCCAGCAGCCCCTTCTTCTCCTCCTCCGCGGGGGAGAAGCCCTTCAGCTCCGCCACCAGGGAGGTCACCATGTCGCCCAGCTCGCCCATATCCTTGGTCCGGACGGAGTTCAGCGTTGCGCCGGAGAAATCCGCGATATTTTTCTGGGCAGCGGCGCCGTACTGCAGCACCAGTCCCGTATTGGTCAGGTCGATCTTATCCGCAAAATCAAGCACCGCTTTCTGCTCGGCAGGCGTCAGCGCGGAAAGATCCGGGCCGGCCTCCGGGGCGGGCTTGGGCTCTTCCGGCACGACCAGCTCCACCTCGGGAGCGGCGGTCAGATCAGGGGTCAGGGTCAGTTCGGGAATCTTTTCATCCATGGCGATCTCTCCTTTGTTGTTTTGTGTCCGTTGGCTGGATCAGAAGCCCGCCGAAATAGTAACTTTCAGTTACGTATTCGGCAGTCTTTCGATTCAATCACATTCACCTTTTATTGTGTTCATTGTACCGCATTCCGGTTATCCTGTCAAGAATTATCGTCCCGCAAGTTGACACGCCCCGAAAAACATACTATTATATATAAACCGTCTAAAACAGTCATGGAAAAGAGGTTCTTCCATTCATGCTTACACTGACCGAATTCCGCCAGGCCAGAGATCTCCTGTCCGGTATTCTTTCTGACACCAGTCTGGTGTACAGCCCGCATTTTTCAAAGCAGTGCGGCGCCAACGTCTACCTCAAGCCGGAGAATATGCAGGTCACCGGTGCCTACAAGGTCCGGGGCGCCTGCTTCAAGATCTCCACGCTGACCGAGGAGGAAAAATCCCGGGGGCTGGTCACTGCCTCCGCCGGCAATCACGCCCAGGGCGTGGCCTTTGCCGCCCAGCGCGCCGGCGTGCCCGCTACCATTGTCATGCCCACCACCACGCCCCTGGTGAAGGTCAACAACACCAAGGACTACGGCGCCACCGTTCTCATGGAGGGCAGCTGTTTTGACGAATCCGCCGCGGTGGCCGCCCGGCTCTCCGAGGAGCAGGGCCTGACCTATATCCATCCCTTCAACGATCTCACTGTGGCCACCGGCCAGGGCACCATTGCCTATGAGATCTTCAAGGATCTGCCGGACGTGGACATGATCCTGGTGCCCATCGGCGGCGGCGGACTGGCCGCAGGCGTGGCGACGCTGACCAAGCTGCTCAACCCCAACGTCAAGGTCTACGGCGTTGAGCCGGAGGGTGCCGCCTCCATGAAGGCCGCGCTGGAGCAGGGCGGCCCTGTGACGCTGCCCTCCGTCAACACCATCGCCGACGGCGTGGCGGTGAAGACCGTGGGCGACAAGGTCTTCCCCTATGTCCAGAAGAATCTGGACGGGATCATCACCATCAGCGACGACGAGCTGGTTGAGACCTTCCTGGATATGATGGAAAAGCACAAAATGGTGGTGGAGAACTCCGGCCTGCTGACCGTAGCCGCCCTGCGTCATCTGGACTGCAGGGGCAAATTCGTGGTTCCCATCCTCAGCGGGGGCAACATGGACGTGATCACCATGAGCTCCCTGATCCAGCACGGTTTGATCCACCGGGGCCGGGTATTCACCTTCTCGGTGATGCTCCCCGACCAGCCCGGAGAACTGCTCAACATCGCCCGGATCGTGGCCGAGCAGCAGGGCAACATCATCAAGCTCGAGCACAACCAGTTTGTCTCCATCAACCGCCAGGCGGAGGTGGAGCTGCGGGTAACGCTGGAGGCCTTCGGCAACGAGCATAAGAACGCCATCGTGAAGGCCATGGAGGACCGGGGCTATCCCGTCCGGATCGTTCCGGCCACCGCCACATTCGGATAATCGGATCATCAGGAGGAATAAATCATGCAGAAAGTCGCACCTTCCATTCTCTCCGCGGACTTTGTCAACCTGGAGCGGGACATCCGCCATGTCGCCGAGGCCGGCGCGGACTACATCCATATCGACGTCATGGACGGCATTTTTGTGCCCAACATCACCATCGGCATCCCCGTGGTGGCCGCCATCCGGAAAATCACCGATCTGCCGCTGGACGTACATCTGATGATCGACCGTCCCCTCCGGTACGTGGAACGGTTCTGCGACGCCGGCGCGGATATCCTGACCATCCACGCAGAGGCGGATACAGAGGAGCACAACCTGGAGGCGCTCCGGCTGATCCGCGAAAAGGGCGTCCGGGCGGCGGTTTCCATCAAACCGAACACGCCGGTGCAGGCGCTCGATCCCTATATGGATCTCATGGACATGATCCTGATCATGACGGTGGAGCCGGGCTTCGGCGGTCAGAAATTCATGGAGGACATGATGCCCAAGGTCCGCGCCCTGCGGAAGATCATCGACGTCCGCAGCCCCGGCACGGAGTTGGAGGTGGACGGCGGCGTCAATCCGGAGACCGCCCGGATCTGCGTGGAGGCGGGCGCCAACGTCCTGGTGGCCGGTTCCGCCCTGTTCAAGGCGCCGGATACCGCGGCCTTTATCGATCAGCTTCATCAGCTTGTATAACAGAGTGCGGGCCGGGGGCCCGCACTCTGTTTGTCGAATTCGAAAGTTTTTTGTCTATCTTTTGTTACACTTTTTTCATTTTTAGTCTGTTCAAACCGGATTTCTTGTGCTATAATCCTACCATACCCGGATGCACCATTCCAGAAAGGAGCGGTCTTTATGAAAAAGCTTTGTATTGCGGTTTTGGTTCTGGCAGTTCTGACCGCGCTGCTGTGCGCCTGCGGAGATACTTCTGCGGTATCCTCCGCCCCGGACGGAATTGAAGTCTTCGGTTTTCAGATCGATCCTTCTGCCCAGCCCTCTGTCGGCCAGACGGTCCCCGGCGGTGAAAACCCGCCTGCCGCGGTCTCGCAGGAGGCTCCTGTGACCTCTGCGGGAATTGTGATCGAAGGAGATGCGGCGACCTCCATCAAGCCTTCTCCCGCTGCCAGCACGGTTCCGGCTACACGGCCCCCCTCGGCGTCACAAAGCACCGCGCCTGCTCCGCCAGCCCCGACCAGCGTTGCGCCGGCAGCTTCTCCGGACGTCTCCGCTTCTCCGGATACATCC
>CACYXZ010000001.1 GCA_902778525.1 Oscillospiraceae bacterium | reverse complement strand
ACGCCGGTTTCCTGAAGCTGTATCAGCAGATCATGCGGCCGGGCAGCGAGATTCATTTCAAAACCGACAACGCGGGGCTGTTTGAGTTTTCCCTGGAGCAGTTCGCCGCGTGCGGATTCCCGCTCCGGAATGTGACGCGGGATCTTCACAAAAACGGTCCGGTGGGCATCATGACCGGATACGAGGAGAAGTTTTATCAGCTCGGCACCCCCATCTGCCGGCTGGAGGCCATCTGTCCTGAGATACAGGAGGTATCCCCATGAACAACAATGTTAAAATCCTCATTGCAGACGACGAAGAGCGCTGGAGACGCCTGGTCGGCGATTTCCTCCGCAACGAAGGATATCAGATCATTGAAGCCGCCAACGGCCAGGAGGCGGTCGACCTGATCCGCAGCGACGGAGACATCAGCCTGGCCATTCTGGATATCATGATGCCCGTGATGGACGGGATCCGGGCGTGCCAGATCATCCGGGAATTCACGCAGCTCCCGATCATCATGCTTACCGCCAAAAACGATGAGGACAGCGAGGTCATGGGGTTCGTCTGCGGCGCCGACGAGTACATCGCAAAGCCCATTAAGTTCCCCGTGTTCATGGCCAGAGTCCGGGCGCTGCTCAAGCGTTCCGTCTCTATCCGCAGCACTGTGGAGATCGCCGGCATCTGCATCGATCCGGACGCCCACACCGTCACCGTGGACGGTAAGGAAATCGCTCTGACCCCCCGGGAGTTCGAGCTGCTGCTGTATGTGGCCCAGAACAAGAACATCGCCCTCTCCCGCCAGCAGATCCTGTCCGCCGTCTGGAATTTCGACTACTACGGGGACGCCCGGACGGTGGATACCCACGTCAAGAATCTGCGGATGAAGCTGGGCGAACACGGCTCCGCACTGAAGACCGTCCGCGGAAGAGGCTATAAGCTGGAGGGGTGATCATGGCTGTTCGAAGCAGTCTCCGGCGCAGTCTGATCATGCTGTCTGTGGGCGTGCTCGTGCTGTACTATGTCCTGGTATTTCTGTTCAGCGCCCTGTTCATGGAGCCCTACTACCTGCACAAGGTGGAGCAGACCCTGATCCACGCCTACGAAACGATCATCCGGGAATCGGAATACGACCTGACCACCATCAGCGAACTGGAAGAACACAATCTGGAGATCATCATCGCTGATCTGGATACCTGCAATATCCTATATAACAGCCGGAGCGGCCGGCCGGCCCCGCCGGAATTCGAGACCTTTATTCTTCCCACCATTCGGGATCAGGCCTCGGCTTCCGATACCGGGTACAACATCATGACCGATGAGCGGCAGGAGCATACCGCGGCCGGCGCCAGCTATTCCTCCGGAAAGCGGGTGGTGCTGGGCGGTGTGTCTGACCGGTATATTCTGGACATCAGCACCTCCTATGCGTCCATCTCCGAATCCTCCGCCATCTCCATGCAGTTTTCCCTGATCGTTGGCCTGATGGTGATGATCCTGGCCATTCTGGCCTTTTCCCGCATGAGCGCCATGGTGGTGGAACCCATCACGCAGATCACCTCCATCGCAAACCAAATCGCCCATCTGGACTTCTCCCAGAAGTGCAGCGTCAACATAGGCGGCGAGATTGGGGACATGGCCCGGAGCGTCAACACCATGTCAGATTTTATGCAGACCTATACCCAGCAGCTCCAGGACGCCAACCGGCAGCTCATGGCCGATATCCAGCAGAAGAAGGAACAGGAGGAAGCCCGCAAAAACCTGGTGGCCAATCTGTCCCACGATCTGAAAACGCCCATCGGCCTGATCGCCGGGTATGCCGACGGCCTGCGCAGCGGCATGGCAAAGACAGATGCGGAGATCCGGGATTACTGCGACGTGATCCGCGACGAATCCGACCGGATGATGTCCATGATCCTCAAGATGATGGAGCTGTTCCGGCTGGAAAGCGGCACCGTGGAGCTGGAACACGAGGAATTTGACCTGTACGATCTTTTGAGTTACGAGATCGAGATATTCTCCGTGGAGATCGAGCGGGCCGGCATCCGTTTCACCTCCGACTTCACTGATTCGCTTTACGTTACTACCGATTACTTTGCGGCGGAACAGGTCATCACAAACTATATGCAGAACGCCATTTCCCACATGGGTCCGGGACGGGAGATGTCCCTTCGCGTCGAGGACGCAGGAGATTATTACCGGGTCTCAATCTTCAACTCCGCCGAGCGGATCCAGGAGGAGGAGCTTCCCCGCCTGTGGGAAAGCTTCTACCGGCTGGATCAGTCCCGGGGCAGGGACCGGCAGCATTCCGGCCTCGGTCTTTCCATTGTCAAGAGCAACATGGACCTGCTGGGCTGCGATTACGGCGTACGGAACACGGAGGGCGGCGTGGTCTTCTGGGCGGAGTTCCCCAAGAGTCCTGCTCCCGAAACTGAAAAACCAGCTGAATAAAAACGGACCGCGGAGAATTCGCTTTCTCCGCGGTCCTTGACTTTATACCCCCGCTGTGATACCCTCAATGCAAGAAAAAGGAAGGAATGATGTGGCATGAAGCGCAGGCTCTTTGCGATTGTTCTCCTGGTCCTGTTCTCCCTGGGCGTGCTGCTGTTCCCGTGGGGCGGGTTCTACCGCAGTCCCCTGATGTGGATCCATTACGGTTCCGCGCCGGAAAAACCCGTGGACGTCTTTCTGATCGGCGCCACGGCCGATCTCGGCAAGGACGGCTCCTGGAACACCACCTGTTATCTGCCGGTGGACCGGAGCTTCCAGCATGACCTGCTGAGTATGCAGGAAGGGCTGTACCGGGGCGAGTGCAACGCCTATGCGCCTTATTACCGGCAGGCCTGTCTGAGCGTCTACTATCTGCCCGATCCGGACCGGGGCCCCTATCTCGGCGCAGCCTACCGGGAGATCCGGGATGCTTTTACCTGGTATCTGCAGCGGGAAAACCAGGGCAGGCCGTTCATCCTGGCGGGATACTCCCAGGGCGCGGATCTGGCGCTTCGCCTGCTGGAGGAATTCTTTGACGACCCGCAGCTCCAGTCTCAGCTGGTGGCGGCGTATCTGATCGGCTGGCGGGTCACTGCGGAGGATCTCCGGGACTTTCCCCATCTCCGCATGGCCCAGGGCGAAGACGACACCGGTGTGATCGTTTCCTACAACTCCGAGGCCCCCGGCGTCACCGGCTCCATCATCGTACCGGAGGGCGGCTATACCTACGGCATCAATCCCCTGAACTGGCGCGCGGACGGGACCCCTGCTCCGAAGGAGCTGAATCCCGGAACGGTTTCCCTGCACATGAACGGCACCGCGGACAACGACCAACCGGGACTTCTGGGGTGCTATCAGAGTCCCGAACGGGGCACCATGATCGTGCCGGATATTTCTCCTGCGGACTACCCGCCGGGAGAGCCGCTGTTTGTGGAGGGCTGTTACCACAACTTTGAGCTGCAGTTCTATTACCGCAGCGTTCAGAAAAACGTCCGCACCCGGATCGCGGCTTATCTGGCGGAACACTGAAGAGCTACCGGACAGGCACAAAAAAGCAGGCGCACGATCGTGCGCCTGTTTTTCATCTTCTCTTTCTGGCCCGCAGCCGTTCGATCTGGAAGTGGGCCACCTGGTCCTCCCGCGCGTTGTACTGCCGCGCAGCCAGGAAGGCAATGCCGGCGGAGACCGCCACGGTGATCAGGTCCTTTGCATAGGAACTGGTCAGGACCTCCGCCTGATACAGCCCGTCCGGCAGGAAGGCCGCAAGGCTCATGAGCGGAACCAGCAGATAATACTGTTTTTGCTCCTGGGTCAGCGCGTACCAGATCAGCACGCACAGGGCGATCTCCCGCACCAGGAACATGACCCGGTTCACGCCGGTACAGACAAACTGCCATCCGCTCTGGGCCGCGATACTGCCGAGCAGCGTCAGGGCCTCCTCCGCGTCGCTTCCCGTATTGGCCACAAAGGCGTCCATGCCGGTCTTGACGTACTCCGTCGCGGTGGTGTAGCAGTTGAAGTAGTACGCTCCGCAGATCAGCAGGTACATTCCGGCAAACCCCAGGGCAAATCCGACGGAAGCGTCTGTATTGCTGAAATTGGCCTTTACGCCGAACATCATGGACAGGAACCGAATGACCTCCCGGGCACGTTCTCCAGCAGCATCACCAGCACATAGGAAAACGCCCCCAGAATGATCTGGGAAAACTTTACCCGGCTGCGCACCGTATACCAGGCCACCAGCACCGCCACGATGCAGATGATCGACGTGATCAGCAGGCAGGTGACCGTAAACCCGGGAATATAGATCTCTGATGTCATAGAAATGCTCCTTGCATAAAAAAGCGCCGCCCCAAAATACATGGGTATTTCGAGGCGGCACAGATTGCTTGAAATTACTTCCGGTTGAAAATCCGGAAAATATCATCGATATCGGCAACACTGGGCGCCGCAGGCGCGGCAGGCTCAGCCGCCTTCTCGCCGGCAGTGCTGAACACGCCGCCGGTGGCAGACCCGTCAAACCCGGTGGCAATGACCGTCACACGAAGGGCGTCCTCCATGCTGGGATCAAAGGTGGCGCCGAAGATGATGTTGGCGTCGGGATTCACGGCCTCCTGCACGATGCTGGCGGCAGTCTCCACATCCTCCAGTTCCATCTCGGGGGAACCGGTGACGTTGATGAGCACGCCCGTGGCGCCGTCGATGGAGGTCTCCAGCAGCGGAGAGGTCACAGCCGCGTTGGCCGCAGCTTCCGCCTTTTCCTTGCCGGAGGCGATGCCTACGCCCATGTGGGCCCGGCCGGCATCCCGCATGATGGCGGAAACATCGGCGAAGTCCTGGTTGATCATCACGTTCTCGGAATAACCCACCAGCTCAGAGATCGAGGTCACAGCCTGCTTGAGCACGTCGTCGGCGATGCCGAAGGCGTTGGCGAAGGTGATCTTCTGCTCGGAGACATACTTCAGCCGGTCGTTGGGGATGATGATCAGAGAATCCACCTTATCGGAGAGATTGGCAATGCCCTGCTCCGCCTGGCTCATCCGGCGGTTGCCCTCAAACTTGAAGGGCTTGGTCACCACGCCGACGGTCACCGCGCCGGTCTCCCGGGCGATATCGGCAATGATGGGAGCCGCACCGGTGCCGGTGCCGCCGCCCATGCCGGCGGTGATGAAGACCATGTCGGTGTTCTCGAGCATCTTGGCAATGGCCGCGCGGCTTTCCTCCGCGGACTTCTTGCCGATCTCCGGCTTAGAGCCTGCGCCCATGCCGCCGGTGAGCTTCTCACCGATCTGGACCTTTTCATCGGCCTTGGACTTGTTCAGGTCCTGCTTGTCTGTGTTCACAGCGATAAAATCAACGCCCTTGACACCGGCTTCGATCATGCGGTTGACAACATTGTTGCCGGCGCCGCCAACACCGATGACCTTAATGGCGACTACTCTCTCGGGATAGGATTCACTCATAAGTTTTTCCTCCTAAGTACATGATTGATACGCTTTGTAAGCGTAAAGACTCTATTTTGTTATATTTTATCGCACCGGGGCCACTTGGTCAATAGTAAAATTGTTTTTTTCCCAAAATTATGCGGCCAAAGGATGGAAAAATGCCTGTTTTCCTTCCGTAAAGCTCAAATCGAGCATTCCCCTGGAATCCGGGCCCAGTTTTTCCAGCGCCATGATCATATACTGGATCTTATAAGCGATATCCGTAATGTCCCCCATGTGGATTTCCACCCTGTCGTCATAGCTCAGGGTGATCTGGTTCGGATCCGTCACGTCAATGAGGCGGATCTGATCCTGAACGCCCGCGTTGCGCAGCTCCTGAAGGGTCTCTGTGGCGATGGCGCCCAGATCCGGGTCGGAATACACCGCCTGATCTCCTGCGTTAGGCAGGTCCAAAACCGCTCCCTGAATCAAAGGATATGCAATTATCTCGTCATTATCCACTGCTTCCAAAAGTTTTCCGTCCTCGTTTATGAGCCATCTTGTCCCGAATTCAGATTCCGCGGCGGCCACCGCCTTACATTCCACCAGTTCGAACCGAACCGTTCCGGGCAGGATCTTGGACACTATCACCTGCTCCACATAGGGCAGCTTCACCAGAATGCGGCTGGCCGCTCTGGTTTTGTTGACGCCCATCAGCACGTCGCCCAGGGTCACGCCGCTGGCGTCCGCGACCTCCTCCTGGGTGTAACGGACGTTTCCGGCGACCTCGATCTGATCCACCCGGAAAAACACCAGAATCAGCAAAAGCACCACACCCACCGCGATTAGCGTTCTGGCCCACATGGGAAGGCCCTTCTTTTCCCAGCGTTCGCTGCCCTCCTGCTGGGCCTGCTGCTGTTCCCGCAGACGCCGGATCTGGGCCCGCTGGCTTCTCTCCCGCTGGGCTGTGGAGCGGACCGTTTTCCTTTGCCGCCTGGCCTGATTCTGTTTTGGGTCCATAGGCCCTCGCTCCTTCCGTTTATCTGCCGGCCAACTCCAGAATGATCCCGTAGATCTTTTCCGCAGAATCCGGCACCGCCATGGACTGCACGGCTTTTTCCATTCCGCTCAGCCGTTCCCGGTCCCCCAGCAGTTCCTTTACTGCTTCGTAGAGCCGCTCGCCGTCGCATTCCGTCTCCCGCAGGACCACCGCCGCGCCATGCTCCTCGAGGATCCGGGCGTTTTTCTCCTGGTGGTTGTCCGTGACGTTGGGCGACGGCACGAAAATGGCCGGTTTGCCCGCCGCGGCGGTCTCCGCTATGGTGGATGCTCCGGCCCGGCAGATCACCAGATCCGCGGCCGCCATCACCGTCGGCATATCATAGATGTACTCCCGCATATCGATGGCGGGATACTGCTCCAGCTCCACGCCCTGTTCCAGCACATAGTCCGGCATCCATTTCCATCCGAAGCTGCCGGTGGCGTGGATGTGCTGGAACGGCGTTCCGTCCCGGGCCTCCAGCGCCATGAACCGGGCGATCTTCTTGTTCATCTCCCGGGCGCCCAGAGAGCCCCAGTAGCTGACCACCAGCGGCCGTTCGTCCAAGCCCAGAGCCGCCTTGGCTCCCGCCTTGTCCGCGAAGAAGAACTCACTCTTGACCGGCATGCCCACGACCCGGACCTTGTCCGGATGGGGATAGGCGTTCCGGCTCTCCTCAAAGGAGACCATGACCCGGTCCACCTGGTTCATCACCAGCCGGGTCGTCAGGCCGGGGACCGCGTTGGCTTCATGGAGCGCCGTGGGGATCCCCCGCTTCGCCCCCTGCCGCAGCATCGGGTAGCTGGCGTATCCGCCGGTCCCCACGATCACGTCCGGCCGGAACTCCCGAATGATCCGGTCCGCCGTCCTGCGGCTGGAGAACATATATCCCAGGGACCGGAAATTGTAGATAATATTGGAGGGAGTCAGCTTCCGCTGGAAGTTGGAAATCTCCACAGTCTCCAGCCGGTATCCCGCTCTGGGAACCAGATCCGCCTCCATGCCGTCGCTGGCGCCCACGAAGAGGATCTCCGTATCCGGACGCTTTTCCCGGAGCAGATTCGCCACGGCAATGGCCGGACTGATATGGCCGCCGGTGCCGCCGCAGGTAAAGATTACGTTCACACGATCACAACCTAACTTACAAGAATCCGGCACTGCAGCGCCGGGACGCACTCAGAATGATCCCCATCTCCCCCAGCTGGATCAGCAGCGCCGTACCGCCGTAGCTGAAAAACGGCAGGGAAATGCCGGTGGAGGGCAGGAGATTCGTCACTACCCCGATATTGAAGAACACCTGCAGGGCGGTCAGGGTGGTGATCCCCGCCACGGTCAGGGACAGGAACCGGTCCCGTACGTGCATGGCGATCCAGTATCCCCGCAGGATCAGCAGCGCATAGAGCAGCAATATCGCCAGCGCCCCCGCCAGCCCCAACTCCTCGCAGACAATGGCAAAAATATAGTCGTTGTGTTCCTCCGGCAGATACAGATACTTCTGCCTGCCCTGGCCGAAGCCCAGTCCCAGCAATCCCCCGCTGCCGATGGCGTAGAGGGACTGGATGATCTGGTATCCGCTGTCCGACGGGTCGGAAAAGGGATCCCGCCAGGCCGTGATGCGGCTGGCTTCATAGCCTCCCGCGCCGAGGATCACTGCCAGGCCCAGCAGCATCACGCCGCCCCCCAGCACGAACCACCGGTACCGTACGCCGCCCAGAAACAGCATGGCGCCGGCGGTACAGGCGATAATCACGATGGCGGAATTGTGGGGCTCCAGCCGCAGCAGCACCACGATCACCGCGAGAATTGCGGCGAAGGGGGCGATCCCGTACCGGAAGGTCTCCATTTTCTCCTGAAAGGAGGCGATCATGGCGGCATAGCTGAGGATCACGCCCAGCTTGGCGATCTCTGACGGCTGAAAGGAGATCCCCAGCCGGATCCATCGGGTGGCGCCGTTCTCGCTCTGCCCGATGCCGGGTACAAACACCAGTATCAGAAAAACGATCGAGATCCCAAGCACCGGGAAGGCAAGCTTTTTCAGCAGTTCCGGTTTGACCCGGGAGACCGCCAGCAGCTCCGCCGCGCCGATCAGGGAAAACACCAGCTGACGCTTGAAGTAATAGGCGCTGTCCCCGGTCTCATACAGGGCCCGGGCAAAGCTGGAGGAATAGATCATCACCAGTCCCAGCCCCGTCAGCAGCAGCGTCAAAAGCAGAAATGGAAGATCCGCCAGGTTCTCCCGCTCCGAAGTTTCCACGTCCGGCAGCCGAAGAAAACCCATGGCGCCTCCCTCTCTGAATCAAAATCGGTTCATGACCCCCAGATAGGCCAGAACACAGAAAACCACTGTAATGGAAGTGAACACCACGACGATCTTGACCTCGCTCCAGCCGCCCTTTTCAAAGTGATGGTGCAGCGGGGCCATGCGGAAGATCCGCTTGCCGTGAGTGATTTTGAAATAGGCCACCTGAATGATGTCGCTCATGGTCTCCGCGATATAGATGATCCCAACCAGGATCAGGATCAGCGGCATATCCAGCGCATAGGCCAGACCGCAGACCGCGCCCCCCAGGAACAGCGACCCGGTATCCCCCATAAACACCTTGGCCGGATGCCAGTTGTAAATCAGGAACCCCAGCAAGGCGCCCGCCACCGCAGCGGCAAAGAGAGAAGCGCCGGTCAGATGCCATTTCCACGCGGCAATCGCGTAGAACGCCATTACCGGGATGGTCACGGAGGTGTTGAGTCCGTCGATCCCGTCGGTGATGTTGACCGCATTGACGGTTCCCACAATGATGAACACGCTCAGGATCAGATAGAGAATCCACGGGATCGTCACGCTGACATTGGCAAATGGGATGTACAGATCGCCGGTGAGATGCCCCGTCCGGCGCAGCAGGATCAGAAACAGCGCCGCTGCCGCCAGCTGAAGCACCAGCTTCTGGATCTCCGTCAGGCCCAGGTTCCGCTTGTTTTTCACCTTGACAAAATCGTCAAGGAACCCGATCACGCCGCACACCAGCGCCAGGCCGAACACCATCAAGTGGGTGATGTCCCCGCCGAGCATGGTCCGCCATCCCGTGATGACGCAGACCGCGATGCCCAGCATAAAGATCAGTCCGCCCATGGTGGGGGTTCCCTGCTTGGAGTTGTGCCAGGTGGGGCCGATCTCCCGTATGGACTGGCCCACCTTCAGGGCCCGAAGCGCCGGAACGATAAACCGTCCGGCAATGGCGCTGACCAGAAATGCCAGCGCACAGGTGATGATACTTTGCATATCCCGTTTCCTCCGAATGTTGTTACTGCGTTGCCGCGCGGGCGGTCAGTCCTCCTGCATGAACGCCTGAAGCGCCCGCTCCATGTGCATGCCGTGGCTGCCCTTGAACAGCAGCACGTCCCCGGGCTTGGCCCGGTTTTTCAGGGTGTTGACCAGTTCCTCCATGGTCAGGAAGTTCATGGCGTTGCGCTGGCTCATACCGCCTGTGATTGCGCCCCGCACCGTATGGACGGACAGGGGGCCGTAGGTCAGCAGCAGATCCGCTTTATAAGCCGCCACCCGGCCGATCCGGTGATGCTCGCCGCTGGCGTGGTTTCCAAGCTCCAGCATATCGCCCAGCACCGCAATATGACGGGCTTTCCCGCCCATCCCGGTGGTGTCCTTCAGCACGCGGAGCGCCGCCTCCATAGACTCCGGACCGGCATTGTAGGTGTCGTCGATGATGGTATACGTCTTGTAGTAGATCGTCTGCTGGCGCTGGCTGGTGTTGACGAACTGCGACAGGGCCGCCTGAATTTCCTTCACCGGCACCTGATAATGCAGCGCCACCGAGATCGCCGCCAGCGCGTTGTACACGTTGTGCAGGCCGCTCAGGGACAGCTCCACCGGGAAATCATAGTCCTTCCACTGCACCCGGAACCTGCTCTTCCCCTCCAGCAGCCGGACCTCCGTGGCCCGGATGTCACATTCCGCGTTCTCAATGCCGAAGTAGAAGGTGGGATTCTGGTTCTTGTGCCGAAGCTCCCACAGCAGCGGCTCGTCGCCGTTAAAGAAGCAGCTTCCGCCGGGATGCAGCCCCTCCAGGATCTCCAGCTTGGCCCTGAGGATCCCCTCCCGGCTGCCGAGATTCTCGATGTGCATGCTGCCGATATTGGTGATGACCACCGTATCCGGCCGGCCGATGTCGGTGAGCTGACGCATCTCTCCGAAATGGTTCATTCCCATTTCCAGCACCAGCATCTCCGCGTCCGAACCCACCTTCCCGATGGTCACCGGCAGGCCGATATCGTTGTTATAGTTCTTTACCGTGCCGTAGGTGCGGTAAGTCCGCTCCATAAGCGCCATGGTCATGGTCCGGGTGGTGGTCTTTCCCACGCTTCCGGTGATGGCCACCGTCCTGCACTCCAGGCTCTCTTTGTACGCCCGGGCGATATCCGCCAGCGCTTTTTTGGTGTCCTCCACCATCACCAGAGGGAGATCCGTCTCCACCGGACGGCTCACCACCGCGGCGGCAGCGCCGGCGGCCTTTGCGGCCTTCAGATAATCATGCCCGTCGTGGGTTCCGGTCAGGGCGAAAAACAGCGCCCCGGCGTCCAGTTCCCGGGTATCATGGCACAGTCCGTTGACCATCACCTGTTCCTGCTCCGGCGCGACAGCGCCGCCGCACCACTGGGCGATCTGACGGAGTGAAGTCAGCTTCATTTACAATTCCTCCTGTTCCCGGAGCGCGGCCGCGACCTCTTCCCGCTCGTCCAGATGGGTCTTCTCCGTCCCGAGGATCTGGTAGGTCTCATGACCTTTCCCGCACAGCACGATGATATCGTCCTTCTTTGCCATGGCCATGGCTTCCCGGATCGCTCTGCGCCGGTTTTCCACCACCACACAGTTTGACTGGTCGGAGATCCCCGCCAGGATCTGCTCGATGATCTGGTTCGGGTCCTCCGTCCTGGGATTGTCAGAGGTGATGACCGCAATATCGCTGAGACGGGCGCCGATTCTTCCCATGATGGGACGCTTGGTGTTGTCCCGGTCTCCGCCGCATCCGAACACCGAGATCAGGCGTCCTTTGCAGTAACCTCGCACGGAGGTCAGCACGTTCTCCAGCGAATCGGGCGTGTGGGCATAGTCGATCAGGACCGTATAGTCCCGGCCCGGGGTGGGAACCACCTCGACCCGGCCCTTGACCCCATGGGCGCCGGCCAGGGCGGCGGCAGCCTCCGAAAGAGGAATCCCCATCGCCATGGCAGCTCCCAGGACGCACAGGGCATTGTACACGGTAAATCCGCCGGGGATCCCCAGCGTCACCGGCACCCGCTCCCCGCCATGGACCGCGGTAAACTCCACGCTGTCCGCGTGCAGCACCACATTCTCCGCCTTTAGGTCGGCCTCGTGATGCTCCGCGTAGGTAAAGGCTCTGCAGGTGGCCTCCGCCATGATCTTTTCGCTGGCGGGATCATCTGCGTTGTAGACGCCCACGTCACACATCCGGAACAAAATGGCCTTGGCCTTCCGGTATTCCTCCATGGTCTTGTGGAAGTCCAGGTGGTCCTGGGTCAGGTTGGAGAACATGCCCACGTCAAACCGGACGCCCGCCACCCGGTCCAGCACCAGCGCATGGGAGGAGACCTCCATCACCACATGGGTGCATCCGGCCTCCGCCATCTCCGCGAAGAGCTTCTGCAGCTCATAGGACTCCGGCGTGGTGCGCTCCGTTTCCAGCACCTGATCTCCGATCATGTTCTGGATGGTGCCCACCAGACCCACCTTGGCTCCCGCGGTTTTTTCGAGGATCTCCTTCAAAAGATAGGTGGAGGTGGTTTTTCCATTGGTGCCGGTGATGCCGATGAACTTCATCTTTTCCGCCGGACGGCCAAAGAAGTTTGCTGAGGCAAGCGCCAGTGCGCTTCTAGTGTTTTCCACCTGCACATAGGGGATCTCCCCCTCCGGCGGGGTCTGACACAGCACCGCCGCGGCGCCCTTTTCCACCGCCATGGGAATGAACCGGTGCCCGTCGGCGGCAAATCCGGTCACGGCCACAAAGAGCTGCCCCGGCTCCACCGTGCGGGAATCATAGGCGATCCCTGAGATCTCCATCTCCGGATCCGCATGGAACGAACGGATCCCGATCCCCTCCAGAATATCTTGAAGTTTCATAACGTCCTCCTTAGTCCTGCGCGCTCAGGTCGGAAAATTCCACCGACACCACTGTTCCCGGTTCCGCGGCCGTTCCGGCCGCCGGGGTCTGGCGAACCGCGACGATGGTATGCTCCGCGCCCTCCGCGCCAACAATTTTCATATAGAGTCCCTGCGCCGTCAGGATCTCATTGGCCTCCTGGGCGCTCCGGCCGGTCACATCCGGGACCAGCACCGTTTCATCAGACTGTGTATCGCCAAAATAGACGAGGATCTCACTGTTTCCGGGGATGACCGCCCCCGCCGCCGGCACCTGATCTGTGATCCGCTCCCGGCTGCCCTCCCGGCGAAAGGTCAGGGGAAGCTCCGAGAGCGCCGTCTCCGCCTCCTGCTCCGTCATCCCGGTCAGGTCCGGTACGGAGACCTCCGCCCGGTTCGCCGCTTCCTCGCTGTAATCCGGCTTAATCCCCAGATAGGGCAGCACGCCGGACAGCACGTCCCGTACCGTGGGCGCGCCCATCTGGCCGCCGGAGATGTAATAGCCTGTCTCCGTGGAGGGCGTGTCCAGGGCCACCAGCGCAACGATCTTCGGATCGTCCATGGGGGCAATTCCGATGAAGGATACGATCTTGTCCTCCACCATGTTGCCGTTCTCATCAAACACGTCGATTTTTTCCGAGGTGCCTGTTTTTCCGCCGATGCGGTATCCGGCGATCTGCGCATTTTTCGCGGTGCCCTGAGAAACCACCGATTCCAGCAGGCCGCACATGGTCCGGGAGGTCTGACGGCTGATCACCTGACGGATCACGGTTCTGTCGTGCTGCTCCAGGACGTTTCCGTCGTCGTCGAGCACCTGATATACCACATGGGGCTCCAGCAGATACCCGCCGTTGACCACCGCCGCCACCGCACGGACCAGCTGCAGCGGCGTGATCTTAAAGGTCTGTCCGAAGGCGGCCGAGGCCAGGGAGGCATAGCTGTCCGGATTCGACAGGGTCGCCTCGTCAAAGAAGATGCCGCTGGCTTCGCCGTACAGCTCGATCCCCGTTTTCTCCGTCAGGCCGAACTTCTGAACATATTCGTACAGCTTTTCTCCGCCCAGCCGGATGCCGATATTCGCGAAGGCCACATTGCAGGAGTTCTGCAGGGCTTCCGCTGTGGTCTGCTGGCCGTGTCCGGCGCTTTTCCAGCAGTGAAGCGGCTTGGACCGGCCCTTGATGGAGGTGCTGCCGCTGCAATAAAAACCGTCGGAAAGGCTCACGGCGCCCTCCTCCAGTGCAGCCGCCAGCGTAATGCTTTTAAATGTAGAGCCGGGCTCATATCCGTCGGCGATCACCCGATTGCGCCATTGAGCCAGCCGGGCCTCTGCCAGGGCGGTGCTGTACTCCGCCAAAAGACGATCCCGCTCCTCCCCCTCCGCTAAAAGGGCAAGCCGGTGCTGCTCCTCCAGCGTCTGCCGGGTCCCGAGATCCAGGATCTCCGCATAGCGGTTGGGATCGTAGGCCCCCAGCGTCGCCATGGCCAGGATCTCTCCGGTGTTCACATCCATGATCACGCCGAAGGCTCCGTTCCGGACGTCATACTGGGCGACAGCCTCCCGCATCTCCTTCTCCAGCATCTGCTGCACTGTCTCGTCGATCGTCAGCACCAGAGAGCTGCCGCGCACCGGATCGTAGTATGTCTCATGATGGTAGGGCATGGCGGAGCCGTAGTTTCCTTTGGCGCTTATGATCCGGCCGGCAGCGCCGGTGAGCGCCTCATCCCAGGCCGCCTCCACCCCGTCCAGGCCCGTATTGTCGCTGCCCACAAAGCCCAAAAGCTGTGCCGCCAGCGTCCCCTCGGGGTAATACCGCTTGGTGTCCGGCTCCAGGTAGACGCCGGTGATGTTCTGCCTGGCGATATAGGCGCGGACTGCAGAGGCCTCCTCCTGCTCCACCTTGCGCTTAACGATCTGATACCGGTAGCCGGTGTCCTCCATGCGCTGCAGGATCCATCCTTTGTCCACGTTCAAAAGGCTGCTCAGGCTTTCTGCAATGGCGTCGGTATCCTGCCCGGACAGGGCAAGCTCATTGGGGTCGATGCAGACGTTCTCCACGTCAGCGCTCACCGCCAGCACGTTCATATTCCGGTCGTATATGGTCCCCCGGGCGGGGGTGATGCTGCTGGTCCTGGTCTGATTGTCCGCCGCCATCCGGCCCAGCTCCTCGTGTCGGAGAATCTGGAGCTGAATCAGCTTCCCGGCCAGCGGAACGAACACCAGCACACCGAAAAGCGCCATCAGCACGGCGGTACGGCGCAGAATGATCCGGTTTGCTCCGCCGGGCATCCGCGGCTTTGGAATGTGAGACTTCAAGGGGACGTCGCTCCTTCCGCAAAATGAGGTTTCCCGCAGCATTCTATGCCGCGCGCACGTCCCTTATGTCTGTTAAGATCCCCTGATGTGCAGGATCACCGTCTGCTCCGCAGTGGGAAGCCGAAGACCCAGCGACTCTGCCCGGGCTTTCAGGTCCGGCCCGTCCGCCTGTCGAAGCCGGAGCCGGGCCAGTGCATCTTCCTGCCGGGCCAGTTCCTCAGCCATGCGGAGATTATCCCGCTGAAGCTCATAGACCTTTACCTTTCCCCAGAGCAAAACTGCCATCAGAGCAAACACCGCCAGGCCAACGGCCAACAGGTCCGGCCCGGTACGTCTTTTATGTTCCACCTCCCGAATGGGAGTTCTTCGCAAGCTGTTCCCTCCTACAGTTTCTCACAGACCCGCAGCTTGGCGCTGCGGGCGCGGGGATTCTCCTCCAGCTCCTCCTGTCCGGATACCACCGGTTTTCTGGTGAGGACCTTCACCTGAGGCTTTTTCCCGCAGACGCATACCGGAAACTCCGGCGGGCAGGTGCAGCCCTTTGCCGCGGCGTTCATGGCCGCCTTGACGATACGGTCCTCCAGAGAGTGAAAGGTGATCACCGCCAGACGGCCGCCCGGCGCAAGGTTGGGAATCGCGGCTTCCATCATGTCCCGCACTGCCCCCAGCTCGTCGTTCACTGCGATCCGGATCGCCTGGAAGGTGCGCTTGGCCGGGTGCTGCTTTTCCCGGAGCGCCTGGGGGGGCATGGCGCCGCGGATCACATCCACAAGCTCCAGCGTCGTCCCGATGGGCTTTTCCTGCCGCCGGCGGTCGATGGCCGCGGCGATCTGCGGGGCATACCGCTCCTCCCCGTATTCGTAAAAGACCCGTCGGAGCTCCTCCCGGGACCACTGATTCACCACCTCATAGGCCGTGAGCCGGTCCTCCCGGTTCATCCGCATATCCAGCGGCGCGTCGGCCATATAGGAAAAACCTCTGGCCCCGTCATCCAGCTGCGGCGAGGAGACCCCCAGATCAAAGAGCATTCCATCCACTGCCGGGATCTCCAGATCCCGCAGGATCCGATCCAGATCCCGGAAGTTCCCGTGAACCAGCGTCACCCGGTCCAGATACGGCGCAAGGCGGTCCTTTGCCGCGTCCAGCGCCACCGTGTCCCGGTCCACACCGATCAGCCGCCCCGTGGTCAGGCGGCGGGCGATTTCCACGGAATGGCCTGCGCCGCCCAGCGTCCCGTCCAGATAGATCCCCTCGGGGCGGATGTTCAGCGCCTGGATACACTCCTCCAGCAGGACTGATTTATGCGAAAACTCCATGGCAGCCTCCCCGTCCCTGTCGGATAGATTCGATAGAAATTATACCGCACCGTCCA
The DNA here is from genome assembly GCA_902778525.1 of Oscillospiraceae bacterium. Taxonomy (GTDB): domain Bacteria; phylum Bacillota; class Clostridia; order Oscillospirales; family Oscillospiraceae; genus HGM13006. The sequence continues at coordinate 57,391 of CACYXZ010000001.1, read as the reverse complement.
TGTAAAAGCAAGTAGAATCCGGACGGCAGACGAAAACGGCCCGCCGCAAAAGCGGCGAGCCGTCTGAAATTCGTTTCCGCCGGCCGAAGCCGCGGGACAGGATACCTTAGCCCTTCAGAGAGCCGACCATCATGCCCTTGGTGAAATACTTCAGGATGAAGGGGTAGAAGCAGAAAATGGGGAGAATCGCAACTACGATGGTGCAGTACTCGACCAGGTCGGAGTACTTGGCGAGCTCCGGATCGTAGGTCAGAGAAGAGGAATCGGATTCTGTCAGGATTTCTTTCAGGATAACCTGGAGGGGATACAGCGCGCGGGTCTGCAGATAGATCATCGCTTCGAAGTAGGAGTTCCACTTCATCAGGATGTACTGCAGCGCCAGCACGGCCACGGTAGCCTTTACCAGAGGAATCACGATCCGGAACAGAATGACAAAGTTGCCGGCGCCGTCGAGACGGGCGGATTCCTCCAGGGAGTCGGGCATACCCTGGATGGCTGTACGGATGATAACCAGGGACATGACGTTGACAGCCATGGGAATGATCATAACCCAGCGGGTGTCAAGCATATGCAGGCCCTTGATGACCATGTAGGTCGGGATCATACCACCATTGAAGAACATGGTGATGGTGATCAGGATCATGATGTACTTCTTCAGGATCAGGCCCTTCCGGGACAGCACGAAGCCGCCCATGGTGCAGACGATGGTGGAGAACGCACCGCCCACGGCGCAGTAGAAGATAGTGTTGGCGTAGCCCATGAGCAGGGAGTTGTTGCCGAAAACCATCTTGTAGCCGTACCAGGTGATGGGATGGGCATCATCGAAGAGAGGATACAGAATAATGCCGGAGTGCTGCGCCATCAGCGTAGGATCGGACACGGAGGCCCAGATACAGTGCAGCACGGGCAGCAGACAGATAATACCGAAGCAGCCGAGGAGGATATAGTTGATAACCTCGAAGACACGTCTGCTGGGAGTTTTAATCACGAAATTAAGATTCATACTTCAACTTCCTCCCATCAGAACAGGCTGGTCTCGGAATACTTTCTGGACACGCCGTTGGCGATGAACAGAAGAATCACGTTGACAGCGGAGTTGAAAAGACCGACGGCCGTGGAATAGCCGTAGTCCGCTTCCAGCAGGCCCTTGCGGTAAACGAAGGTTCCGATGACGTCGGAGGTTTCGTAAATCAGGGGGTTGTACAGAAGCAGGATCTTTTCCTGGTTGGCGTTCATCAGGCCGCCGATACGCATGATCAGCATGATGACCACGGTGGGCATGATGCCGGGGATGGTCACATGGATGGTCTGCTTCCAGCGGTTGGCACCGTCGATGACCGCGGCCTCGTAGAGCTCCTGATCGATACCGGTGAGGGCCGCCAGGAACAGGATGGAGCCGAAGCCGACCTGCTGCCACAGATCAGTCAGGACCATGATGGACCGGAAGTACTCGGGTACCGACAGCAGGTTCTTGGCTTCCCTCAGGAAACCGATGCCGACCAGCAGATCGGTGATAACACCATCGCTCGCAACGAAGTCGATGATGATACCGGAGATAACGACGGTAGAGATGAAGTTGGGCATGTAGCTGACGACCTGGATGACTTTCTTATAGTACTCGTTATCCAGTTCATTGAGCAGCAGAGCAAACAGAATCGGTGCAGGGAATCCGAAAATGATGCTGTAGAGGCTCAGGATCAGCGTGTTCTTCAGGACTCGGATGAAGAACACAGAGCTGAAGAAGGTCACAAAATGCTTCAGACCGACCCACTCGCTCATAAAGACACCGTTCTTCGGCGTGAAGCGTTCGAAGCCGAGAACGATACCTGCCATAGGCACATAGTTGAAGACGATGAGGTAGATCACGACGGGAATGATCAGGAGGTAAAGGCCCTTGTTCATTCGCCAGTCGCGCTTTAACTCAAGCAATCGCATGCCAATTCTCCTTTACTTAATTGGTTTGCATTTCTGCATTTTTCACGTTCCCCATTCGCCGCGGAGCGCGGCGTCGCACGAAGTCAAAAATGCCACGATACGGTTCGCTTTGGCACCGTGCAAGAGGGTTTGGGCCTCAGGCCCATGTGCGTTTCGCGAACAGAACCCGCCGCATCTGCCTAATCGGTTCTCAACCTGCACAAAGAGAACCGAGATGCTGCGATTCCATCCTTCGTGGCATTCTCTCCTTTCTGAAGTGAAATCAACGCGCGCCCGCCAGGAAAGACCGAAAATTGGATGGCACGGTCTTTTGCCTTACCCATTGGGCACAGTGACGGCTTTCGCCTATCAAAGAAGATTATAGCATAAATTGCACGTTTTACAAGTCATAATTCATAATTTTTGTCAAAAAATTTGTCTATTTCTCCGTGGACCATAGCATTATTCACAAATCAGACACACAAAACCTGTCAATTCCGTGCGTATTTTTGAGTGTTCAAACCGTTTGCTATCTCACTTTTTCAAAAGTGATTTACTCGGTTTTTGTGAAAAACTATCACTTTTTTTACTATTTTTCTTTTTTTCGTCAGAATGCACACAGGACTTTCCCGTTGGATCTTATGCGCCGGATCTGCCCGAAAGAACTGGAGCCGGCCCCCTGTTCGGGAGAACCGGCTCCTGTCTATACGGTCATTTGCAGCCCATCGGCTCCGGGACTGACCCGGGCTTTCCCCATCCATCGTCCCTCCGCCATCAGCCGCGCCAGCGGCTCCGCCAGTTCCCGGTCCAGTGTCCGGCGGAAGCCCCTGACGCCGTAGCCGTCCGACTTCCAGCGGCTGCAGAGGAACTCTGCCACACCGGGCTCCAGCTCCAGCGTCCGCCCTTCCCGCTCCACCTGCCGACAGAACTCCAGGAGCATTTTGCGGGCGATGGCCTTTCTCGCCTCCTCATTCGGCCGCACAAAGGGCACCACGGCATCCAGCCGTCCGAGGAACTCCCTGGAAAAGGCGGTGCTCAGCTCCCGGTGCAGTCCCGCCTCCCGGTCCGGCTCTCCCGCGGAGAACCCCAGCGGGGCGCCCTCCCGATTGCTGCTCTCGGCTCCAAGGTTGCAGGTCATGACCACAACGGTGTTCCGAAAGTCCACCGCGGTTCCCTCCGCGTCCGTCAGCTGCCCCTCCTCCATGATCTGCAGCAGCAGCGCTCGCACATCTGCATGGGCCTTCTCCATCTCATCAAACAGCACCAGTGACCAAGGCTGCCGCCGCACCTTTTCCGTGAGCATGCCGCCCTCCCCGTAACCGGCATAGCCGGGCGGCGCGCCGATGAGGCCGGCGGCGCCGTTTTTTTCGCTGTACTCGGTCATATCCAGACGGATCATGGCGTCCCTCCGGCCGAACAGTTCCTCCGCCAGCGCCCGGCAAAGCTCCGTCTTGCCCACGCCGCTGGGCCCGGCAAACAGGAAGCAGCCTCTCGGCCGGTTCTCCCCGCCCAGCCCCATCTGCCCCCGCAAAAGGACGCTCACAACGGTCCGAATCGCGGACTCCTGTCCAAGCACCCGCTGACGCAGACGCTCCTCCAGCCCCATGAGCCGTTCTCCGGGCAGGCCTCTGATCGTCTCCGCCGGGATCCCCGTCCGCCGGGATACCGCCGCCGCCATGTGCCGGACTTCCACCTGTCTGCTGTGCCCGATCTCCAGATAACGTCTGGTTCTGGCGCCCCGGGTGATCATCCCCGATTCCGCCTGCAGGCGCACCATGGACGCCGCTTCATCCATGAGGTCCACGGCACGGTCCGGCCAGGACCGCTCCGGAACGTACCTTCCCGACAGACTTACCGCCGCCTCCAGCGCCCGGTCTGCGTACCGTACCCCGTGATAGGCTTCAAACTCCGGCTGGAGACCCTTGAGGATTCCAAGCGTCTCCATTGCCGTGGGCTCCGGCACCTCCACCCGGGTGAACCGCCGGGACAGGGCCGCGTCTTTTTCGATATGCTTTCTGTATTCCTTTTCCGTGGTGGCGCCGATCATCTGGATCTCGCCCCGGCCCAGAGCCGGTTTGAGGATATTTGCCGCATCGATGGCTCCCTCTGCGGAGCCTGCACCCACAATGGTGTGCATCTCGTCCACAAACAGAATCACGTTCCCTGCCCGGATCACCTCGTCGAGAATGTCCCGGAGCCGCTCTTCAAACTCTCCCCGGTATTTCGTCCCCGCCACCAGCGAGGACATATACAGCGCCACGATCCGCTTTTCCCGGAGCTGCTCCGGCACCCGGTCCCGGGCGACCAGCTGCGCCAGCTTTTCCGCCAGCGCCGTCTTTCCCACCCCCGGCTTCCCCACCAGTGCGGGGTTGTTTTTTGTCTTGCGGCACAGGATCTCCATCACCTGTTCCAGCTCCCGGTTCCGGCCGATCACCGTAGGGAGCAGTCCCTGTGCCGCCTGCTCCGTCAGATCCAGGCTGAACCGGTCCAGCAGTTTTGTCGTCTCTCCGCCGGTCTGTCTGGGTCTCGGGGCGGTCTCCAGCCCGCGGCTTCCTCCGAATCTGCCCATGGGTCACCATCCTTTCCCGTTCATGATTTCCATTTCCATCCAATTCAATTCCGTTCCTCAGGATTTTGCGTAAAAAGAATTGCAATTTCGAAAATCCGTGATACAATGGGGGCAAAGGACCCCCAAAGGTCTGGATTTGTGTATTTGGAGGTGTACATAATGGCATACGTAATCGGTGATGACTGCATTTCCTGCGGTCTGTGCGCCAGCAACTGTCCTGTGGAGGCCATCGCTCCCGGCGATGAGCACTATGTGATCGATCCTGACACCTGCATTGAGTGCGGCACCTGCGCAGACAACTGTCCCGTGGAGACCATCTCTCAGGGTTGACAACGACCGGAATCTGAGCGCCGTTCTTGGAGCGGCGCTCCTTTTCCTGCCCGCAACGGGAAAGGAGTCACCATGTCACAACCGCTTTGGAAGGACGGACCTGTACTCCATCAGGCGCCGGATGTTTTTCCCCTCGGGACGGATTCCATTCTGCTGGCGGACTTTGCGCGGCCGGGCAAGGCCGAACGGATCCTCGATCTGGGTACCGGCGGCGGAACGCTGCCGGTGCTGATGGGCTTCGGGCGTCCCGACCTGCGTTTCACCGCTGTGGAGAACGATCCCGCCGCCTGCCCTCTGGCCCGGAAGAACCTTGCGGAGAACGGCATCCCTGCGGAGGTTCTGGAGGCGGATCTCAGGAATTACCGGGAGATCCTCCCGGCGGGAGCTTTTGATCTGACCGTTTCCAACCCGCCCTATTTTGAACAGTCCGGCGGGCTGGTGTCTAACCATCTGGGCGCCGCCCGCTCTGACCGGGGCTGCACCCTCGCCGAGCTGTGCGCCGCCGCCGCCTGGGCCACCCGCTGGGGCGGGCGCTTCTGTCTGGTCTTCCGTCCGGAACGTATCCCTGCGCTGTTTGCCGCTCTGGAGGCCGCCGGGTTTGCGGTCAAGCGTCTTCGTCCCGTACACCACAGTCCGGACAAGCCCGCCAATCTGCTTCTGATCGAGGCCAGACGGGGCGGAAACCCGGGCCTTCGGTGGGAGGAGGATCTCTTTCTGCGCACGGCGGACGGTCTCGACTCCCCGGAAGTCCTTCGCATTTATCACCGTACAAAGGAGTGACACTATGGCCGGAACACTGATCCTTGTCCCCACCCCCATCGGAAATCTGGGCGACATCTCCCCCCGGGCGGCCGAGGCTCTGGCCGGGGCCGATTTCATCGCGGCGGAGGACACCCGGGTCTCCATCAAGCTGCTGAACCATCTGGGGTTGAAGAAGCCGCTGGTCAGCTACTATGAACACAACAAGGTCACCAGCGGCGCTGCGATTGTGGAACGGCTGAAGGCCGGAGAGACCTGCGCGCTGGTCACAGACGCCGGAACCCCCGCCATCTCCGATCCCGGCGAGGATTTGGTCCGGCTGTGCGCCGAGGCCGGTCTTACCGTGACGGCGATCCCCGGCCCTTGCGCCGCCATTACCGCTCTGGCCATCTCCGGACTCCCCACGGGACGCTTCACCTTTGAAGGATTCCTGTCCATCAACAAAAAATCCCGCCGGGAGCATCTGGACTCCCTGCGGAACGAAACCAGGACGATGATTTTTTACGAGGCGCCCCACAAGCTCATCGCCACCCTGGGGGATTTTCAGAAAACCTTCGGCCCGGACCGTCAGATCACCCTTTGCCGGGAACTGACCAAGCTGCACGAGGAAGCACTGCGGATGACGCTGTCTCAGGCTGTGGAGTATTACAGCTCCACGGAGCCCCGGGGCGAATATGTGCTGATCCTGCGGGGCGCGGAGAGGCCGGCGGAGGAAGGCCCCTCTCTGGAGGAAGGACTTCAGCAGGTTCAGTTGCTTCGGCAGGAGGGCCTGAGCCTCAAGGATGCGGTAAAGCAGGCCAGCAGATCCTGCGGCATCCCGAAAAACACATTATATGAAGCCGCCCTGTCACAGCAGGCATAAAAAAACACCGTGGTTACTTCCACGGTGTTTTTTCTCACATTTTTTTCATTTCCTCGAGGCAGGAACGGCAGATATTCCGGCCCTTATAGCTCAGAACATCCTTGGCATCCCCACAGAACACACAGGCAGGCTCGTATTTTTTGAGAATAATCGTAGAGCCATCCACATAGATTTCCAGAGAATCACGTTCTGCGATCTCCAGAGTCCGACGGAGCTCAATGGGCAATACAATGCGCCCTAGCTCGTCAACTTTTCTGACGATTCCGGTAGATTTCATATTCTGATCTCCTTTTCCATAACCAATAACATAAAGCCGAATGCTTCTGTCTCATTATAACACAAGGGAGTGCTTTGTCAATGCGTTTTGAGCCAAAAAAGGGCAGATCCGGTCAAAAAATGTGCATAAATGACGAAGGAGTGCGTTCTCATTGATTTCTATTACATGGACAATTATGGTAGTTTTGTCCATATTTGGCGGACTCCTCTTCTCTACCGCCGGGAGAATCGGTCCTGCCGCCATGGAAGGCGCCGCTTCCGCACTGGAGTTGGGCATTTCCCTGGCAGGACCGCTGTGTCTCTGGTGCGGCGTGGGGGAGCTGATGGCCCGCAGTGGCCTGCGGGAAAAGTTGTCCCGGGCGCTGGACCCCCTGCTGGGACGGCTGTTCCCGGAACTTCGGCACAAACCGGACGGTTTCTCGGCCCTTTGCGCCAACGTCACCGCCAATCTGCTGGGTCTGGGAAACGCCGCCACGCCCATGGGGATCGAGGCCTGCCGCGCCATGGCCGACGGCTCCGGCGCCGCCACAGCTGAGCAATGCCGTCTGGTGGTGCTGAATACAGCTTCCATCCAGCTGCTGCCCTCCACAGTGGCATCGGTCCGGGCCGGACTTGGCTGCTCCACGCCGCTGGACATCCTTCCCTGCGTCCTCCTGACCAGTCTCTGTTCCGTCGCCGTGGGACTGCTGATGTGCCGCTTCCTGGAGCGCCTGTTTCATGATCGCTGATCTGCTGATCCCCCTGATTCTGGCGGTGTGCGCCTGTGCTGCGCTGCGCCGGAGAGAGAATGTCTACGACGCCCTGACGGACGGCGCTGCAAAAGGTCTCCGGCTGCTCATTACGATCCTCCCCTCGCTGATCATTCTGCTGACCGCCGTGAATATGCTGCGGGCCAGCGGGATGCTGGACAGGCTTTCTGCGGCCCTCGGTCCTCTCTGCCGGGGGATCGGCCTGCCGCCGGAGACGCTGCCCCTGATCCTGGTCCGGCCTTTCAGCGGCAGCGCCGCCCTGGCTGTCGGCGCGGATCTGATGCGGCAGTATGGGGTGGATTCCCGGATCGGCCGCACCGCTGCAGTGATGCTGGGCTCCACAGAGACCACCTTTTATACCGTCAGCGTCTATTTCAGTGCTGCCGGGATCTCCCGCACCCGATATGTGATCCCCGCGGCCCTGCTTGCCGATCTGACCGGTTTTGCCGCGGCCGCCCTGTTCACCAGGCTCTTTTTCGGATAAAAAAGCAGGAGGACCATCGTCCTCCTGCTTTTTCCTCAGGCCTTTATCATCTTCAGTTTGCCGCCGGAGGCAAGGGTGATGCTGCCCTCCTGTCCACAGACGGCCTCGATCACGATGCCCGCCGGGGCGTCGATCTGTGCCGGATCCACGTTGCCGGCGATGGTGACACTGGACTGGTTGGTGGCGGTCCAGGTGCTCTCCCCGTCGAAGTGGAGGATGGCGCCCCGGATCGCGCCCGTCAGGTTCGCGTTCTCCAGATAGACGTTCATCTCGCGATCCGGGTCCTCATGGAGGACGGCGCCCTCCAGGTCGGAATCCTTCACATACACATGGATGCCGTAGACCCGCTTGCCGCCGGTCTTGGTGGCGTTGGGATCGGTATTCACGATGGAGTGGACCAGCACCCCGTTGTCCGGAATGATCTCGCTGGCCTCAATGTTCACGATGGCGTTCTGGGAGCGGATGGAAATGGCATCCTTGGCGGTGTTGATGACGCTGTCCTTCACCGTCAGGGTGCCCACCTCTTCCGGCATGCCCATGACGCAGTGGATGTGTGCGAAGTAGCTGCCGCAGACGGCGGTGCAGTCGTTGAAGGTCATGTCGCACTCGCCGGCCATGATGCCCGCCTGATCCGCCACGTCAAAGTCGCAGGAGTTAAAGAAGTCATGGCACATGCCGTCGGCGTAGGCGCCGTAGCCGGAGAGGATGGTCTGCACCTTGCAGTTGTTGGCCTCCAGCTTCACATAGCCCCCGGAGCCGTCAGTGGACAGGGCCGCCCAGCCGTCTCCGATGATGGTGGAATCATAGAAGTAGGTCTCGGAATTGGACTGGGTGCAGTGGGTCCGGCAGTTGCCGGAGATCTCCAGCGCCGCGGGGGGATGGCCCGCATCCTCCAGATTGGCGGCGGCGGGGCCGAAGGGCGCGCCGTGGCCGTGGAGGTAGGAGTTGTACACATACATTTTGGAGTACTGCTCGGTGGCCGTGCAGCAGCGGGACTTGCCCACCGTCAGGACCTTGCAGTTCCTGACCGTCATTTCCGCATGGTCGTTGGCGAACAATCCGGATCCCTTGCCGCCCAGACCATTGGAATTGGAGTGCAGGAAGATGGTAGAATCCTCCACCGTATACTTCTGCCCCTCTCCGGAAACGGTAATTCCGCCGGCATCCGGATCATCCGACTCGATGTAGACCGCTTTGGCCTCGTCCGGACCGATGGTTCCGGCAATGACCGGAGCTTTTTCAAACTCACCCATGGTGAAATTTCCGTTTTCCAGCATGGCCACCGGGTATTTGGGCGTATTCATGCCGCCGGGAGGGCCTCCGGGACCGCCCGGGCCGCCGGGGCCTCCGGGACCGCCGGGACCGCCGGGGGGAGGTCCCATGATCGCCATCATCTCCTCCAGGGTTGGCATTTTGAACGGCTGCCGTACCGGAGGATCATATTCGATTCCCTTGATCTTGGTCATTGAGATCGCCTTCTTTCGTAGAATCAGTTCCCGTTTCAGGGTCGGTATCATTATACTATATCTGTTCCGGGCCGCGAATGTTCACTTTGCGCCCTCATCATCCATTTCACCTTGACGAACGGATGAAATTGTCGTAGAATGAAACTATCCAAACGTTACATACCACCTGTAAGGGAGGATTTTTAATGTACTATCTCGGTGTCGACCTCGGCGGGACCAATATTGCCAGTGCAGTCGTCACGGAAAAGGGCGAGCTTCTGGGCCGTTCCTCCATTCCCACAGGCCTTCCGGATTCTCCGGAGCACATTGCCGAACGCATCGCCGAAAGCTGCCGTCAGGCCGTCTCCGCCACGGGATGTTCCCTGGAGGACATCGAATCCATCGGAATCGGCACCCCCGGCATCACCAATATTGAGGAAGGCGTCGTGGAATACAGCTGCAATCTGGATTTCAACGATACGCCGCTTTCCGCGCTGGTGGAGGATCTGATGCACCGGCCGGTCCTGCTGGAAAACGACGCCAACGCCGCCGCGCTGGGAGAATATATTGCCGGCTCCGGAAAGGATGCCGACTCTCTGGTCGCCATCACGCTGGGTACCGGCGTGGGAGGCGGCGTGGTCATCAACAACCGGCTGCTCACCGGCTTCAACTTCGCTGGCGGAGAGATCGGTCATTTTGTCATCGTGGAGGACGGCGAACCCTGCAACTGCGGCCGGAAGGGCTGCTTTGAGGCCTACTGCTCCGCCACTGCGCTGATCCGCCAGACCCGCCGGGCCATGGAAGCTAACCCGGATTCCCTGATGTGGCAGGTGGCCCGTGCTCTCGATCAGGTGGACGGCCGGACCGTGTTCGACGCCATGCTGCTGGGCGACAAGACCGCCACGGAAGTGTTCCAGACCTATGTCAAGCATCTTGCCTGCGGCCTGGCCTCCGTCATCAACATCTTCCAGCCGGAGGTGCTGTGCGTGGGCGGCGGCATCTGCAACCAGGGCGAAACCCTCCTGGGACCGGTGCGCGAACTGGTCGAGCAGGAGGACTACGCCCGTCATTCCCGCCACCGGACCCGGATCGTCCGCGCCGCCCTCGGCAACGACGCCGGCATCATCGGCGCCGCTCTGCTGCCGCTCTACCGCTGACACGCCCTGCGGCCAGGCAAAACAGGAGGCCTTCTCATGTTCATTTCCACTGCCCAATCTTCCGATCTGGAGCCGGTAAACGCGCTGCTTCACGACGTGCTGGATCTTCACGCACGTCTGCGGCCGGATCTTTTCATCTCCGGCACAAAAAAATACACCGACGAAGAACTGCTGGCCATCTTCTCAAACCCGAATACGCCGGTGTTTGTCGCGAAGGACGATCAGGGCTCCCTGCTGGGCTATTGCTTCTGTGAGCTGCAGGAACGCTCCGGATCCCATAATATGCACGACATGAAGACCCTGTATATCGATGATCTGTGTGTGGATCCTCAATCCCGGGGCACGCCGGTCGCCCGCAGCCTGTATGAACGCGCCCTCGACTTTGCCCGGGAGCGCGGCTGCTACAACGTCACGCTGAATGTCTGGGAGGGCAACGACCGGGCCAGAGCCTTCTACGAAAAAATGGGCTTCGGGATCCAGAAAACCCTGATGGAGAAAATACTCTGACCAAATCTTCCCTGCGCATCGGCCCTGTGGCCGGTGCGTTTCTTTCTTTATTCATATAATTTTCATAATTATATTATGCAGTTATTATATTGACTTTGCGTGATTTCAGCAGTATACTAAAGCCGTAAACCGTAACATACTATCGTAGAGGAGGGATCCCCAGTGAAAGAAAAATACAGTGAACAAGGCCGCAATCCCTATGACGGGATTCGCTTCTACTCCGCGCTGACCCATGGCGTCGGCATCGTGCTGGCGCTGCTGGCTTTGGCCGTTCTGCTCACCATCACCGTACACCGGAGCGCCTTGACCGTAACCGCCGTATCCGTCTACGCGGTCAGCATGCTCTGCCTGTACACCGCCAGTACCGTCTATCATTCTCTGAACACTTCCATCCGGGGAAGGCTCCTGCTTCGAAAGCTGGATCATCTGATGATCTATTTTCTGATTGCCGGAACCTACACGCCCGTGTGCCTGATCTCCATGAACGGGATGCTCTCCGGACGGATCATGCTGATCGTGGTCTGGTCCATGGCCCTGCTGGGCAGCGCCTTTACCCTGTTCTGGATCCGGATGCCCCGGGCTCTGACCGCCGTAATCTATCTGGTAATGGGTTGGACCGCTATTTTCGCCATCTATCCCCTGCACACGGTCATGACGCCCATCTGCTTCGCGATGCTGCTCGCCGGCGGGATCCTGTATTCCATCGGCGGCGTACTGTACGCGCTGAAGTGGCCGGGCCGCAACAACAAGTATTTCGGATGCCACGAAATCTTCCATGTATTCATTGTACTGGGCAGTATCGCCCACTTTGTCATGATCTATCAAATGGTTCGATAACAAGACAGAAAAGCGGATGGCCGGCGCCACCCGCTTTTTCACGCTCTTAGAGATCGATTTCTCTGGTGTCAAAGACCCGATCCGGCAGCGCGTCCGCCAGTTCCAGCAGCACGCTGTCGATCCCATTTTCGCACACCGGTGTTTTCACAGGGGTCCGCAGGATATGATCCTTTCGTTCCCGCAGATTCAGGGCGACAAACACGGATGTGCCGGTTTCCCGGGATTCGAGCATCAACTGTCCGCCGTGGGCCTGAACGATCCGGCGGGTCAGCGGCAGTCCGAATCCCACGCCCCAGCGGGGATCCGGGATCGGGTCCCGATGCTCGCTGCGGGAGAAGATCAGTCCCATCTGATCCGGCGGGATCCCGCAGCCCTGATCCCGGACCGCGATCTCCGCCCGCTGGCCCTTCCTCCGCAGGCAGACGCGGATCTCCTTGCCCGCCTTGGAAAATTTGATGGCATTGGAAAGCAGGTTCAGAACCGCCTGCTCCATCCGTTCCCGGTCAATTTCGCAGAGGCAGCTGCCCGGTTCGATCTCCCGGACAAGGGACAAGCCGGCTTCCCGGATCAGCGGCTCCGCCCGGTCCAGCAGGCTCTCAAGCCATGCCGCCAGGTCCACACGGGAGGTCTGAAGCGCCATCCCTGTGCTGGTATCTCCGTAAAGCCGAAGGTTTCCAGCGGTGCGCATCATGGAATACAGATTCTTATTCAGCGACGCCGCCCAATCCATCGCCAGAGGTTCCGCGGATTCCTCCAGCAGCGGCAGCAGCTTCGGCGTCACCGCCATGACGGAAGCCATGGGCTGCCGGAGCCGGTCCGCGATCGCCTGAAGCGTCTGGATTCCAAGCTGTTCCCGCTCCGGTTCCAGACTGACGAGCGTATATGCGCCGCAGTCCGTCATGGTGACGTCACAGTGCAGCTCCGGTTCCGTGATGGAAAACAGCAGGCTGCTTCCAGGCACGTAGGAACGGAACTGCTCCGCCCATCCGCCAAAGATCTCATCAGCCTGCGCTCCCTCACTGGCCAGCGGAAACAGCCTGATCGCTGCGGCAGACGCCGCCACAAGCGTCTGTCCGGAAAACAGCATTCGGGCCGCCGGTGTGACCCGCAGCATTTCCCGCATGGTTTCTAATATGGTATCCGCCATCCCAGTTCCTCCTGTCTGCGGTATTAGCATCTCCATTTGTCCCGGTTCCAGCCTGTACAAATTCTGGAATCCCGCTTGTGCAATCATAGCGGAATTTCTCGTAAAAAACAAGTCATATTCTGTCAAAACCCGTCGAAATCCCGGAAAGACCTGGATGGGAGGCCCGTTCCTCCACCGCTTTAGCAATCTATGACGGGGGCCAGTCCCCTGTTCCCTGCATAAAAGGATCCGGCTCCCGATGGGGAGCCGGATCCGTGTTTTCGGTCACTCCAGCATATGCTGGCCCGTATACAGTTCGTAGTATCTTCCGCCTTTGGCCAGAAGCTCTCTGTGGCTTCCGAACTCGATGATCTCGCCGGCCTCGATGACGCAGATCTTGTCGGAGTTCCGGACGGTGGAGAGCCGGTGGGCGATGACGAACACCGTTTTTCCGTGCATCAGGCCGTCCATGCCCTTTTCGATTTCCTTCTCCGTCCGGGTGTCGATGGAGGAGGTGGCCTCGTCCATGATCAGTACCGGAGGCTTCGCCACCGCCGCCCGGGCGATGTTCAGAAGCTGCCGCTGGCCCTGAGACAGGCTGCCGCCGTCGCCGGTAATATAGGTGTCGAACCCGTCCGGCAGGGACATGATGAAGTTGTAGGCGTTGGCCCGTTTGGCCGCCTGGATGCACTCCTCGTCGGTGGCGTTGAGCCGGCCGTAGCGGATATTCTCCATGATGGTGCCGCTGAACAGGTGGGTATCCTGCAGGATCACCACCAGAGACCTGCGCAGGTCGTCCTTCTTGATGTCCTTGACGTCGATGCCGTCGTAGAGGATCCGGCCCTCCTGCACGTCGTAGAAGCGGTTGATCAGGTTGGTGATGGTGGTCTTTCCCGCGCCGGTGGAACCCACAAAGGCGATCTTCTGGCCGGGGAGCGCCTCCACGGAGACGTGCTTGAGAACCGGCTTGCCCTCCACATAGTGGAAGGAGATATCCTGGATCTGCACATGCCCCTTCAGGGGAACCAGACCGTTTTCCGTCTTCCACGCCTCGCCCTTGTTGGTGAGCCAGGAATCCATCTCCCGCCCGTTTTCATCCACAGGCACCATGGTGACTTTGCCCTCGTCCACCTCAGGCTGGGAATCCATGACCGCGAAGATCCGCTCGGCGCCGGCCACGGCGGAGAGCAGCGTGACCATCTGCTGGGACACCTGGTTGATGGGCATGGCCACACGCTTGGTGTAATTGAGATAGGTTCCCAGGGAACCCACTGTGAACACCACGCCTCCCACGGCGGCGCCGGTGCTGAGGGTGGAGATCACGAACAGTCCGCCGATCACCGCCGTCACGGCGTAGCAGATGCCCATGACCTGGTTCAGAACCGGCATGATGATCATGCCCACGTAGGTCGCGTCCATGGCCGCATCCCGATAGGCCCGGTCCTTTCCGGTGAATTCGGTTTTGATCTCCTCCTCGTAGTTGAAGGCCTTGACGACTTTGATGCCCTCCACCATCTCCTCCACGTAGGCGTTGACACGGCCCAGATTCCGCTGCTGGGCCTTGTAGAGGACCTTGGAGCGCTTGGAAATCTTCCGGACGATGATGTAGTCCACCGCCATGAAGGCCACCACGATCAGAAACAGGATCCAGTTCAGGTAGATCATCAGGGCCACCGTGCCCACAAAGTTGATGACGGAGGAGATCATCATGGTGACGGTCTGCTCCATGGCCATCTGCACGTTGTCGGCGTCATTGGTGAACCGGGACATGATCTCGCCGTTTCCGTTGGCGTCATAGTAGGAAATTGGCATCTCCTGGAGCTTGTCAAACAGGTCGCCCCGGAGCTTGTTGATGGCCCGCTGGGACAGGAAGCTCATCAGCAGGCCCTGTCCATAGGAGGCTGCCGCGCCGAATATATACAGGCCCAGCAGCTTCAGCAGCTGGTGCGCCAGCGGACTCCAGCCGATGGACGGGTCTTTGATGACCGGGATGATGCAGTCGTCGATCAGGGGTTTGAGGTAATAACCGGCCCGCAGATCCACGATGGACGCCAACAGCATCATCAGCAACACGAACACCAGAAGGAGCTTGTTGTGCACCACATAGGTCAGCAGCCGGCGGATGGTGCCGCGGGTGTCCTTGGGCTTGCGGAAGTCCTTGGCACCGCCGGGTCCCCGCTGTCCGCGCATAGAACCCTTGTAGCTGCCCTCCTCGTCGTCCTCTTCCTCGGTCTTGCCCTTGGTGTCCACGGCAGGGGCAGTGTCTTTTTTCTTAGCCATCCAGGCCACCCCCTTCCTGCTGGGACGCGTAGATTTCCTGATACACGCGGCACCGGGCCATCAGCTCGTCGTGAGAGCCCATGTCCTCGATGGTGCCGTGCTCCAGAACGATGATCTGATCGGCGTACTGCACCGAGGAGATCCGCTGGGCCACCAGCAGCACCGTGGTATCCTTGTACTTGTTGTAGAAGGTCTCCCGGATTTTTCCCTCCGTCGCGGAGTCCACCGCGGAGGTGGAGTCGTCCAGGATCAGGATCGACGGCTTCTTCAGCATGGCCCGGGCGATGCACAGCCGCTGCTTCTGGCCGCCGGAGACATTGACGCCGCCCTGGTCGATCTGCGTATCCAGTCCCTCCGGGAACCGGGAGATGAATTCGTAGGCCTGAGAATCCTTGGTGGCAGCGAGCAGCTCCTCGTCGTCCGCCTGGGGATTGCCCCACTGAAGATTGGATCGAATTGTGCCGGTGAAGAGCACATTGTTCTGGAGCACCATGCCGATGTGCTTTCTCAGATGCCGCAGGTTGTAGTCTTTGACATTCTTTCCATCCACGTAGACTGCGCCGGAGGTGGCGTCATAGAAACGGGGGATCAGGTTCACCAGGGAGGTCTTGCCCTCGCCGGTGGCGCCTACAATGGCCACAAAGGAGCCGGCCGGGATGCGGAAGCTCACGTCGTGGAGCACCATGCCCTTCCGGTCGGACTGGGGATAGCGGAAGGAGACATTCTCGAAGACGATCTCGCCCCGGATGGGCGTCTCATCCCCCTCGTCCTCCCGGCTGTCCCGGATGTCGGGCTCATGGTTGAGAACCTCCGTCACCCGGCGGCCGCAGGCCCGGGCCCGGGTCAAACCCATGAGCACCATGGAAAACATCATGACGCTCATAAGGATTTGGTTTACATAAGTAATAAAGCTCAGCAGCTGACCGTCCATCATCTGACCGCTGCCGACCATATGGCCGCCGAACCAGTAGATGGCAAGGGTCGTGATATAGAGCACCATCATGGTGGCCGGGTGCATCACGCTCAGCCGGATGGTGGCCATGATGGAGGTGCGCATCAGATCGTCGTTGGCCTTCTTGAACTTCTGTTTCTCAAAGGCCATCCGTACGAAGCTCTTGACCACCCGGATGGCGATCAGGTTCTCCTGGACGGAGGCGTTGAGGTTGTCGATCTTGGTCTGCATGATCTCGAAGAGATGGGTGGTGAAGTGCACGATGATCAGCACCACCGCCAGGAGCGTGGGGATTGCCACAAGGAACGTAATGCTGAGCCGGAAGTTCATGCGGAAGCAGAAAAACAGCGACACAAACAGCAGCGAGGGCGCCCGGATCAGCACCCGGGTCAGTTCCATCGCCGTCTGCTGGAGCTGCTTGACGTCCGTGGTGCAGCGGGTTACCAGAGATGCCGTGGAAAATTTGTCCACATCCGCAAAGGAGAAGGTCTGAACCTTCCGGAACAGGGCCTCCCGCAGATTATAGCCGAATCCCTGGGACGCCTTGGCGGAGAATTTTGCGGCATAGATACCGTCGACGATGCCCAGCGCCGCCACAACGATCATAATGGCGCCGAGCCGGTACATATACGGAATATTGTTTCCGCCTACGCCGTTTCCGACCAGCAGTCCCATCAGATAGGGCAGGATCAGCTCCGCCACAGATTCGCCGACCACCAGGATCGGCGCCAGGATGAAGTACTTTTTGTATTCGCCTATGTACCCCATCAGTTGTTTGAACATAGATGGTTTCCTCCTAACTTACACATCTCCGGCCGATACCGCATCCAGATTATCCAGGATCCTCTGGTAAAAGCCGGCGATCATCTGCTTCTCCCCGTCGGAAAAGCCGCGATACATTCCGTGATCCAATGTCTCAAACACGTCGTCAATGAGCTTGACCGCCTGCCTGCCCTTTTCCGTAATGGCGATGGGCTTGCAGCGCAGATCCTCCTGACGCACCAGTTTTTTCACATAACCGTCCCGCTCCATGGACTTCAGGGATACCGTCACCGTCGCAGGAGAAACCCGAAGCAGTTTGGCAAGCTCCTTCTGGGAAGCGATAATTCCCCCCTCCTGCTGGGAAAGAATCGACAGGATCAGCGGTTGTCCGATATTTCCGATTCCTCGTTGGGCCAGCATTTTGTCCACGGCGATCCTCCGTTTGCGGTGAACCGCATGAAACAGCCGTTCCGGACTGCCGTCCTTGAATCGAGTGGCCAAGATATTGCCCTCCTTCTCCTAAAAATAGCCCACAAATTGTTTTGTATGCAAATTATTTGCCTATGAAATAATACATGGGGCACTAACAAAAGTCAAGAGGCAACGCTGGTTTTGTGCAGAATTTTCCATTCTAACTATTTGTGTGCTAATAATTTGTGCAACTTGCGGGCGCCCCGCTATTGTAAACCTGTTATCATTTCTCATTGGTTGACATTTTGAATGATTCTGCTATAATGACCTGGAAAGGATGATGTACGATGACCTCTGATTTGAAAAAGCCGCTGCTCTCCGTGCGGGAGCTGTGCTATACTGCCCTGGGCGCCGCCCTCACCGCCATCTGCGCCTGGATCTCCATTCCGGCGACGGTCCCCTTCACCCTGCAGACCTTCGCGGTGTTCCTTGTGACCGGCCTGCTGGGCGTCAAATGCGGTACGCTGTCCGTCCTGGTCTACCTGCTGCTGGGCGCCGTCGGGCTGCCGGTCTTTGCCGGGTTCAAGGGCGGTGTCGGGGTGCTCTTCGGCGTCACCGGCGGATACTTGATCGGGTTCCTTCTCACCGCGCTGGCGGTGGGGATCATCACGAAACACTTCGGCCGCAGCCTTCCGGTCCTGATCGCCGCCATGGTTCTGGGACTAATCCTCTGCTACGCCTTCGGATCCCTCTGGTTCCTGACGCTGTATACGAAAAACACAGGCCCCATCACCGTGGGAGGCGTACTGGGCATGTGCGTACTTCCTTTCCTGCCGGTGGACGGTGTAAAGATCCTGCTGGCCGCGTTTCTGACCCGCAGGCTGGAGCGGTTTGTGAAACCGGCCTGAACAGAACAAACAGGACTGCCTCTGCGGAGGCAGTCCTGTTATTTCATTTTGATTATTGAAGATCCGCCCGGTCCATCAGCGTCACCCGGACATCCATCTCCCCGCCCTTGTGGAACACCGTCAGCGTGACCGTATCCCCGGCTTTAAACTGGTTCTTGATGGTATTGAATTCATCCAGGGTGGAGACCTCCGTCCCCTCGATGGCCACGATCACATCGCCGGCCCGTATTCCCTGGGCATAGGCGTCCGAGTTCTCCGCCACCTGCCGGATATACAGATTGCCGGGCAGATCGTAGAACAGCCGCAGACGGTCAGACAGCACCTCCAGAGAGAATCCCACAGCAGGCCGGCCGCTGACATACCCCTTCTCCGCCAGTTCCTCCAGGATCGGACCGGCAGCCGTAACCGGGATCGCAAATCCGATTCCCTCCACCGGGGTGTAGTTGGACTTGAGTTTCATGGTGTTGATGCCGATGACCTGACCGGCCATATTGACCAGAGGTCCTCCGGAGTTGCCGGAATTCAGGGCGGCGTTGGTCTGCATCAGGCTCATGGTCCGGTCGCCCACGTGGACGTCCCGCTGGATCCCGCAGATGATGCCGTCGGTCATGGTGCCCCGCAGCTCCGTTCCCAGAGGGTCGCCGATGGCTACCACCGCGTCGCCCACCTCCATGGAATCCGAGGACCCGAACTCCGCAGGCGTGAGTCCTTCCGCATCGATCTTCAGCACCGCCAGATCGGAGGTCTCATCCCAGCCTACCATCGCGGCTCTGTATTCCTCCCCGGAGGTCAGGAGCGCCCTGATCTCTTCCGCGCCGGAGATCACGTGATAGTTGGTCACAAGATATCCGTCCTCAGACAGGACGATTCCCGTGCCGGTGGCGTTGCCGCCCGGGGTAAGCGTGGTGATGGACACCACACTTGGAATCACCTTTTTATAGATGTCCGGCAGTTCCATCTTCCGTCCGCTGCCGGAGGAGATCGTCATCCGAAATTCTCCGGCAAGGGGCTCCGCCGCGGGAGTGAGCGCGGCAGTTTCTTCCGGGGCGGCCGGATCCGACGGGAGGACAGCCGCAGTCACCTGCTCCGTGTCCAGATCGTGCTGCCGCATGGTCTCCTCCGGGGGCGCGCCCCGCCGGTCCATGGCAATGTAGGCCGCCGCGCAGAGCAGGAAAAACCCCAGCACAGCCGCCAGCCATCCGTAGCTCCGCCTTCTTTTCGGCGGACGGTAGCATCCGCCCGTGCTGTAATAATCCCGATATGGAGATTCGCATCGCTTTTCGCCGCGCGGATCCAGATCCATGGAACGTCCCTCCGTTGCTTTGCACCGTCAACTGTTTTCTGCGTACAGTATAATCGGAAAACGTCGCCTTTGCATTAACATTTTATGAACAGTTCGTGAAATTGTTTTTCTTTCCCTTCCGTTCCGCCGTTGCATATTTTCGCCGGTTGTGTTAACATGATAGACGTACATATTTGCGTTTTTGTGAGGAGGTTTTGACATGCGGGACCTTTCTACCGCCGGCCGGCGGGTCAATGCCTGGATGCAGGAGCAGGGCGCCCGGTTTTTCGTGACGCGCAAGGGTGACCGGCAGTTTGCGGACGCGCCCTTTGATCCCACGCCCCGGATCCTCCCCGGAGCGGAGTTCACCATGCTGGAGCAGGGTCTGATCCAGCGGATCAACGCGCTGAACCAGTTCCTGTGCGACATCTACAAGAACCGGATGATCATCCGGGACGGCATCGTGCCGGAGGAGTTCGTCTTTTCCTCGCCGGACTTCGCACCGGAGGTCATGAATCTGACGCCGGTCAAGCAGATCTACACGCATATCTCCGCTACAGATCTGATCCGCACCACCGACGGCAAATGGTACGCCATGGAGGACAGCTTTTCCGTGCCGGACGGCATGACCTATCCTCACTTCGCTAGGAAGCTGTGCCGGGAGCTGGAGCCGGAGGCCTATGAGGTTCCGGGTCTTTGCGACAACTGCGGTCTCGATATCCTGCTGCGGCAGCTCTATGAGGATATTTACGAGGACAATCCGGCCCTGGCGGACGGGGTCATCGTACTGCTGCGGGAACGGGAGGACGCGCTGACCACCTTTGAGCTGAAATATATGGCTTCCCTCACCGGCGCCCATGTGGCCTCGGCGGAGGATCTGATCGTCATGGACAACAAGATCTACTTCCGGTCCCCCGGCGGCGGATTCCAGCGGGTATCCATCATTCACCGGATGCTCATGGACCAGATGCTCGATCCGCTCTGCTTTGACGAGAAATCCACCAGCGGCGTGCCCCATCTCATGGAGGTCTATGCCGCGGGAAATGTAGCCATCCTCAATGCGCCGGGCTGCGGTCTGGCGGAGGACCGGGGTCTTTACGCCTTTATCCCCGCCATGATCCGGTATTATCTGGACGAGGAGCCGCTGCTGCCCAACGTCCCCACCTATCTTCCCTGGTATCCGGATCAGCGGGACTACATCCTGTCCCATATGGACCGGCTGTTCTTTAAGGACGTGGCCGGCGACCGGCGCACGGCCGCCATCCGCGGCACCATCCTGTCGCCCAATCAGCGCAGGCAGCTCGCCGCCGCCATTGAGGCCGATCCCCGGCGCTTTATGGCCCAGGAGATCCTGGACGTGGAGAAGGTCCCGGTCTACACCTCCGGCGGCGAGACGGTCCCCGCCCGATGCGATTTCCGGGCCTATACGGTTCACTCCGACTCCATCCGGGTATGGATGGGCGGCCTGAGCCGCTTTACGGTCCACCATCCTGACGGCAGCGCCACGGTGGGCTTCAAGGACACCTGGGTCATGGCGGAATAAGGAGGGGAGCTTATGAAAAAGTACGCGTTTACCTACAGCGTCCATCAGACGTTTTCCAGCCCCATCACCAAGCACAATTTCCTCTTGCGGTGCATGCCGGGTACCTACCCCTTCCAGCGCTCCTATGCCCAGAAGCTCACAGTGACGCCATACACCGCCATGAACTGCATCAGCGACGTGTTCGGCAACGGCATGTATACCGGCACGGTGGACAAAAAGCACACGGAATTCACAGTGACCGCCACCGGATTCGTGCTGTGCTCCAAATACCTGATCCACGAACCGCTGGACCGGATCTACCTCTACCCCACCCGCCTTACCCGGCCCACCCGGGAGATGGAGCGGATCCTGGAATCCGCCTCCCTGTCCGAGGACCCCTGGAACCGGGCGCTGCAGCTGTGCGATCTGGTGCATCGTTCCATGACCCACATCCCTGCCGCCACCGATTCCACTCCCAACCGCACCGCCGCGGAGGCGCTCTCCTCCGGCCGGGGCGACGCCCGGGATCTGAGCCATGTGCTGCTGACCCTTCTGCGACTTTCCGGCATTGCCGCCCGGTTTGTAGGCGGTCTGGCCGTGGGCGTGCCACAGGGACACAGCTGGGTAGAGGTCTACTGCGGCGACGTCTGGCGGGCTCTGGATCCCACCACGGGCGGTGTGGTGGAGGAGGGCTATCTTAAGATCGCCAACGGACCCGACCGGGGCGCCTGCGCCAAGACTCGGGACGTCTTCCGGGATCCCACCGGGACCGTGACCCAAACCCGCGAGTTCACCGCCCAGGTCACCGAGCACGTGATCCGGATCCGGGACACCGTTCCCCGTGCCTGACAGCAGAAAAGGAAGATCAACATGCACCCAAAAATCGGCGTACTGCCGCTATACAACAGTGAAAAACAGGTTTTCTGGATCAACCCCCTGTATTTTCGGGGCGTGGAGCAGGCCGGCGGGATTCCCGTGCTGCTGAGCCTGACGGACGATGAAAGTCTGTGGGAAGAATACTGCCGGCTCTATGACGGGTTCGTCTTTACCGGCGGGCAGGATGTGGATCCGGCTCTCTTCGGCCAGGATAAGATCCCGGAATGCGGCTATCAGGCCCCGCTCCGGGACAATCAGGAAATCTGGATGGCCCGCCGGCTGCGGGAGTTGGACAAGCCTGTGCTGGGTATCTGCCGGGGCCTTCAGGTCATGAACGTGGCCTGCGGCGGCACCCTATACCAGGATCTGCCCACCCAGCGGCCCTCCGCTGTGGTCCACCGGCAGGAGATGCCCTACAGCCTGCCCCATCACCAGGTGGCCATCGAACGAAACAGTCTGCTGTATTCCCTGGTGAAGCGGGATCACATCTCCGTCAACAGCATGCACCATCAGGCGGTTCTGGATCCGGCGCCCGGTTTCCAGGTCTCCGCACGGGCGGAGGACGGACTGATCGAAGCCGTGGAACAGCCCGACCGAAGATTCTTCCTGGGCGTCCAGTGGCATCCGGAACACATGTGGCAGGACTACCGTTCCGGCCGGGAGATCTGGCGGGGTCTGGTGGAAGCCTGTAAGTAATGATGTAAACTCCCGCCTTGGGCGGAATCACAATATAATTGGAGTAGAATGATTTATGTCTGAGATTCTGAAACAGGAACAAATCCCCGAATACGAAGCCTTTATCCAGTCCCATCCCAAGGGACATTTTGCACAGAGCCATCTCTGGGGCAAGCAGAAGCCCATGTGGCAGTGGGAGGCCATCGTCTCCCGGGACGAGGCGGGAAAGATCAAGGGCAGCATGGCCGTGCTGATCCGGAAGATCATCCCCGGGCTGCCCTATACCATGATGTACGCCTGCCGTGGCCCTGTCACCGACCTGGACGACCGGGAAACCCTGGCGGATCTGGTGGATGGCGCGAAAAAGCTGGCGAAAAAGCATCACTCCTACGTCATCAAAATCGACCCGGACGTGTCCTCTGAGGAGACGGCCTACCGGGAGATCCTGGAGTCTCTGGGCTTCAAGCTCACCGGCTGCGGCGAGGAATTCGACGCCATTCAGCCCCAGTACGTGTTCCGGCTGAACACCGCCGGCAAGACCGCCGATGAGCTGCTCATGGCCCTGCCCCAGTCCACCCGGCGGAAGGTCCGCACCGGCGCGAAAAAGGGCGTCACCACGAAGATCTGCGGCAAGGAGGCCGTGCCGGACTTCGCCCGTCTCATGCTGGAAACCGGTCTGCGGGACGGATTCGTCACCCGGGACGCCAGCTATTTTGAAAACATGCTGGACAACCTGGGGGAGCACTGCCGGCTGTACATGGCCTACTACGAGGGGCAGGCCATCGCCGGGACCCTGGCCATCTGGTTTGGGGACAAGGTGTGGTATCTCTACGGCGCCTCCTCCAATGAGCACCGGAACCTGATGCCCAACTATATGCTCCAGTGGAACATGATCGAGTGGGCCGTGGAGAAGGGCTGCCGGCTCTATGACTTCCGGGGCGTTCCCGGTCAGGTGGGGGAGGATCATCCCCTCTACGGTCTGTACAAGTTCAAGCTGGGCTTCGGCGGGGACTATGTGGAGTTTGTGGGCGAAATGGACATGGTCCTGAAGCCCTTTATCAACTGGTTCATCAACACCGGCAAGCCCATCTTCATGGGCCTGCGGTACAAGCTCTATATGCTCAAGGGTAAAAAAGAATGAAACAGTACGTGGTTGACCTGGGCCTTCTGGCCCGGAATACACAGATCCTGGTGGAAAAGGCGGGTTCCGCCGCCGTTTACGGTGTGGTCAAAGGGAATGGTTACGGACTGGGCCTGCTTCCCATGGCGCAAACGCTCCGGGAGAGCGGCGTGACCCGGTTTGCCGTGGCAGATCCCTCGGAGGCCACCGCCCTCCGGCAGGGCGGCTTCACCCGGGAGGAGATCCTGATGCTTCGGGAGACCCGGCTGGAGACGGAGCTGCGGGAACTGATGGCAGCTGGCGCTGTCCTCTGCGTGGGCAGCACGGAGACCGCCGGGATGATCGCCGCTCTGGCGCCGGAATACCGGTTCCCGTACCCCTGCCACGTGAAGATCGACACCGGCATGGGCCGCTACGGCTTCCTGCCCGGTCAGATCGAGGACATGGCCGCGGTCTGGCGCAATCCCGCGCTGGAGGTTCAGGGGACCTTTACCCACTTTCACAGCGCGTTCAACAATGACGCCGCCACCCGGGCCCAGTTTGCCCAGTTCCAGCAGGTGCTGGAACAGCTGCGTAAGCGCGGCCTGGATCCCGGTATCCGGCACTGCTGCAATTCCTCGGCGTTTCTCAAATACCCGGAGATGCACCTGGACGCCGTGCGGCTGGGTTCGTCTCTTCTGGGCCGTCTGAGCTTCGGCGGGGATTTCGGCCTCAGTCCCATCGGCTGGTGCGAAGCCCAGGTGGAGGTAGTCCGGAAAATCCCCAGAGGTCACAGTGTAGGCTACTGCGCGGACTGGACGGCAAAGCGGGATACCACCATCGCCGTATTCAGCGTGGGACATTTTCAGGGCCTGAGCGCTCCCTCCCGGCTGGATCCCGCCAGCTTCCGGGAGTGCGTGATCTCCGTTCTGGCCACCATCAAATCCTATTTTATCCGCCGCCCGGTCTATGTGACCATCGGAGGCCGCCGGGTGCCCATCGTGGGAAATATCGGCATGGTCCAGTCCATCGCGGACGTGACGGATATCTCCTGTCAGGTGGGCGACACGGTACGGATCGAACTGCGCCCGCTGGACGTGAAGGATATGGAACGGGTATACCGCAAATCATAACGATACAGCAGCAGCGCCGCCGGAATGCCCGGCGGCGCTGCTCCGTATGATATGGACGCTCGAACTGTAAGCTGTCCATCCACACTATCATGCTTCGGTGGAATAATCCATCGAAGGCTGTCGCTATTCTTTTTTTTCTTCCGCACCCACCATATGGAGGACAAAGGGAAGCACCTGTTTCTCGTCCAGCTCCAGCACATAGGCCATCTCGCTGTGGAGCTGGCGCTGCGCGGCAGTCATCATTTCCTGATCGCTCATGGGAAGCTGTTTTCCCTGGGGCAGTTCCTCCCGGTGGATATAGATGTTCCGGAGCATATCGATCAATTCCATCGTATCTCCGCCCCGGAGGATTTTGGAGAAGGTCTCCCGCCGGACTTTGTTGTCAGAGATCCAATGGGCCGGGTGCTCCTGGGCCTCCCGAATCAGTTGGAGGATCTGTTCTTTAGAGAGGAGCCGGCGCAGTCTGACCTTTTCAGGCTCTGCATTGGCCGGGAGGTACAGAAGAATATTCTCGCTGCCCGTGGGCCGAAGGGTAAAATACAATTCCTCTTTTCCGCCGAAGTTTTTCTTTTCCTGTCCGCAAACACGGCAAACGCCGTGGGCTCCGTAGTGTACATGCTCTCCGATCTTCAAATTCAGTTCCGCCATTTCTGCCTCCATAATTCCGTCGCACAATTCCATTCCGTTTGTATCCTTATTATAGCACAGTTTTCCGCCTGATGTAAGGGAAAAATGTCCCCGGAACATAGATTTTTCCATGGTTTCATGATATAATTTCTCCTCGAAAGGCAGGTGACCGGCCATGCGGAATATTCCCGTTTTCATGGCCTCCGGCGGCACGGCTTCGCTGATTCTGAAAGAGATCCCCCATCATTCCGTGGCCTATATCCGGCTGCTGACCGTCCGGGACCTGGCAGCCCTGACGGCGGAGTGCGCCGCCTTCTGCAGAGGCTGCGGCGCGGAGACTGTATTGGTCACGCAGGGCGCGGACCCCCTGACAGGATTTGATCACGCCTACGATCTGCTTCGGCTGCATGTCCGGAAAGAGGCCCTTCCCCCGGCGGCTTCTCCCGTGAGGCTTGAGCCTATGATCCCGGACAACGACGCCGTCTTTCAGCGGGTCTATAACCGCTGCTTTGCCGATGTTCCCGGCGCGGCCACCTACGACCGGGCGGAGATTCGGCGGATCTATGACCAGTCCCAAAAGGCATTTCTGGCCCTGGACGAAACCGGCGTCCCCTGCGGCATGGGCGAACTCCACGAAAATGAGCTGGCCGCCGTCGGTCTGCTGCCGGAGTTCCGGGGCAGAGGCCTGAGCCGGGATCTGACGCTGACGCTTTTGTCCCTTTGTCCCGGCCCGGTGATCGAGCTGACCGCCGCGTCCACCAACGCTCCTGCGCTGGCCCTGTACGATTCTCTCGGATTCACCGTCTGCGGGAAGGTATCCATGTGGTATTCGGTCTGACGCTTGCAATTTGCGAAAAGTATGCTATAATCCAAAGCGACAATTTGTGTGACAGTTCGCGGCCCTCCTGTCAGTAAACAAAACCAGGTTTGCATCCTTCGGGGTGCTCTGGGGGCGCGGTGCGCCCTTTTTTGCTGCCCGGACAGCCCCAGGGAGGATATTATGTACTATCTGCAGACGGAACAGAGCTTTGACGCGGCCCATTTTCTCAAGGGCTATGAGGGGAAATGCAAAAATCTCCACGGCCACCGCTGGCGGGTGGAGGCGAGGATTCAGGGTCAGACGCTGCAGGACAGCGGTCCCCAGTCCGGAATGCTCACCGACTTCGGCGACCTGAAATCCGGTCTCAAGGCCCTGACCGACGAATTGGACCACGCGCTGCTGGTGGAAGAGGGATCCCTGCGGGATACCACTCTGGCTGCTCTTCGTGATGAGGACTTCCGGATGGTGATTCTCCCCTTCCGCACTACCGCCGAAAATATGGCGAAGTATTTCTATGACCGTCTGTCCGGCGCAGGCTATCCGGTGGCCCGGGTGACCGTCTGGGAAACCCCCACGAACTGCGCAGTCTATGACGGCGGCGAGGAGGAGACCTGGCTTGTCTGATCGGCATACCTACCGGGTGGCGGAGACTTTTCTGAGCATCAACGGCGAAGGGACCCGGGCCGGGCAGCTGGCCTTCTTCATCCGCTTTACCGGCTGCAATCTCCGCTGCGGCTACTGCGACACCATGTGGGCCAACGTCCCCGACGCGCCCTATACGCCCATGACCGCCGGCGAACTGTGCACGATCGCGGCACACAGCGGCGCGGAGAACGTCACCGTCACAGGCGGCGAACCGCTGCTGCAGGCGGAGATCGGGCCGCTGCTTGACCGGCTGGGCCGGGATCATTTCGTAGAGGTGGAGACCAACGGCGCCGTTCCCCTCTCCCCGCTCCTGTCGCTTGCCCATCGCCCCTCCTTCACCATGGACTACAAGCTCCCCGGAAGCGGCATGGAGCAGTTCATGTGCCTGGAGAATCTGTCCCTGCTCACTGCCCGGGACACGGTGAAGTTCGTCTGCAGCAGCCGGGAGGACCTTTGCCGGGCCGCTGAAATCATGGCACAATACGGCCTGATCGGCCGCACCCACGTCTATCTCAGCCCCGTGTTCGGCCGGATCGATCCGGCGGACATGGTGGAATTCATGAAGGAGCGGAACCTCACCGGCGTAACGCTCCAGCTCCAGATGCACAAATTCATCTGGGATCCAAACAAGAGAGGTGTCTAGGATGATCGACACAGAGAAAATCGCATATCACATCCGCGGTATTCTGGAGGCTCTGGGGGACGACCCGGACCGGGAAGGACTCCGGGAGACGCCCCAGCGGGTGGCCGGAATGTACGAAGAAGTATTCCAGGGCATGAACTACACCAACGCCCAGATCGCGGAGATGTTCGACAAGACCTTTGATCAGGAGACGGACTCCGAGGATCTGGTGGTGGTAAAGGACATCGACGTGTTCTCCTACTGCGAGCACCATCTGGCCCTGATGTACGATATGACCGTCAGCGTGGCTTACTTTCCCCGGGGAAAGGTCATCGGTCTGAGCAAGATCGCCCGGATCGCCGACATGGCCGCCCGGCGGCTTCAGCTGCAGGAGCGGCTGGGCCGGGACATCGCGGAGATCGTCTCCATGGTCACCGGCTCCCCCGACGTGGCCGTCGTGATCTCCGGATGCCACAGCTGCATGACCGCCCGGGGCATCCAGAAGCCGGGCACCAAAACCATCACCACCACCTACCGGGGCCGCTTTGCGTCCGACGAGATGCTCAAAGCGCGAATGGAGGCGCTGCTGAAATGAAGATCCTTGTATTATCCAGCGGCGGCGTGGACTCCACCACCTGTTTGGCTCTGGCAGTAAAAGAAGCCGGCCCGGAGAATGTCTTCTCCCTGTCCATCTACTACGGACAGAAACACGATAAAGAGCTCGAAGCCGCCCGGGCCGTGGCGGCCTATTACGGCGTGGCGCATCAGGAACTGGATCTGGCGGTCATTTTTGCAGACAGCAACTGCAGTCTGCTGAAGCAGTCCTCTGAGGAGATTCCCAAGGAGAGCTACGCCCGGCAGCTAAGCGGGACAGAGGGCACCGTCTCTACCTATGTGCCTTTCCGGAACGGACTGTTCCTGTCCTGTGCCGCCAGCGTGGCCCTGAGCCGCGGATGCGAAAAGATCCTGTACGGAGCACACGCGGACGACGCGGCAGGCGCCGCCTACCCGGACTGCTCGGTACAGTTCGTGGAGGCCATGAACCGGGCCATCACAGAGGGCACCGGGAACCAGCTCCGGCTGGAGGCGCCCTTTGTATCCGTATCCAAAGCGGAGGTGGTCAGAACAGGTCTGGCGCTAAAGGTCCCCTACGAGCTGACCTGGAGCTGCTATGAGGGCGGCAAAACCCCCTGCTGCCGCTGCGGCACCTGCATTGACCGGATCGAGGCCTTCCGCGCAAACGGCGTAGAAGATCCGCTTCTGAAGGAGGTTTGACCATGACCGGCAGAACAAAAGAGGAGCTGTCCGGCATCACCATGCTGGGCAACCGAAACGTCCAATATCCCACAGACTATGCCCCGGAGGTGCTGGAGACATTTGTCAACAAGCACCCCGATCACGATTACTTCGTCAAGTTCAACTGCCCGGAGTTCACATCCCTGTGTCCCATGACCGGACAGCCGGACTTTGCCACCATCTATATCAGCTATGTTCCGGACGTGAAGATGGTGGAGAGCAAAAGCCTCAAGCTCTATCTGTTCTCCTTCCGGAACCACGGGGACTTTCACGAGGACTGCGTGAACACCATCATGGAGGACCTGATCCGGCTCATGGACCCGAAATACATTGAGGTCTGGGGCAAATTCACGCCCCGGGGCGGGCTCTCCATCGACCCTTACTGCAACTACGGAAAGCCCGGCACCCGCTGGGCGGATGTGGCCTGGGAGCGGCTGAAGCTCCACGATCTCTACCCGGAAAAAGTGGACAATCGCTGATGGATTCTATTTTATGTCAACTTCCATCCCGCTTGCTCCCCTGGTTTGAGGAGAACAAACGGGATCTCCCCTGGCGGAAGGACCGGGAGCCATACCATGTCTGGCTATCGGAGATCATGCTGCAGCAGACCAGAGTCGAAGCGGTAAAAGGCTATTATTCCAGATTTCTGGCCCGTTTTCCCTCCATTGGAGATCTTGCCATGGCGGAGGAGACGGAGCTGCTCAAGCTCTGGGAGGGACTTGGCTATTACAGCCGGGTCCGAAACCTGCAAAAAGCAGCGATTCTGATTATGTCAACTTACAACGGCGTTTTCCCGTCGGATCACGCCGCCATCCTCGCTCTGCCCGGCATTGGAGATTATACGGCAGGCGCTATCTCCAGCATCTGCTTTGATCAAAAAACACCCGCCGTGGACGGAAATGTGCTGCGTGTGGTGAGCCGTCTGCTGGACGACCACAGCTGCACCGACGACCAGAAGGTGAAGCGGCGCTTTTCATCACAGCTGGCCGAGGTGTATCCGGAGGAGGCCGGGACCTTCACCCAGGCCCTGATGGAGCTGGGCGCTACGGTCTGCCTGCCCAACGGAGCACCCCGGTGCGATAGCTGCCCCATGGTGGATCTGTGTCTGGCCCGGCGGAACGGCACCATCGATGATCTGCCAGTCCGGGCAGCAAAAAAGCCCCGGCGGCAGGAGGACATGACGGTGTTCCTGCTGACCTGCGGAGACAAGCTGGCCCTGCGCCGCCGGCCGGAAACGGGCCTTTTGGCCGGTCTTTACGAGCTGCCGCATCTGCCCGGCCGGCTTTCCCCGCCGGAGATCATTCAGGCCGCGGAGGAATGGGGCCTGCGGCCGCAATATCTGGAAAAGACCGTGGGCAGGACCCACATTTTCACACACATCCAATGGAACATGACCGGAGCGAGACTCCACTGCGCCAGCGAAAACGACGCGTTCCTTTGGCTGGACCGCACCGCAGTGGCGGAGAGCGCCGCGCTTCCAACGGCGTTCCGGCAGTTTCTGCCCGACATCTGGGAGGACTTCAAATGACAAATCTGGAAGAAGCAAGAAACGTTTTTCAAAATGACCGGTTTGCCACGGAAAACGGCGCCGTGATCTCCGAGCTTGGGGTGGACTATGCTGTCTGCACTCTGGAGCTTGAAAACCGTCACCGCAATGCCCTTGGCAACGTCATGGGCGGAGCGGTATTCATGCTGGGAGACTTTGCCTTTGCGGTGGCCTCCAATTATGGAAAACAGCCCACCGTTTCCACCACCAGTCAGATCTCTTTTCTCCGGGCCGCCAAGGGAAACCGGCTCACCGCCCGGGCAGAGTGCGTCCGGGCAGGCCGCACCAGCGTTTACTACGAAATTTCCGTCTGGGACGAACCGGGGAATCTGATTGCCCGTATGACGGCAGGCGGAGCCATTGTGGGATCATAAAAAACGGGGCCGGACAGGCCCTGTTTTTTTGAAAAACTACTTGTACGGACGTTCGATATGTATTATAATGCAACTGTAATCACCCGTTCTGTCTGACAAAGGAGGAATCTGACGTGACCAATGCAGTTAAGCGGATCGGCGTGCTCACCAGCGGCGGTGATGCGCCGGGCATGAATGCGGCAGTCCGGGCCGTGGTCCGGACCGCCCTGAGCCGTGGAATGGAATGTGTGGGCATCCGCCGGGGCTGGAGCGGACTGATCAACAGCGACTTCGTCATGCTTGGCGCCAGCAATGTCCGGCATATCCTCTCCCGGGGCGGCACCATGCTCTATACCGCCCGCAGTGAGGAGTTCAAAACTCCGGAGGGCCGGAAGAAAGCGGTAGCCACCTGCCGGCTTCTCGGTCTGGACGCCATTGTGGCCATCGGCGGAGACGGAACCTTTAAGGGCGCGCTGGAGCTGTCCCGGCTGGGCGTTCCCGTCGTGGGTATCCCCGCCACCATCGACAACGACATCGGCTGCTCCAACTATACCATCGGTTTTGATACCGCATGCAACACCGCCGTGGAGTGTATCGACAAGCTCCGTGACACCATGCAGTCCCATGAGCGCTGCTCCGTGGTGGAGGTCATGGGGCGGCACGCCGGATTCCTGGCTCTGTATGTGGGACTTTCCGTGGGTGCAACGGCCGTGCTGATTCCGGAGGTGGAGCTGGACTTCCAGCGGGATGTGGTTGCTCCGATCCAAAAGGCCCGGCTCAATGGCAGCACACATTTTATGATCGTAGTTGCCGAGGGCTCCGGCAAGGCCACCGAAATCGGCGCGCAGATCCACGAAACCCTGGGAATCGATCCCCGCGTCACGATCCTCGGCCATATCCAGCGGGGCGGTTCTCCCACCGCCCGGGATCGGGAAATGGCCTGCCGCATGGGTTACGCGGCGGTCACCGCTCTGGCTGAGGGTCGCGGAAACAGCGTGATCTGCACCCAGGAGGGACGGCTGGTGGAGATTCCCATTGAGGAAGCGCTGAAAATGGAGAAGCATCTCCAGATGGACCGCTATGAGGTGCTGGAGGCCCTTCAGGCCAGAATGCCTGACTGATCATACAGAAAAAACAGAGGCTGAACCCCCATGGGTTCAGCCTCCTTCTTTATCATGATGGATCCGGTTTTCGGTTTTCCTTCTCTTATTTGACGATCAGTTTTCCGCCGGACAGCAGTTCATATTCGCCCTGGCCCTCCGCAGCTGCCGCCTGGATCACCACACCGGCAGGCGCGTCGATCTGCGCAATTTCCACGTCGCATCCCAGCACCACGCTGGAATCGGCGGTGGCATACCAGCGGCTGCCCTGATCCATGACCAGCGCCGCATTCTCGATCCGTCCGGTCAGGCAGGCGGATGTCAGGTACACCCGGCAGTCCCGCTCCGGGTCCTCATGGAGGATATCTCCGGTGACAGACATTTCCTTCAGGTGCAGTTCATCGCCCGGGGTTGGCCGGCCGTTGACCCGGGCCGCGTTGGGATCCGCGTTTTTGCAGGTGCGCATCAGCGCGCCGCCGGTCTTCACACTGCAGTTTTCCATTTTAACGATCACGTTCTGCCCATGGACCTCCATTGCGGTCTTTCCGGTCTTCACGTCGCAGTCCGTCAGGGTCAGCTCTCCCACTTCCGTATGGCGGCCCATAACGCAGTGCATCAGCGCCAGATAGGTCCCGCAGTTGATCTCCGATCCGGTCCACTTGACGCTGGCCTCGCCCGCAATGATCGCGCCCTGGCAGGCCACGTCGAATTTGCAGTCGTTGAACACGTCGTGGCAGCCCCAGTCCGCGTAGGCGCCGTATCCGGACTTGGTGGAGACCACCTTGCAGTCATTGGCCTCCAGATAGACAAATCCGGCGGAGGCATCCGTGCTGAGGGCGGCCCAGCCGTCGCAGGTGATCAGGCTGTTGTAGAAATAGCTGTAGGAATTCTGCACCGTGCAGTGGGTCCGGTTGTTGCCCCGGATCTCCAGCGGCGCAGGGGGCGTCTGGCCCTTGGGGGCCCAGTCGGGTGCATCTTCCCCGTAGGGAGCGCCGTGAGAGGTAATGATGGAATCATAAACCTTCAGCACGCTGCCGCCGGAGGCGGAGGTGGAGGTCCGGCTCAGTCCCCAGGTGTCGATCAGGCAGTCCTTCAGCGTCAGCTTTGCGTGGTCGGACACGCCGGCGCCCGCAGATTTCTCCCCGAGGCCCTGGCCGTCTCCGGACAGGGAGATCACCGCGCCCTCGACCGTATAATCCGTGCCGGCGCCCTCCGCGTATACACCGCCGACCGCGCCGTCATAGCTGACGATCCGCAGATCCGCGGCTTCCGTGTCGCCGACCACGCCGCCGTAGAGGGAGGCGTCGTTGCCCTCCACGCGCTTTCCGTCCTTGATGTAGACAGTGGGAACCATTTTCGGCCCGTCGCCCATGGGAGGAGGACCGCCGGGGCCTTTGTCCTCGATGCCGTTCTCCTGGAACCACTCCCAGGGCTCAATGGGCTCATAGGGGACTCTCGGCGTGATCTTCAGTTCTTTTCCGGTGAGTTTCATATGCCGGCCTTCTTTCTTCGTAGAATAGAACCATTATACCGTTCAGATAATGCGAATTGCAAGTATCATTCCTGTTGAACGGAAAAACCGCAAATAATATCAGCCGCGCATCCGTTCCCAGATCCGCGACGGCCGGAATATGACGTCCGTCCAGCGGAACCGCCCCGCAAGATACGCCAGCAGCAGGCACAGCGCCGTGCTGAGCGTGAAATTCAGCCACACGCTGAACCAGGGGGTGCGGACCCCCAGCAGCGGCAGCAGGCTCCGGAAGCCCGCCGTGAAGAACGTATGGAGCAGATACAGCTCCAGGCAGTGCTTCCCGCAGAGCTGGAGCAGCCGGTTCTCCGCCAGCGTTCTGAAGCGGTAAAACAGCCAAAGAAGCAGGAAACAGATGCATACCGCGATCCCCAGCTTCCAGTTTGCGTACCAGTACCGGACATACCAGTAAACGTAGAAATACCCTGCGGTGAACAGGCACATGGCGGAGACTCCGGCGAGCTTGGCGCTGCCGATCAGTTCCCGCCGTCGGTTGAGAAAGCAGCCCAGGGCAAAGAAGAAGAAGTGGTACAGGACCCGGTAGACCGTCAGCTGCGTCCAGTCCAGATGCAGGTCCGCAGCCATGACCGCCACCGCCGCCGGCGCGAGAAGCCACCACCCGGGCCACTCCGGCAGCCGGACCAGCGCGGCAAGAATATAGATCACGAACAATACATAGACATACCAGAAGTTCCCCAGGGGCTCTAAAAACATCCTCCGGAGATCCCGCAGGTCATAGGCTTCATTCACCAGATCCGGCACCGCCTGTTTGACGCACCACTGGATCAGGGCGAACAGCACGTAGACCCAGAGCAGATTGACAAGCTGCCGGAAGAACCGGTCCCGCCGCAGTGAGCCGTCCCTCCAGTAGGCCAGCGTGAACGTATAGCCGCTGATCAGGAAGAACAGCGGCATGTGAAAACTGTAGATCCAGGTTCGGACGGGGTAAAAGCTCCCATAGGCTTCCGGGAACGTCCACGCATCCAGATAGCCCGACAGCACATGCCCCAGAATCACAAGCAGGATCCCGAACCCCTTCAGGCCGTCCAGCCACGCCTCCCGGCGGCTACTTCCCGACATGGTCTTGCACCTTGCCTAACAGCTCTTTCCCCAGCCGCCCGAAATACTTGAATTCCGAGGTGCGGCAGAACAGCAGGAACATGACGCCGTTGGGGAGAACCAGACAGATCAGGAGCCTGGGGATCACGCTCAGGAGGCTGTATCCCACCAGTCCGCAGATCCATACGCTCAGGAAGCAGATCCCGGCGGTGACCAGCGCGTGACTCGCGAACCGGATGAAATAGTCCCGCAGGGGGGCGTCGAACACGTTCCTGTAGAGTACATAGGGCTCCACCCACAGGGAGGTGGTCACCGTGGAAACCATCGTACCGAGGAAAATGCCCATCAGCCCGAAGCGTCTTGCCAGCAGGATCGACGCCGCCAGATTGATGATGGATTCGAACAGGGGCTTATACCGGTCGTTCCAGAAGGCACCCGAGGCGTCCCGGAAGGTCAGCACCGGCCGGCGCATGCCGTAAAGGTAGAAGTTGATCACCAGTACGATCAGCGTTCCCCGGTCCAGCAGCCAGCCCCGGTTCCGCAGCCAGATGAACTCGATGAACGGCGGCAGCAGGTTCAGGAGACATACCGCGCAGAAGGTGTAGATCCAGAAGGCGAAGAAGAACACGTCGTTAAACGTCTCCCGCAGGTGTTCCCTGCCCTCCTCATCCGTGTTGGCGGACAGATTGCCCACGCTGGCCACGATGGATTCAAAGATCTGATTGGTCACCGTCTGCAGAGGATGAATGATGGTGTAGTAGTTGCTGTAGAGGCCAGCGGTGGCAAGACCGATGAGCTTGGAGATGAGGATATTGTCAGTGGAATTCACCACCACGGCCCCCACCTTGTGCATGCTCATGGCGGCCACGTTCCGGAAGATGATATTCCGGTCGTCCTTATCCATGGGCCTGACGTCCTTGTCCCGCAGATAGGGATAGAGCTTGTCCGCCTTCCGGGCCAGGATGAAGTTCTCGCCCCAGGTGGAGATCACCTGAAGCACCAGGAACACCACATAATTCTTCGTCAGGGCGAGGAATATGATCTGGACCAGATTCAGGACAAAGTACGCCCCGTAGTGGATCCCGGTCTCAATGTACTTCTTCTGATCGCAGACAATGAGACTGCGCTTGTAGGAATAGAAGTAGGACACCACAGTATTGGCCACAAACAGCAGATAGATCACGTTCAGATGGGGAATATCCGGCACCTCGTCCATGAACACCGTATAGAACGGCAGGAAGGCCAGTCCCAGCGCGCCGATGATCAGGCCGATGGTGATATACGCTTTCTTGTAAAACGCCATGTGGCTTTTGATCTTCTCCACATCGTTCCTGGCCAGGGGCGCATACAGGCTGTAGGCCATGGCAGGCCCGACCCCAAGCTCCACCAGGGAAAGCATGGTCAGCACATTGGTAAACAGACCGTTGAGGCCCAGATAGGTCTGGTTCAGGTAGTGCAGGAAAAAGACCCGGGCCAGAAGATTGACCAGGATACCGCCCATCTGTCCCAGCATGGCGGCGCCGATATTACGAAGGGAATTCTGTGTACGCGCCATACTGGATCACCTCCGGCGCATTTTATTTTTCCGGTTATTTTGCCCCCAGCGGGGGAACGTACTCCCCCCGGATCAGGGAACCAACATAGTGGCCCAGGAAAATCAGGGCATAGATCAGGAGTCCGTTCTGATCCAGATACGGCTCCATGGCGGTCATGACCATCACGGCCATCAGGCCCGCGGAGATCAGGCAGGCGTAGGGATGCTTCCGGTGGATCATCAGCTGCCGCCCCGCCCGCTCCAGCATGAACAGATAGGCGATCAGCGCACCCAGTCCGCCCTCCACCAGGATCTCCAGGAACACATTGTGGGCGTGATAGTATTTGTGTTTTGCCAACCGGTAGACCTTGCCGGACTGGGCGATCCCATATCCCAGGAAGGGAGAGCGCTCAAACAGGAAGACCGCCCGGTCCCAGATGTCCGTGCGGCCCGTAAAGCTCAGGCCCTTGTGCAGGACTCCGGTGATGAAAAACTCAAACAGATTCTGGAGCCGGAACATGACGATGGAGAAAAACAGTCCCGCCCCGGCCAGAGAAGCCGTCAGGAAATTGAACAGGAACTGACCTTTCCGCTCGTAGAAAAACAGCAGGAAGATCAGCGCCACCAGCATTCCCATCATTCCCGTGGCCGCCCAGACCAGCAGCAGGCTCTCCGCAGCGACAAAGATCATGAGATACGCGAACCAGTTCACCCGTCCATGAAGCATGGAGGACCGCAGCGTCACCAGGAACATATACGGCACCAGCATCGGCGAGAGCATATTGTCG
Organism: Oscillospiraceae bacterium; assembly: GCA_902778525.1. GTDB lineage: Bacteria > Bacillota > Clostridia > Oscillospirales > Oscillospiraceae > HGM13006. The sequence continues at coordinate 20,558 of CACYXZ010000001.1, read as the reverse complement.
ATCCCCAGCAGATTGTAGGAATAGCCATAGGTGCCGCCGGTGGTCAGTCCCCTGGGGAATATGCACTCCAGAACGAAATTCGCCAGGATCAGCACCGTCATAGGCATCACCAGCATATCCACCGCCATTGCCGGATCCTCCCGGAGCCGCACCTCCAGAAGCATGCAGAAGGTCACGATGGTCATCACATAGTTGATGAGCGCCCACAGGTTGTCCTCCCGCACCAGCGTACCAACTGCCACAAATCCCAGATAGACCGCCAGAAGGATCAGCACGGACGAGGGCCTGCGCCGGAACCGGATCATCTGCCGGAGATAGAGGACGCAGATCACCGCAGCGGCCGCCAGCCGCCACAGATCGAACGCCGTTTCCAGCCAGGCAGTTTCCTCCATCACGCCAAACACGGCAGGCTTAAAGTATGGAATTATCAGCAGGTAATACAGCCATTGCCGCAGTTGTTTGGATCCCATGGATTACTCCTTCATTATCAGTGACCGCTGAGCCTGTCCATTAAAAATGCACCAATATGCCGGAGATTCAAGCAAATGATGGGGTAATAGACATGATATTTGATTTTTTCCTTTGTGGAAAGCGCCGGCGACGCGAACAGTTCTCCGGCGTAGGTTTTCAGTTCCGTCCGCAGGTCCCAGACCTTTGCGGCATCCCCGTCGATGACGGCGTGGAACATCAGATCCCGGATGCCCTTCTGATATTTCATTTTCGCCAGATTCTGTGTTTCCGGCGACAGATCCTCTGTCAGCGCCACGATCTTTTTTCTGGCCGCAGGCTCCGTCAGCTTCCGTTCGTTCACCGCGCCGTACATGGCGCCGCTGGTGCGGACATAATACCGGTACAGCCGGTCCGGGAAAAACACCGCGGACTGCACGCCGCTCCGGAGAATATACTCTCCATCCTCCACAATATGAAGGGTCTCGTCAAACTCCAGAAGGCCGCCGTCCGGCCGGGTCAGCGATTCCCGCCGGAAGAGCTTGTTCCACATGACGGTGGTGTAACCGTCGGGCCGGAGCATCAGCCGGGCCATGCCGTCCCGGTCCACGACCTCCCTGTCATGTCCGTCCGTGGGCAGGCCGTCCTGTTTTCCGGACCGGACATAGTGTCTGTGAAACCCGCAGCAGGCCATATCTGTCCCGGATTCCTCCAGCGCAGAAACCAGGCCATGGAGATATCCGGGCTCAAGGATGTCGTCACTGTCGGCAAACCCGATATACGCCCCGTCCGCCAGCCGGAGGGCCCGGTTCCGGGCAGACGATACGCCGGTATTCGGCCCCACCACCACGGTGATCCGGGGATCCTGCTCGGCCAGAGCGGTCATCAGATCCACAGAGCCGTCCGTGGAGCCGTCGTCGCTGAGCAGGATCTGAAGATTCTCCCAGTCCTGGGCCTGCAGGGATTCCACCATGGCCCGGATGTAGGGTTCCGCGTTGTACACGGGAATGATCATGCTGATCCGCTTCATGGTTCCGTCTCCCCGGTGATGGTGCCGTGCTTGTTCTGTTCCTCCACCGGCGGCGGGGTCATATAGTCCCCGTAGAGCTGCCTGTTCACCAGATCGTAATCCCGGGGCCCGGGCAGCGTGATGTCCTCGAAGGGATAATCCGTCACATCCTCATAGACGCTCCGGGCAAAGACCTCCCGGAACTTGTAGGCCCCCATGAAATTCACCACCCGGCGGCAGTTCTCAAAGGGATACTTCTTCAGGCAACGGTCGATGAGCCGCATCCGCTTCAGGGTGTCGAGTTTCCCCTCCAGATGCAGGTGTTTGCCCACCGCCACCAGAATCTTCTCGTGGAGGGGCCGGTTTTTCAGGTTCACGGCCACCACCTGATCGAACTGGCTGAACTTCAGCATCATCCGCAGGTACAGCAGCCGGTATTTGTGAATGAAATAGGAGACCGCTCCGTCGGGCATGCCGTCCAGCGGGAACAGGTCGATCCAGGCGGAACGGGTCTTGGGGATCTTGGCGGACACGTCCAGGATCTCAAAGGAGGGATCCACCACCTGGGCCGGATAGTAGGGCATTGTCGGGTCCGTCTCATAATGGCGGAGATAATAGCCGCTCTTCAGCTCCTCCGGGGCCACCCGCAGGAAGGTCTCATAGTCCTTCCTGGAGAATCCCAGATCCACGTCGTCATCCCAGGGGATGAAGCCCCGATGCCGCACGGCGCCCAGGAACGTACCGCCGATCATATAGATCTGAAGGTCATGCTTTTCACAGATCTCCAGCACATTGCGGACGATCTCCAGCTCACAAAGCTGCAGATCCCTGAGGGTATTTCCCATGGTCTAATCCCCTTTGCTTCCAAAGAATTTGCGTTTAAGGAACGCGCCGCCTTTTTTCAGCCAGTTCTGCTTCTCCATGAACATCACCGGGACTTCCCGGTAGGAGATGCCGTTGGCCTCCAGATATACGTCCAGCAGCCGCTCACTGAGGAACCCGTACACCCGCTTGTCATAGTCGCTGAAGGCGGCGGTGTCGGTCTGCCGCTCCACCTCGAAGAGAATGGGGAACAACCAGCTGCAGTAGCCGTCGAAGATCTCCTTTTTCATGATGAACATATTGAAGATATGGGTCCAGCTCCGCTTTTTGAGCTGCTCCGCCGCAGCGGCGTAGCCTTCTCCCTGCTCCGCTGCCAGGCGCAGGGCCAGATCCAGCGGCTCCGACGGATGGGCGTGCACGTACTGGCCGTACACCGTCTCGATATAGTAGTTCCTGCGCTTCGGCAGCAGCACGTCCGTCTCCCGAAGGAGCTTCTCCGCCTGCTGCCCTGTCAGGATGCAGTCCCACTTGTCCCGGCCGGGTCTCCCCCGGAAGTGGCGGCGGTAGTGGGCAAGGCCCACATAGTCTGCGTCCAGGTTCTTCCAGGCCCAGTAAATCCCCGTCAGTTCGCAGAACGCAGGGTTTTTTTCGGAGATATTCTCCCCGGTATTGTCCCCGGGAAACCCCAGATCCAGATTTTTTCCTGCCTTGCCCACATGAAGCGGCAGATACATGGGGTCCTCCGGCATCCGGTAGGCCTTGTGGGCAGCTATGATTACCCGGATCTTCACAGCAGTTTCCCGCAGAGGTCCAACGCCGAGGCGATGACCTTGTCCATGTCATAATACTTGTATTCTCCCAGCCGTCCGCCGAAATACACGCCCTGCTCCTCCGCCGCCTTTTCCGCATAGCGGGCGTAGAGCGCATTGTTCTTCTCGTCGTTGACGGTGTAATAAGGCTCGTCCCCCAGGCTCCAGTCCGCCGGGTATTCCCGGGTAATGACAGTTTTGGGCTGGGCGCCGAATTCAAAGTGCTTGTGCTCAATGATCCGGGTAAAGGGCGTTTCCCGGTCGGTGTAGTTCACCACGGCGCTGCCCTGATAGTTGTCCGTATCCAGGATCTCCGTTTCAAACCGCAGGGAGCGGAACTGCAGCGGTCCGTAGCAGTAGCCGAAATATTCGTCGATGGGTCCGGTGTAAATCACCCGGTCCGCCATGGCCCGGAGGCTCTCCCGGTCCTTCAGGTAGTCGCAGTTCAGACGGACCTCGATCCCCTCCAGGAGCCGCTCGAACACGGCGGTATAGCCGCCCTCAGGGATGCCCTGATAGCGGTCGGAGAAGTAGTTGTTGTTGTAGGTGAAGCGCACCGGCAGCCGGCGAATGATAAAGGAAGGCAGCTCGCTGCAGCTCCGGCCCCACTGCTTTTCTGTATAGCCCTTGACCAGCTTCTCGTAGATATCCTTGCCCACGAGGGAAATGGCCTGCTCTTCCAGATTTTTCGGGTCGGTGACCGCACCGCGCTGCGATTCGATTATGGCCTTTGCCTCCGCCGGGGTGGAGATGCCCCAGAGCCGGCTGAAGGTGTTCATATTGAAGGGCAGGTTGTAAATCTCGCCCTTGTAGTTCGCCACCGGTGTATTGATGAAGTTGTTGAACTCCGTGAACTGATTGATATAATTCCACACCGCTTTATCCGAGGTGTGGAAAATGTGGGCGCCGTATTTGTGGACATGGATGCCCTCCACGGTTTCCGTATAGCAGTTGCCGCCGATATGATTCCGCCGGTCCACCACCAGGCACTTTTTCCCCTTCGCTGTCGCCTCACGGGCAAACACCGCGCCGAAGAAGCCGGCGCCGACGATCAGATAATCGTATTTCATTTACATCCTCCCAATTATTTCGCCCCGTCCATCCGGACGACCGCCCCGACAGTCCAGAACAGGATCTTCAGATCCAGCAGGAATCCCCGCTCCCGGACATATCGCAATTCCAGCGCCTGCCGGGCGCCGTCCTCATAGGTCACATTGCTGCGGCCGCAGGCCTGCCAAAGGCCGGTGAGCCCGGGCTTGCAGGACAGGAGCAGCTCCCGGTCCTCTCCGTAGAGCTCCGTCTCCTCCTGGAGCACGGGCCGGGGACCGACCAGCGAAAGCTTGCCGGAGATGATATTGAACAGCTGGGGAAGCTCGTCAAGACTGGTTTTCCGAAGGAACGCGCCGACTTTTGTGATCCTGGGGTCCTTCTCCAGCTTGAAGTTTTTCTTGTACTCCTCCAGCTGTTCCGGCGTCAGGGTCTCCTCCAGACGGTCCGCGTTATTTTTCATGGTGCGGAATTTGAACACCACCACGGGTTTCCCGCGGTAGCCCACCCGCCGGGGCTTGTAAAAGACGGGGAAGCCGTCCTCCGCCACGATGCACGCAGCGACGATCAGCAGCAGCGGAGAGAGCACCACTGCAGCGACCAGCGAGAACACCAGGTCAAATATTCGCTTTATGCATTCATAGACCGGTTTTTTCCCCACGCCTTTTCTCTCCCTTTTCCGTTCCTTCCGTTATTCCAGATCCCCCAGCACAGCCTGCAGATAATGCCCGTATCTGGTCTTTTCCATATCCTTTGCCAGCGCCAGCAGCTGCTCCCGGCCGATCCATCCGTTCCGGAAGGCGGTTTCCTCCAGGCAGCCCAGCATCACGCCGCTTCGCTGGGCCGCGCGGATGGCGCCCGCCGCCTCATAGAGGCTGTCGGCGTTGCCCGCGTCAAACCAGGAAAACTCTCCCCCCAGCGGGACCACATTCAGCATTCCCCGGTCAAGATAGGCGTTGTTTACGGAGGTGATCTCCAGTTCTCCCCGATCCGAGGGCTGAACCTGCCGGGCAATTTCCACCACCTGGTTGTCGTAGAAGTAAAGTCCCGGCACGATGTAGTTGGACTTGGGATGCGCCGGCTTCTCCTCGATGGAGATCGCCTTGCCGTTCTGATCGAATTCCACCACGCCGAAGGGCCGGGGATCCGCCACATAGTAGCCGAAGATCGTGGCACCCTCCTTGTTTTTCATCGCGATCCGGAGCTTCTGCCGGAACGCGGGGCCGTAGAAGATATTGTCTCCAAGGGCCAGGCACACCGAATCGCCGCCGATAAAGTCCGCGCCGATGAGGAACGCGTCCGCAATGCCGCGCTGGACCTTCTGTTCGATATACGCAATACTGACGCCGTACTTGCTGCCGTCTCCCAGGAGATTCACAAACGGCTCCTGGTCGTCCGGCGGAACGATCACGAGAATATCCCGGATCCCTGCCGTCATCAGCAGATTCAGCGGATAGTAGATCATGGGTTTATCGTAGACCGGCAGCAGCGGCTTACAGACCGGCCGGGTGATGGGATACAGCCTTGTACCCTTTCCGGCCGCAAGAATGATTCCCTTCATGAGATATCTCCTTTCCTGCATGCAAACGAAGTCCGGTTTTCTTCCGGGACAATATGATTACAGTCATATTATCATATCGCGAAGCGGCTCTTTTGTCAATCAGCGGGCTCTTTTTTCCCGGCTGTTTCGGGGGCGTTTTCCAGCCGCTTCCTCGCCCGGAGATCCCGGAAAAAAGCCTGAAGCAACGCGGCGCACTCCTCCTTCAGGACGCCGGAGATCACCTCCGGCCTGTGGTTGAAGCCCAGGTCAAACATTCGGACCTTCGACGCAACCGATCCCGCCTTGGGATCTTCCGTGCCGTAGATCACCACGGGGATCCGGGCATTGATGATGGCGCCGGCGCACATGGGGCAGGGCTCCAGCGTCACATAGAGCCTGCACTGCCACAGTCTCCATCCGCCAAGGTTCCGGCAGGCTTCCGCAATGGCGTCCAGTTCTGCGTGGCCCAGAGCGGTTTTCCCCTTTTCCCGGCGGTTGCGGCCGCGGCCCACGATCCGGTCGTCCTTTACGACCACGCAGCCGATGGGCACTTCGCCCTCCGCCGCCGCCGTTTCCGCCAGCCACAGGGCCTCCGCCATAAACCGTTCATCCTGCGTCATACCCCGGCACGCTCCGTTCGAAAGATAAAAAACTTGCTGCACACGTAGTTGATGACGATCACAAGGATCGTGACGAGGATCTTCGCAACGCCGCCCGTGATTCCAAACACAGGATAGTCCGCGCCGCGGCTCACCAGGAACGCCACGCCCTGGACCTCCAGCAGCAGGGACACCAGACGCACCGCCACGAATTCCCAGAATTCCCGGACCGCCTCCGTGGCGCCCCTGTGGCCGGTGTGGAAGACAAAGTATTTATTGGTCAGAAATGCAAACAGCACCGCTCCCAGCCATCCCCATGCGTTGGCCCAGGGAATCCCGACCCGGTCCACCAGCAGGCAGTACAATCCCATATCCACCGTGACCGTGCCGACGCCGAAGAGCGCATACAGGATAAACTCCTCATGTCTGCGTATCAATTCCTTCATAAGATCCGACTCCTTGTATCTGTCCCCATACTATCCCAATTCCGCTCAAAAGTCAAAAGAAACCATTGTCAAAACCACAAAATCTGCTGTTTTTTTCTGATCGAGACCCTGTATTTCGGAATTTTCCCGGGTTTTCTTGTATTTGTCCGCGAAATATGATATTCTTATACCACTTTTATTTGGAGTGAGACAGATGAAAAAAATCTTTTTTTCCCTGTTTTTCATATGCCTTCTGACCATCCCCGTTTTGGCGGATTATTCGGTGGACAGCGTGGCTGTCACCGCCGAGGTTTCCGGGAACGGACAGGCTCAGGTCTCTGCGACGTATCAGCTCTCCTTTGACACCACCACCGGACAGATCGCCATCCCTCTGCCGGAGACGCAGGTATCCAAAGTCTCCGTCAGCGATTTCCGGTTTTCCATGGAGGAAACCGATCAGGGGACAGACGTGATCATAAAGCGCCGTGATGGCTTCCTTGGCACTGTGACGTTTCTGGTCCGGTACACCGTCCCTTACCGGGACGACGGCGACGAGGAGGCCGACGCCTTCTCTCTGGGCCTGCTGTCCTCCCGCTGGGCAAAGGATGTGGGTTCCTGCTCCTTTCAGGTGCTGATGCCCGCCGCCTTTGACGCTGAGCCCGAGATCGTCAGCGGCTATCACAGCCTGCTTACCCAATCCGAGGCGGGACTTACCGTGACGGAAACCAGCTTCGGCGGTTCCGTCTCCTCGCTGATGGCCTACGATTCCCTGTCCGCGTCCATGACGCTGCCCAACGGCTATTTCCGCGTGCGCAGTTCCAAGCTCCCCGTGGTGGCGGTGAACATTCTGACGGTGGTCATGCTGCTGATCTGGCTGCTGATGATCATCTACTGGCGGACCAAGCTCTGGTTTCCCCGGTCTCCGGGGCTCCCCCGCCTGCTGATCCCGGAGGGGATCCTGCCCTGCCAGATGCCCATGACGCTGGACGGCAGCACCTGCGACGTGACGGCCATGCTTCTGGAATGGGCTTCGCTGGGATACCTTGCTCTCTCCCGTTCCCGTCAGGGCGTCGTGCTCCTGACCCGGACCATGGAGATGGGATCGGAGCGCAGCGCGGCGGAGCAGCGGCTGTTCTACAGTATTTTCGGAAACAAACTCCGCGTTGCCGCCACCCCCGGCCGGTTTTCACGGGCGGCAGCCCAGTTTCGCGCCGCTTCCCGGCGCTCCCTCTACCGGGTGATATTTGACCGCAGCGGCGGCAATCCGGTCCTGATCCAGATTCCCGGCCGTATCCTGCTGGCTGTGGCCATCGGACATCTGGTCTCCCAGCTGCTCCCTGACGGCGGCGGGTTCCTGGTGCTCGCCATTCTGGCAGGCGTCGCAGGCTTCTTCTACAGCATTTACCTGCACGACGCCGTCAGCCGCTACGCGGTTCTTCAGAATTATGATCTGATCTCCGTCGTCTGTTTTGTCATCATGGTCGCCCTCTTTCCCCTCTCCCTGCTCGCCGGAGCGCTGCCGGAGCTCTTTGCCGGTCTGGGGGCCTGTCTGTTCTCCGCCGTTGTCACCTCCGTGGGTCCCCGCCGCTCCAAGCGCGGCATCGAGGCGCTTTCCCAGGCCCAGGGGTGCCGCACCGTCTATCGGGAGATCGCCTGGAGCCGGCTCCAATACTATCAGAGCCGCAACACCAGATTCTTTGAGCAGCAGCTTCCCCGGGCCCTTGCCATGAACGTTCATCTCCAGTTTGCCCGGCGGTTTGAGCGGCTGCCCATCCCCGTACCGGACTGGCTGGACCTTCCTTCCCGGGCGACCCGCTCTGCCGAAGCCCTGTGCCGGGATTTGAAGCCTTTCCTGCATCAACTGCGGGAAGCATTTCGGTAATTTTTCCCATTTGTCCGATATTTTTGCGGCATTTCATGAAAAAACACCGGATTTCGAAAGAGATCCGGTGCTTTTTTTGCAGGCCAATTCTTTACAATGCAGGTGGAATGTGCTATACTAACAACGCCTGTGAGGATTATGTAAATCAATTTTCCGGCTGCGGCGCGTTTTTTGTTGATACAACCCGCACGCGCGCGGCATACTATAGAACAAGAAGAAATGATTGAGAGGGTGCAATATGGCACAATATGTGATTCATGGCGGGAAGCCGCTTTACGGGACCGTAAATATCAGCGGCGCGAAAAACGCCGCGGTCGGCATTCTGCCGGCGGCGCTTCTGGTGGACGGCGTATGCCGGATCGAAAACGTTCCGGACATCTCCGATATTCAGCTGTTCCTTGACATACTCACCCGGATGGGCGCTTCGGTACGCATGATCAACAAGACCACCTTTGAACTGGACTGTTCCACGGTCCGGACCACCTCCGCCCCCCACGAGCTGGCCTGTAAGATCCGCGCCTCCTATTATCTGGTGGGCGCGCTGCTGGGCCGTTTCGGCAAGGCCACCGTCGCCATGCCCGGCGGCTGTGATTTCGGCGTCCGGCCCATCGACCAGCACATCAAGGGCTTCAACATCATGGGCGCCAACGTGGAGACCATCAACGGCGACATCGTTGCCACCACCCAGGCCCCGCTGCACGGCGGCCGGGTATCTCTGGATATCGTCTCCGTGGGCGCGACCATGAACATCATGATCGCCGCGGTGCTGGCTGAGGGTCTGACGATCATCGAGCCCGCCGCCAAAGAGCCCCATATCGTGGATTTGGCCAACTTCCTCAACGCCATGGGCGCCAACATCACCGGCGCCGGCACCGACGTGATCAAAGTCCGCGGCGTCAAACGTCTGCGGGGCGGACACTACTCCATCATTCCCGATCAGATCGAGGCGGGCACCTATATGGCCGCTGTGGCCGCCGCCGGCGGAAAGGTCCGGATCCAGAACGTGATCCCCAAGCATCTGGACTGCATCTCCTCCAAGCTGCGGGAAATGGGCGTCAAAATCACCAACGAAGGCGATGCCGTGCTGGTGGAGAGCGACGGACACCTCAATAAAACTAAGGTCAAAACCAATCCATACCCCGGCTTCCCCACCGATATGCAGCCGCAGATCGCGGTGTGCATGACCGTGGCGAACGGAACCAGCATGATCACCGAAAGCGTCTGGGACAACCGGTTCCGCTACATTGGTGAGCTGCGCCGTATGGGCGCCAACGTCCAGGTCGACGGCAAAGTAGCTGTGATCGAAGGCGTAGACAAACTGCGCGGCTGCCCTGTCAAGGCCTGCGATCTCCGGGCCGGCGCCGCCATGGTCATTGCCGGCCTTGCGGCCGAGGGCACCACCACCATCAGTGAGATCAAATATGTGGAACGGGGTTATGAAAACATTGTGGAAAAGCTCCGGGATCTGGGCGCCGATTTCCAGCGGGTGGAGACGCCCGAACCGCCCCTGACGGTGATTACCGCCGGGTGATCCTGGCTGTTGCATCGAGTATAAAGCGCGCCGCGGAATGAAATCATTCCGCGGCGCTTTCTGATTGTCATGATTCAGCTGTGAATCTCTTCCAGATTCCCTTTGCCAGCAGTGCGATGAGCACTGCAAGGCATCCGATTACCGCCTCCAGCAGAATTGTGGATATCCCCATTCCGGAAAGGATCACGGTCACCGCATCCACGATCAGATGGAGCAGGATCGCCGCCGGATAGAGGTATCCTCTTCCCGGCCTCCTGACCGAAAACCAGACCAGCACGGACAGGGAGATCTGGATCGCCACGGCAAAGATCCGCTCCACGCCGCCCAGCAGGAACTGGTAGGAGGGCGTGGAAACCAGCGTCTGCATGGACTGCTGAACCTGGGCCAGCGTGTCGCCGGTCAGAGAGTCCGTCACGGCCGCGCTGTTTCCGCTGTTGATCATCACCGACCAGACCAGGTTGTTGATCATTGCAACACCGACGATCGCCGCCGCCTCGAATCCGCCGTGACCGGCGCCGTACATCAGCGCGTTTGCGTCCTTGTCCTGCCTGTGCTTCAGGACGGTCCGGAACGCGATCCACCTTCCCGTCTCCTCAAACAGGCCTGCCATGAAACCGCCATACAGGGCATAAAGCCACAAATGATCCTGGATAAACGCCCCGGCCGGCGTGGCCAGCACCACCGTATGTACCGCAGCCTCCAGAATCAGCGCAAACACCAGCATGACGGCACAGCCGATGAAAAACGGCAGGAAATCGGCCCCTTTCTTCTTCCGGAAATAAAGCAGCAGGATCACCGGCAGACAAAAGCTGACCGCACAGGATATTGCCATACAAACGATGGTTAACGATGGAACTGTACCGCTCATAACACTGTCTCCTTTCATTCCGTTCCGCCGGATTTGGACTGTCCGTCATTCCGGGATTCCGCCTTTGGAACTGACCGGTCCTTCTGACCTCATAATAAACGACAATCGCGGGAGATTGTCAAGGGTTTCTCCGGGATTTGGACCATTCTTCGGTTATCAAAATCAACATTTCCATGACAATGGGGCCTTTCCCCTTGGTTTCAATGCTTTCCTGAACTTTCCGTGTGTTTTGAGAAGGTTTTGGAGAGATTGAAAAGTCCCCGTGCCCCGCCGGGCCTGTATAATAGGGGAGAAAGGAAGTGACGGATATGGCCACCTGTGACGCGGAACGGATCCTCACCGCGGCGGAGCCTCTGACGGGGAAATGGAAGCTGGAGCTTCTCTCCTGTCTGGCTTCTTCGCCGGCCCGGTGGAATGAGCTGGTGAAATCCTTTCCCGAAGCGGCGCCGAACGTCCTGACCCGGCAGCTCAGAGAATTGGAGCGGGACGGCCTGGTCCGTCGGGTGGACCACTCCTCCAAGCCGCCCAAGGTGGTGGAGTACCGGCTGACGGAGGCCGGAGAACAATATATCCCTTTCCTCACCGCTGTGGAGGCCTGGCACCTTCGCTGGCAGCGGGAAGCCGCCGTTTGAAGGGAGCGTGAGCCGATTGTACCCAACATCCGCATTTTCCTCCTGCCGGCGGGTCCTGTCCAGCCGGTGGATGCTTCCGATCCTGAACACCACTGCAGCAGCCAAACGCTTTGGCGACATTCAGAATGCGCTGGACGGCCTCTCCCGGGGCGTTCTGGCATCCCAGCTTCAGGAGCTCCTCTCCATGGGGCTGATTACCCGGCGGAAACATGTCTGTTTCCCTCCGAAAGTGGAGTATCAGATCAGCGAAAAGGGCCGGGAACTGATGGAGATTCTTTCCGCCCTGCCGAAGTAGAGATCGAAAAAAGTCCGCACCGGAACCTGCAGGTTCCGGTGCGTTTTTGTTTTATCCTTTTTCCGCCTGAAGCTCCGCAAAGGTCTTGACCGGGCAGTAGCTGTTGTCATTGTCCAGCGTCCGGTAGGGCTCCGGCCAGGGCACCGTATTCTGCGGCGGCATGATCACGGAATAGGGCAGGTGCAGCGGACCGGGGTCCGTCACGTCCGGGTCCTCTCCCAGCGTCACGGGGCCGATGCCCTTCTCCTGGGGGGCGGTGAGCCGTTCAAAATCCTCATGGGCGAAATTGGTCATGTCCAGCTTGCCCATAATATCCGGGCACACCTGCTCGTGCAGGTATTTCCACTTGCCGTATTCCAGCACGAAATCCGAGCCGTAGCGCTCCCACAGCACGTTGCAGTAGGGGTACTGGTGGCGGTTCAGACGGCAAAAGATCACGCCGGGGGTGATAAAGGATCCCCGGGCGGACTTTCCGTCGTCGGCCACCTCGATCACATCGGTGAAGAGCGTATGGACCGAGGCCTCCATCAGAGGGCGGGGATCCAGTCCGCCCAGCTCCGGATAGATCTTCTGGTTCTTGAGCTGAAGCTCCATGGCCATATTGTCGTAATGGGTGACGGAACCTGCCCAGATCTGGTCCCAGCCCCGCATCCGGCCGAAGATATGGCCCCAGGAGCACCAGGGATCATGGCTCCAGATGTTGTGCCATTCGCCGTAGGCGTCCGCCCTGCCGTGATAATAGGTGTGCTGGGCCTTGACATTCTCCACCTCCTGGGAGGCGGCGGCATTGACAATGCGCTGATGGAGGTCCAAATGCTTGTTTCTCATCTTATCTGTCCTCCTCTGCGATGTAGTCCGGGTGTCCTTCAGGACCGTAGCTGTTGTCCTCGTCAAAGGTCCGGTATGGCACCGGCGGCGCGGGATAGTTGTCCAGCCAGTTGTACATGGCGTTATGGGTCAGCATGGGGATCGTCGGCGTACCGAACTCCACAAAAGCCGGGTTCTCCTCGTCGGGCAGATAGACCTTCTGCTTCATATAGTCCTGTCCCGCCTCACTCTGCAGGTCTGTGGCGATGACCAGATGCCAGATCTTCCACTTCCCGTCCTCTTTCAGGAAATCAATGGCCAGCTTTTCCATGTACCACCGGGCGTCCGCCTCGCTTTCGCTGACCGGCAGGGTCTCCTGGGAGATGCAGTACCACAGGCCCCGGGCTGTTTTTCCGTCATAGGCTTCATAGACCAGGCCCGTGGAGGCGGGATGCAGGAACAGGCAGCCGTCTCCGTGGCTTTTGCCGGGGAGGGCTTCGATCTTTTTGTCATGTTGGTTTACATAATAATCCTCGATGGCATCCATGCCCACATAATAACCCCAGTTCCGTCCGAAGGAGGCGGTCTTTTTCGCCGCCTCGCCGGAGACCCACAGGTCCTCCAGCTCCTTTTTCCGCCAGTCGTTTGCCACATAGTAGACCCGTTTGGCGCAGACTTTTTTGATTTCCTCCACGTCCCAGACGCGGGCGATCAGCTCTTCATCGGTGTATTTCGGCGCTTTCATTCAGTCCACCGCCTTTCCGTAGGAGAAGGTGTTTGCGAAGGTATCATAGGGCTCCGGGATCCGGGGCGCGGCGGTCAGGGGCCGGTCCGCGGAATACAGCGCCCGGACGTTCTCCGCCACCGTATAGGGCGGATACGAAAAATCCTTGAGGGCGGCAAACTCCGGCAGTTCCGGATAGGGGATCACTTCCCTGCCCCAGGACTGTCCGCAGAGGGAATCCACGTCGCACAGGTACTGCAGATGCCAGATCTTCCAGTCGTCCTCTTCATAGACGAAGTCCCCGGCGAAATAGCCCCAGGTCCAGTTGGCCTCCGGGCCGCGGCTTGTGACCTCGGCGGAGCATCCCAGGCTGAACCACAGGCCCTTGGCGGTCTGGCCGTCCTCCGCCACCTCGATCACCGGGGCGGTCAAGGGCTTGACCTGGAAGGGACCGATGCCGTAGAGTTCTTCCTCCGAACGTCCTCCCAGTTTCTCCGGCAGACGGTTTTTCAGCAGTTTTGCAGAGAGCTTGTTCCGCTCCACCGCCGCCGCGTAGTACCCGCTGACCGCCGGACGGCCCACATAGCTTCCGTCGTTGAAGGTCAGGCTCACGTCGGGCCTTTCGCTCCAGAACCCGTCAAAGATCTCTCCCTGCCGGTTCAGGAGCAGGCAGTTCACATACTTTCCCATAAGATTCTTGATGGTCCGCTGGTCCTCCCAGCGTTCCACCAGAAGTTCTGTGGTCATTGAGATTCCTCCTGTTCCAATGTTTTTGCTGTTACCTCTTTACTATTATAAGCGAATCACCAACGGTTATCAATCGCCCTCCGGTTTCCCGGAGGGCGACATTCTGGTTTCGATTATCCGACGTCCCGTGCCAGGAAGCGGTCATAGGCCGCCTGATACACGCCGGTGATCTCCTCGATGTGCATGGAGTCGGTCATGGTCTTGCGGTAGGTCTCGATTTCCGCGTCGGTGAGTTCTGTGTCGCCGAACACCACACCGTTGGCCCATTCCGTGGCGTAGGTCACCATGTCGTTGTAGTACACAGCGATGGAATCCTGCTCCTCCGTGGTCAGGGACAGGGCGTCCTTGGGGAAGGTCATGGAGGATCCGGTGTAGGCGGATTCCCAGATGCCGTAGCCGGATTTCTGGGCGTCGCTCCAGTACTTGTGGCTCCGGTCGGGATCGATGATGCCGGGAAGGCCGGGGTTGCAGAAGTACCCCATGGCGGCTCTTGCGGGCATGCCGTCAGGATCCTTGAGAATCAGATCGGTAAGCTGGGGCTGTCCGTCCTCGTACTCGAAGGTCAGGCCTTCAATGCCGTAGGAGCTGAGGATCGCGCCTTCTTCGGTGAACAGATAGTCGATGGCGTGGAGCACAGCCTCAGGCGCTTCGCAGTTGGTGGAGATGGAGATGCTTCCCTCGCCGTTGGCGATGCTGGCTCTCGGACCCAGCTCTGTGGGTTCGCCCAGCGCAGCCATGGGAACCATTTCCACCTTGGCCTGCTCCTCTTCGGGGAGCAGCGCGATGTTGGCCGTCAGGTTGTCCGGGTCATCGCCCTGGATGCCGATGCCGCCGGAGGCGAACAGGGTCATAGAGGTCTGGTCCGTCATGGAAGAGGTCAGGAACAGACCGTCCTGAGCCAGATCCTTCAGGAAGGCCAGATAGTCAAAATAGTAGTCCTGCACAGGGCCGAACCGGACCTCGTCTCCTTCCAGATAGAAGTCCGTGGAGCCAAACGCGTTCCACACGCCTTCCACGGCGGTGAATACCTTGTTTTCATTCATGTGTACCATCTGATAAAGGCCGATGTCGGCGCCGTAGGTATCCCGGAAACCGGCAAGAACCTTCTTCATGTCCTCGGTGGTCCGGGGTACGTCCATGCCGATGCCGTCCAGCCAGTCTTTCCGGATCCACAGGCCGTTGGTCACGGGATACACCTTGGAGTTGACGGCGTACATGCCGCCCATCTCCCCGTCGTCGTTGATGATGGTCCGCATGGTGTACTCGTCCTGAGAGATGGCGTTGTAATAGTACGGCGCGTTCTCCTCCACCAGGGGGCTCAGATCCAGGATCATCTCGTCCCGGATGGCCTGGGACAGGCCGCCGCTGTAGACGTTGCCGATGTTGGATACCACGTCGGGCAGATCGTTGGAAGCGCACAAAAGATTCACGTTCTCCTGCCATGCCATGCCGGAGATCTCCCGGAGCTCCCAGGTGGTATTGGTCCGGCTCTCAAACTCATCCCACCAGGGGGAAGAGCCCCAGCCTTCGGGGAACCAGCTCTGGAAGAAGGGCATGAACTGGAACAGCATGGTCACCGGAGTGTCGTCGCCGGGCTCATAGGGCGGGAGTACGATCTCCTCCGCGGGCTCCGCGGGCTCTTCCGGCTCCACTGCAGAATCTGCAGGAGTTTCCGCCTCAGCGGCAGGCTCGGCCTCAGCTTCGGTTTCGGGTTCCGCCGCGGGAGCTTCCGCCTCAGCGGCGCTGCCTTCTGCGCCCGCGCCGGAAGCGGCCGGCTCTGCAGCGCTTCCGCAGCCGGCCATCATGGCAAGCAGCATGCAAGCGGCAAGCAGCAGCGCTAAAACAGACTTTTTCATACAGGTTCCTCCTTTTATCATATTGACACTTTCATTCTACCGTAGAACGAAAGGTTGTAAATTCTCAAAACTCGTCCGATCTTCTCAAAGCTGACACAATTGTCCCCTTGCCGCTGTCTCTGCCGGCCCCCGGAGGAATAACGGGGCGGCGCATACCATCGTATGCGCCGCCCCGGCTTGTTCCGAAATGCTTATGCCTGATCCAGGATTGTGCTCTCCCGCAGAAGGGTATATGCCTTCTGATTGACGATGTCCGCCCGGATCTCCTTCTCTGTATCCGCTCCGGCGTACTGCTTGAGCTGAGCCACGGGGAGTCCGTACTGCATGGCCATCTGCTCCCAGGCCTGCTCCACCTCCGCATCCTCCGCCGTGATGTTCTCTGCCTTGGCGATGGCGCTGAGCACCAGCCGCAACTGGATCCGCCGTCTGGCCAGAGGCTTCATCTCCTCCAGCACGGTATCGAAGGTCTTTCCGTTCTGCTGGCAGAACTGTTCAAAGGACATGCTCTTGGCGGAAAGCTCCGCGGCAAACTGCTGGACGCAGATATTTGCCTCGCTCTCCACCATGGCCTCCGGCAGCTCCACCTGCGCTTCCTCCAGGATCACCTTCAGGACCTGGTCCTCAATGGACTGATCCGCCAGGTCCTTTTTCCGCTGGACCACGGCCTCCCGGAGCTGCTGCTGTTCCTCCGGTGACAGGGGCTTGAGCCGGTTTTCCCGCACTTCCTTCACCGTTACCTTGAACAGCGCCGGCTTTCCGGCCAGGTGTTCCGCCTGATACTGCTCCGGGAACGTCACGTTCACATCCACCTGATCGCCTGCGGAAGCCCCCACCAGCTGATCCTCAAAGCCGGGGATGAACTGGCCGGAGCCCAGGGTCAGGGAATAGTCGCTGCCCTTCCCTCCGGCAAAAGCGACTCCGTCCTGGAATCCTTCAAAGTCGATCACCGTGATATCTCCCAGGGCAGCGGGGCGTTCCACCGTTTCCGGCATAAAGTGCTGAGATTCCACCTGTCGGAGCGCCTCCAGGAACTCCTCCTCCGTGACCGTCACATCCGGCATCCTGACGTGGATCCCCTTATAGCGGCCCAGCTTCATCTCCGGCCGCAGCGCAAAGCTCAGCCGGAACTCCGCGCCGTCCTTTTCGCTGGCGCCGGACACCGTCACCTTGGGCTCCGAAGCCACCGGCAGGTCCACCTGCTTCATGGCGTCCTCGTAGATCCCGGAAAACAGCGCCTGCACCGCCTCCTGAAGCAGTCCTCTGGCAGCCGGGTCGGAATCCACCGTCTCCCGGAGGATCTGAAAGTCCGGCTTTGCCTTATGCTTGTCGTAAACCTTATCGATGGCCGCGGCCAGGTCCGCGCCGGGCAGATTGATCTGCACCTCCGCCATGCCGTTTTCCTGTGATAGCACTTTGATTTCCATACGATCTCTCCTGTTCTGTGTCAATACTGTCTGCGCAGGTCCACCACGTTCCGCAGCGGCTCTCCTGTCAGATAACGCGCGAAATTATCCCGAAACAGCGCATAGATCCGGTCGATATTGTCCGTATCCCAGCCGGAGCCGGACATATGCGGCGTCAGGATCACATGGTCCATCGACCAGAGGGGACTGTCCTCCGGCAGCGGCTCCTGCCGGAACACATCCAGCACCGCACCGCCGATGTGACCGCTGCGCAGTCCGTCGATCAGGGCGTCCTCGTCCACTGTACTGCCCCGGCCCACGTTGAGAAACAGCACGCCCGGCTTCATGGCCGCGAAGATCTCCCGGCTGATCAGGCCATACGTCTCCCGGGTACCGGGCAGACAGGCTGCCACGATATCCGCGTCCCGGACCGCCTCCCGGAGCCGGTCCACGGGATACACCCGCTCAAATTCCGGCTTCGCCCGGCCGCTGCGGCTGACCCCCACAGGGTGGGCGCCCATGGCCGCACAGTATTTGGCAAAGGTCCCGCCCAGATCCCCCGTCCCCAGAATCGTCACCCGGGAACCGTGAAGGAAACGGAGCCCCTCCGCCCGCCGCCATGTTTTCTCCCGCTGCCGGGCCAGATAATGGGGCATCTTCCGCAGCAGCATCAGCGTTCCCATGATCAGATGCTCCGCAATGGAGATCCCGAAGACCCCCGTAGCGTTTGTGACCACGACGCCCTCATGGGGGTAGATGGACGGATCCGCCATCCGGTCCACACCTGCGGAGGTGAGCTGGATCCACCTGAGCTTCTTCGCGTTCCGCAGCAGCTCCTCCGGGCAGTGCCCGCAGAGGATCTCACAGTCCTCCAGCGTGTCGGGCGCGTATTCCGTTCCCAAATCCAGGATCCGAACCGCGTATCCTGCCGGTTCCGCAGCGGAGCGGAGCGCGTCGATCTGCTCCGTCCGGAAGGCCGCTCCCATACAGACGATTTCAGCCACAAAAACACCTTCTTTTCCGGGATTTGTTCTACTATATCAAATTTATCCCGTTTACACAACGGTCCGCCGGCAATTTGGCAGTTTGTCTCAAAAAAATACTTGTAGAAAACGCAATTTTGCTCTATAATGATAAAGCTAAGGAAAAGAAAACTTTTTTAGGAGGATATCATATGAAACAAATGGAAGCCGATGTCGTCCTCGTTGGCGGCGGTATGTCCGGCCTCTGCGCGGCCACTCAGGCGCAGGAATCCCTGAACGCCACCGGCGGCGGCTCTGTTGTCGTCTTTGAGAAGTCCGGCACCATCGGCGGCGCGGCCAACATGGGCATGGCCTTCTTTGCAGTGGAATCCCAGATGCAGAAAGAATCCATGACCAACAACTACACCAAGGACGACGCCTTCAACTTCTTCATGGAGTACACCCACTGGCGCTCCGACGCCAAGCTGGTCCGCCGCTGGTTCAACATGTCCGGCGACACCGTCAAGTGGATGCAGGACAAGGGCGTGGAGTTCCTGGGCGTGTTCAAGTACTTCAAGAACTCCAAGGAAACCCAGCACATGGTCAAGGTCCCCGGCTCCAACAAGCCCACCGAGCGCTGCGCTTCCGTGATGATCAAGACCGTCACCGAGTATGCCCGTGAGATCGGCGTGGAGTTCAATCTGAATACCTCCGTCAAGAAGCTGCTCACCGGCTCCCAGGGCCAGCTCCGGGGCGTTATCGCCGTGGATGAGTCCGGCGAGGAGATCGAGTGCCTCTGCAACGCCGTCATTGTCACCACCGGCGGCATCGGCAACAACGTGGAGATGATCGAGAAGTACATGGGCTGGAAGTGGGGCGTCGATATGTTCACCTTCCGGATCCCCGGCCTCGACGGCGACGGCATGAACATGGTCTGGGACATCGGCGGCAAGAAGGCCGCGGTGAACATGGAGGTCACCTACAACACCCCCGGCACCACCGACGTGTTCAAGACCCTCTCCGAGACCATGCGTCAGCCCAATCTGATGGTCAACCTGGACGGCAAGCGCTTCATCAACGAGGCCATCATGGACAACACCACCTACACCGGCAACTCCCTGCTGCTGCAGAAGAAGCACATCGGTGTCTCCATCATCGACTCCACCATCGTCGATTACTACAAGGAGCACGGCCTCGACTATATCACCTACCACCACGGCATCACCAACCTGGACAACTGGGAGCGTGAGAAGGAGCTGTACTTCTCCGGCGCCGAGTCTGCCGGCGGCAACTCCGTCTTCGCCTCTGAGGACAAGGAAGTGGCCTATACCGAGAACACCGAGCAGAACTTCTTCGAGTGCCAGAGCATCGAGGAGCTGGCCGAGGTCACCGGCGTGAACCTGAAGAACCTGCAGAAGACCATCGAGGAATACAACGCCATGTGCAACGGCTCCCAGGCTGGCTATGACTGGCAGTTCACCAAGCCTGCCAAGTTCCTCAAGCCCATCCTGAAGGCGCCCTTCTACGCGGCCAAGCACTATCCCTCCGGCTACGGTTCTCTGGGCGGCATCCAGGTCAACGAGAACATGCAGGTCCTCAACAATGACCTTGATCCCATCCCCGGCCTGTACGCCTGCGGCACCGACACCGCCACCGTATTTGCCGATTCCTACTGCTTCTATCATCCCGGTTCCACCATGTCCTATGCCATCAATTCCGGCCGTATCGCCGGCATGGAGGCTGTGGCATACATGGATTCCGACGAGTTCATCGATCCCGAGGACTGATCCTCAGCCATACAAATGGGCCGCTCTTCAGCGGCCCATTTTTTGCAGAGAAACCGGGACGCGCAGATTGGAGTTTGTCGAACTCTTTTCTGGAAGCCTCCGGCGGCCCATTCCGTGCGATGGGACCCGCTGCGACAGCAGTGGGCGCGCGTTCTCCATTTCTTGGCCGGCAAGAAATGGAGAAAAGAACCGGGCAAAGGGGGTTCCCCCTTTGCGATTCTCCCACGCCAGGGGTAAACAGTACAAGATTAAACGCTCGACTGCAAATTCGGTGTGCGGACTCCGCGCTACCAGCTCGATGTACGCGCGCCCACCGCTAACGCGGCAGGTCCCATCGCACGGAATCGCGCGTCGCCGCAGTCGGTC